>JBKPNX010000260.1:0-11998 GCA_046732855.1 Pseudomonadota bacterium
GGTTTATCTCACGCGCAACGTGCAGGGTCTGATGCGCGCGCTCCGGGTGCTCGCGGCCGATCTGCGCGCCCATGCGCTCCATGGCCTGGACGAGGGCGAGCGCGAGCAACTGCTCCAGACGCTGCGGCTGGTCAAGGGTAACCTTTTGCGGCTGAACGGCAACGGCAGCCTCGGCGGCAACGAGGGGCGCGAACGGGAAGGCACCGGTGCAGGACGAAGCTCCCTGCCGGCCTGAGTCGCCGCCATATGCGCGTCGGCGCCCGCGCCGGCTGATCCGGCCCCTTTTGCTCGTGGTGGTGCCGACGCTCGTCGGGGCGTTCGGCCTGTACTGGTACGCCATGACCGGCCGCTACGTGTCGACCGAGAACGCCTACGTCAAGGCGGACCTGGTGGCGATCAGCCCGGATGTCGATGGTCGGGTGATCGCGGTCGACGTCGCGGAGAACCAGCTCGTGCGGCAGGGCGACGTGCTGTTCCGCCTCGACCCGGAGCCGTTCCAGATCGCGCTCGACATGGCCGAGGCGAAGATGCTCGCGGTGCGCAACGACATCGAGGGCTGGCGCGCCGAGTTCCGCCAGATCGAGGCGGAGATCGAGGAAGCGAGGGAGCGCGTGCAGTTCTACGCGCAGCAGGCCGAGCGGCAGCGCGAGCTGCAGGGGCGCGGCATCTCGACCGAAGTCAAGCGCGAGGAGGCCGAGGTCGACCTGATGGGCGCGCAGCAGCGCGAGGCGGCGCTGCGCGAGAAGCTGCGCACCGTGCTCGCCAAGCTCGGCGGCGATCCCGCCAGCGCGGCGGAGCTGCATCCGATGTACCGTCAGGCCGAGGCCGAGCGCGACATGGCCGCGCGCGAGCTGGCCCATGCGGTGGTGCGGGCGCCGGCCGACGGCATGGTCAGCCCGATGCGCCTGCAGCCGGGGGAATGGCTCGAGGAAGGCCAGGCGGCGTTCAGTATCGTCAATCCGGCCACCACCTGGATCGAGGCCAATCTCAAGGAGACCCAGCTCGAACACGTCGAGATCGGCCAGCAGGTCGAGATCGACGCCGACGCCTACCCGGACGACCTGTGGATCGGCAAGGTGGCCAGCATCAGTCCGGCGACCGGCGCCGAGTTCGCGCTGATTCCGCCGCAGAACGCGACCGGCAACTGGGTCAAGGTGGTGCAGCGGCTGCCGGTGCGCATCGCGGTCGAGCGGGTCGAGGGTCAGCCGCCGCTGCGCGCCGGCATGACCGTGACCGTGTCGATCGATACCAAGCGCGAGCCGGAGCTCGCCAAGTTGTTCAGCCGGGCGGTCGCGGCGGTAAAGGGCGCCGATTGAGCGTTATTGCGGCGACGGCGCCGCAGACCGGGTTCGCCCGCGCGCTCGTCCTCCTCTCGGTCATCCTCGCGACCACGCTGTACGCGACCACGCTGACCATCGCGAACGTCGCCCTGCCGCAGATGCAGGGGGATCTGTCGGCGAGCATCGATCAGATCGCCTGGGTGCTCACCTTCAACATCGTCGCCACGGCCATCGCCACGCCGCCGACCGGCTGGCTCGCCGCGCGCCTCGGGCGCAAGCGCCTGCTGGTCGGCGCCGTGCTCGGTTTCACCGTGAGCACCGTGCTGTGCGGGCTCGCCACCTCGCTGCCCGAGCTGATCCTGTGGCGCACCTGCCAGGGCCTGTTCGGCGCGCCGCTCGTGCCGCTGTCCCAGGCGATCACGCTCGACACCTTCCCGCGGGCCCAGCACGGCCAGGCGATGGCGCTGTGGGGCATCGGCGTGATGCTCGGGCCGATTCTCGGGCCGACCATCGGCGGTTACATGACCGAGCTGTACAACTGGCGCTGGGTGTTCTTCATCGTGGCGCCGTTCGGCGTGCTGGCCCTGTTCGGTTGCCTGGCGTTCGTGCCCGACGCAGGACGCCAGCCGAAGCGCCGGCTCGACTGGTTCGGCTTCGTCACGCTGTCGGTCGCGGTCGCGGCCACGCAGCTCGTGTTCGACCGCGGCCAGCGGCTCGACTGGTTCGAGTCCGAGGAGATTTTGCTGTGGTCGATGCTCGCGCTGGTCGGCGCCTACCTGTTCGTGGCGCACAGCGTGACCGCGGCGCAGCCGTTCCTCGACATGCGCATGTTCCGCGACCGCAACTTCGCGGTCGGCCTGATCCTGATGTTCGTGTTCGGGCTGCTCGTGTTCGTGCCCATGGTCCTGATCCCGACCATGCTGGAACGCCTGAACGGCTATCCGGTGCTGATGATCGGCCTGCTGCTGGCGCCGCGCGGCATCGGCAACATGGTCGCGCTGATCGTCTGCGGCCGGCTCGTCGCCCACTGCGATCCGCGCCTCATCCTGGCGCTCGGCTTCGTCGCGCAGGGCGTCTCGACCTGGCTGATGTCCGGCTTCAATCTCGATACCGGCACCGCGGAGGTGTTCTGGGCGGGCCTGCTGCAGGGCTTCGGCGTCGGCATGATGTTCCTGCCGCTGTCGCTGATCACCTTCGAGACCCTGCCGGCGGCGCTGCGCACCGACGGCTCGGCGATCTTCCATCTGGTGCGCAACGTCGGCTCGTCGATCGGCGTCTCGCTCGCCGTGACTTACCTGGTGCGCTCGACCCAGCACAACCGGGCGGAACTCGCCGCGCTCGCCTCGCCGTTCAACGAGACGCTCGGCCTGCACGGGTTCGACCTGTCGAGCATGGGCGGCCTGCTCGCGATCAGCCGCGAGATCGACCGCCAGGCGGCGATGATCGCCTACGTCAACGATTTCCACATCATGACCCTGCTCGCGTTCGGCGCCCTGCCGCTGATCCTGCTCGCGAGCCGCCAACGCGCGGCGTAGATCGACAAGAACTCATGCTGCGCTGGTCGCTTGAACGGGGCGACACCTGCGGATAACTTGGCTTGTTTGGAGGCTTAGAGGAGGTACAAGGTGCCGGAAACCAGCTACTGGCTCGACTTGTGCACCGTTGAGACCTGGGAGAAGTTTCGGCAGGCCGGCGTCGAGCAGTGCGGTTTTCGCGACGACCGATGGGAAACCGCGCAACGAATCAATCGAGGTGATTATTTATTGTCCTATCTCATCGGCGTGTCGAGGTGGGTTGGCCTGCTGGAGGTAACTGGCGAAGCATCGCGCGATCAACCGCCAAGATGGGAAGGTGACGCATTTCCTGTGAGAACTCCTGTGAAGGTCCGCATCGCCCTCCCGCCGACGATGGGCGTTCCAATCAAGGAAATGAAAGATCGCCTGTCTATTTTCCAAGGTCTCGCAAATCCTAACTCTTGGACCGGCAAGCTACGCCGACCACTTACAAAGTGGACCCAGTCGGATGGTCGTGCCATCGTTGCAGCGTTAGAGCAAGCTCGAGCCGACTCGGTCTGAGACGCCGCTTGATCCTCCTGAACTGAAACGACGGTCACCTTTCTTCAGGTCGTCAGACGATACCCGCCGACCGAGTGTTCTCGAAAAGATTGCTGCGCACTTGAACTTCAATGAGCAAGCTGGCTTCGTTATGACAGGCCAAAAACACTGGGAGCTAAGCCGCCGTCGGCGTGCAGCTTGAGCGCGGTCGTGATGAAGGCGTGGATCGGGGTGGGAACGCCGAGCTCCCGGCCCAGGCGGACGAGCGCGCCAGAGAGCCAGGGCAGCTCGAGGCGGCGGCGGCG
The DNA here is from genome assembly GCA_046732855.1 of Pseudomonadota bacterium. Taxonomy (GTDB): domain Bacteria; phylum Pseudomonadota; class Alphaproteobacteria; order Geminicoccales; family Geminicoccaceae; genus JBKPNX01. The sequence goes on from JBKPNX010000260.1 coordinate 3,640, forward strand.
CTCGAGGTCCTGGAGCATCGAGGACTTCATCTCGTAGGGCAGCCGGTCGCAGCGCTCGAGCGTGCGCTCGACGAAGTCGCCCGCGAGGTCGATGCCCTTGGCCCGGGCGACGGCACAGGCTTCGCCCAGGCCGTCGCGCAGCATGGCGCGCGTGTTTGCGTCCTTCCGGATAGGGCCGATCGGCAGACGCATCAGCGCGGTCAGGCCGGCGAAGGTCGCAAGGAACGCCATCTTGTCCCAGATGTCGCGCCCGATCTCTTCGCTGATCCGATTATCGACGCCGGCTGATCGCAGGGCCGCGGACAGGGCTTCGACCCGCTCCGACCTCGCGCCGTCCAGCTCGCCGAAGACGAAGCTCGCCATGGTGCCGGTGTGGCCTATCACGCCGGGCTCGGCGATCACGGCGGCAATGTGCGCGACGCCGCCGATCACGCGATCGCGCCCGAGGACGCGAGCCAGGAGCTCGGTGCTGTCGACCCCGTTCTGCAGCGTGACCACCGCCGTAGCCTGTCCGAGCAGGGGCCCGAGCGCTGCCGCGGCGGCCTCGGTGTCGTAGAGCTTGACCGCGAAGATCACGAGATCGACCGGGCCGATCGCGGCCGGGTCGTCGCTCGCCTGCGCCGGCCGGATCAGGACGTCGCCTAGCGCGCTGCGCAGCGCCAGCCCCTGGTCCCGGATCGCGGCGAGATGAGCGCCGCGGGCGAGGAAAGTGACAGCCTGGCCGGCGGCAGCGAGGCGGCCGCCCACGTAGCCGCCGACCCCGCCCGATCCCATGATCGCGATGCGCAATGACCCATCCTCCCGTGCCGGACGCTGGCCGGCCGATCCTAGCCGATCCTTGGCGCAGCAGCAGCGCGAAAGCAGCCGAGTTCGCCGTGACCAGCAGACGTCTCGCGATCGCCGCGCCGACCGCGGTGCGTGCCGCCGCGGAACGTCGGCGTCCAGCGAACCGCTGCACGCCTTCCTCTGCATTGCCGCCCCGCCTGACTCCCGACCCCGCCGGCGCTATGATCCGGCGTGAGCAGTGGGCGACGCCGCGGCAGCGGATTCGACGCGGCCGGCTTGGGGGTGGGGAGATCGGCAGGGGAGGGTGGGCCAAACGCCGAGGCCTCGGCCGCCGAAATGCGCTAACCTTTTGTTAACCAAATGAGCGCATTCAGATCTCCGGCTCGATTTGGGATCAATCGGAAGTGGACACAAACAACTGGCGATGGCCGCGCTCGGCGCCGCCGTCCTGTTTCGAACGCTTATCGCTGCTGCGCTTCGGGCGGCGCGGTTGGGTGCCACTGGCGCTCGCGTTGCTCGCAGGCTGCGGTGGTGGCGGCGGCGGTGGCGGTGGCGGTTCGAGTTCCGGATCGGTGGGCAATCAGCCACGATCCTTCTTCGAGACCTCGGAATACTTCGCCAACCGTGGCCTGGGGGCGATCAACGCGTCGTCGGCGTATGCCGCCGGGGCGACCGGAAACGGCGTTGTCGTCGGGCTGATCGACACCGGGATCGATCTCGATCATCCGGAGTTCGCCGGCGCGATCGATGGCGCCAGCACCGACATCGTCGGCGGCAGCGCCGCGACGCTCGGCGATCTCGACGGCCATGGCACCGCGGTCGGCGGCATCATTGCCGCGCGGCGCAACGGCGCTCTGGCGCACGGCGTGGCGTTCGATGGCCATCTGCTGGTGGTGCGTGCGGACGCGCCGGGCTCGTGCCCGGGTGCGTGCGTGTTCGACCAGGCGGACGTGGCCCGGGCGACCGACTACGCGGTCACCCACGGCGCGCGGGTGATCAACTACAGCATGGGCGGCGCCGGTTCGCTCGACGGACCCCTGGTCGAAGCGTTCGGGCGTGCGGTCGCTGCCGGGCGGATTCTGGTGCTCGCGGCGGGAAACGACGGCGCCGCCGATCCGATCTTTCCGGGAACTTTCGCCGGCAGCTCCGAGGCCGGCGGGCAGGCGATCGTGGTCGGGGCGCTCGACGCCGACGGCGACATCGCCGATTTCAGCAATCGCGCCGGTAGCGCCAGTACCCATTTTCTGGCCGCGCCCGGCGTCGAGATCCTGGCGCCCCAGCTGAACGGCGGCGCCGCTCTGGTCAGCGGCACCTCGTTCGCGACGCCGCACGTCACGGGCGCGGTGGCCCTGCTCCTCCAAGGGGCGCCGTTTCTCAGCGCCCAGCAGGTGGTCGAGCTGTTGCTGGGGACGGCGACCGACCTGGGCGCGCCCGGCACCGATGCCGTCTATGGCCGGGGCTCGCTCAACCTTGCCGCCGCGCTGAGCCCGCAGGGGCCGCTGACGGTGCCGCTCGGCGCCACGGTCGACGGTGCCGGCGCGGCGCTGGAGGCCACCGGGCTCCGTCTCGGCGGCGCCTTCGGTCGTGGACCCGATCTCGGATCTGCGATCTTTCTCGACGGCTACGGCCGAGCCTATTCGATCGATCTCGACCGCCGACGCATGGCGGCGAGCGTTTCGCCGGACCTGCAGGGATGGCTTTCGCCCGGTCGCGCAGGCCGCGCGGTCGCGGCACCGCTCGGCTCGCGCGGCGAGGTGTCGTTGCACCTCGGGGACAGGCTCGAGCGCGCGCCATTTGAAGGCTCGTGGATGGAGCCGGAAGACCCTCTGGAGGATGGCTTTGCCCTGAGCGCCAGGCTCGATGACGCGAGCCGGCTGACGGTGACCCATGGCGCGAGCCTGCAGGGCCAGTTCGGTCTGGCGAGCGAGGAGCGGAGCGCACTGCCGGACCTGCTCACGGGCGGTGCGTTCGCCTCGCCGTATCTCGCGCTGGCCGACGGCGGCGACGGCGTGGCGTTGGCGCAACGGCTCGGGCAGGACTGGTCGTTGCGGGTGGGCTTCGGCCAAGCCGGGCGCGGTGGCGACGATCCCTATGCCTCCGGCGCCAATACCGCGTTGACCGGCGAGCTGGTCCGGTTCGGGGCGGCCGGTTGGCGCCTCGGCCTGCAGTTCGGCCAGCTGCAAGAGCAGGGCCGCATGCTCGATGCCAGTGGCGGCGGGGCGCTCGGCCTGGCCGACGGCTCGTCGACCAGCTTCCTGGGGCTCGCCGGCCGCGCCGAGCTGGGGAGCCGCTTCGAGCTGTTCGGCCAGGCAAACATGGGATTGACCCGCTCGCACGGACCGGCGCAGGGCCTGTTGCAGGGCGTGTCCGCCTTGCCCAGCAGCAGCTTTGGCCTCGGTGTTGGCCGTCGCGACGTGGCGGCTACGGGCGATCGTTTGAGCGTGGCGTTGGCGCAGCCGCTGCGCGTGGAAGCAGGCGCTGCCGAGCTCGACCGGCCGCTCGGCCGGACCTTCGAGGGCCAGATCGTGCGCCGGCGCGAGCGCATCGAGCTGTCGCCCGCCGGTCGCGAGCTGGATCTCGAGCTGGCCTATGGCTTCCCCCTGGCGGCCGCGGGCGAGGTCAGCGTCAACTGGCTGACCCGCCTCCAGCCGGGCCACGACGCCGAGGCGGCGCCGGAGCACGCCGTGACACTGAGGCTGCGCCGCCGCTTCTGAGCGGCAGTCCTGCCCGCGGCCAGGGTCTGGCGTAGTGGCTGTCCGTCAAGCCACGCCGGCATCATCGGCATCGGGTCGCTTGCGGTCACGCCATCCTGACGGGGATGCGCTGGGGCGGTGGCGAGCTTGGCGCAGTGGCAGAGCATCAAGCGGGGCTGCCTCGTCGGTGCCTTTTCGTGGTCAAGCCGGACAGGCGGCCGGTCGGCGGCGCTCAAGGGCGGCCGCTCCGCTGGGCCGGGAGTCTCGGGCGGCTGGCGAGTCGGCCCACGGCCGGCACGGGCGGCGTGGTGTCGGTCGGAGTCAAGCCGCCGGCGCTGCGTCCGGGCGAAGTTCGCGCCACCGACGAGCGCGAACCGGGTCCATCAGGCGATCAGGGTGACGGCGGTTCTGTTCAGTCGGGTGTGCCGCCCGCGCAAGCGGCCTGGCGCCGGTCGGGGGTAAAGCCGCCGGCGCGGTCACGGTAATAGATCGCCTGCGCGACCAGCTTGGTCGGCGAGTACAGCCGGTACCGCGCGCAGCCGTCGTGATCGGCGCCGATCGGCACCTGATAGAGCTGGTCGCCCACCTCGATCGCGCCGGGCGGCACCTCGGCCGGCGCAGCAGGCGACGTGCCCGCAAAGCTCGCTGCCGGGTCGGGTGACCGGGCGGCGCAGCCTTGCACCGCGATGGCCGCGCCTAGCGCGAGACCGGCCGACCGCAGGCGCACGTGCGCGGGCAACATGACAGCAAGCATCAGGCGAGTCCTCCGACTATGCGCCGGGCAATCTGCGAAACGGCTGAAGAATGAGGTCGGGACGCCCCCCGCCATTGCCTGACAAGCCATTGGCCATTCCCCTCGATGCCTTCACGCTGACCGAACTGGGCCGCTGCCCCGCGCGGGTTCGCTATCTTCCACCCGACCTGGAGCGGCGCCGGGACTTGCAGCCAGCGGCACGTCCTGGCCCGTCTGCTCGGACCATCTCCGCTGGCGATCGGAAGCGCCGCCGGCGTCACACCTGGCTTACGCGCCCCTAGCGCGGTTTGATTAGCGCTGCATTAACCGAGGTCGCCCAATCTGCGCCGCTCTCGGGTTCGCTCGCGGGCGGAAGGATTAGGGTGTGATCTCCATATCGTTTGTCGTCAGACTATCGCTAAACGGCCTGATCGCAACGTTCGGTGTATTGCTGGGCGCGAGCATACCGTTCGTCGCGAATTCGACCGGTGACCTGACCGCCCTGTTCGGCATGCTCGCGCTCGCGATCACCGCCAGCACGGCCGCGGAGGTGCTGGGCCAGCGGGTCCGCGGCCATGCCTCCGCGCCCGGCCCGCGCGCCGCCAGCGCCTTCCCCGGCGAGCCCGAGCGGGCGGCGCGCCACGATGCCCTGACCGGCCTGCTCAATGACCACGCGTTCCTTGCCCGCTTGCGCAACATCCTCAAGGGCAGGCGTCGGGGCGATCGCTGCACCGCGCTCCTCAGTCTCGATTTGATCGACTTCACCGCGATCACGGCGGCCCACGGGGCCGGCGCCGGCGATCTGTTGCTGCGCCACGCGAGCGCCCGCCTGCTCGCCACCTTGCGCGAGACCGACATTCTCGCTCGGCTGGGCGCCGGCGAATTCGGCGTCATTCAGAGCGATCTCGAGAATCCGGCGAGCGCCGCGGCGCTGTGCGAGCGGCTGCTCGGCTCCTTCGAGGAGCCATTCGAGCTGAGCGGGCAGCCGACCAGTATCGACGCCCGGATCGGCGTCGCCATGTTCCCGGCCGATGGCGCTGATCCGGACGCGCTGCTCGAGCATGCCCGGCAGGCGCGCCGGCGCGCCTGCACCGACGGTCCGGGCGCGTTCCGCCTGTACGATCAGGCTTTGGACGCGGAGCTGCGCGAGCGCCGCGCGCTGGAGCGCGATCTCGCGCATGCGCTCGAGCGCGGTCAGTTCGAGATCCATTACCAGCCGCAGATCGACATCGCGAGCCGGCGCATGGTCGGGGTCGAGGCGCTGCTGCGCTGGAACCATCCCGAGCGCGGGCGGGTCAGCCCCGACCACTTCATCCCGATCGCCGAGGACAGCGGCCTGATCGTGCCGATCGGGGCCTGGGTGCTCGAGCAGGCGTGCGCGCAGGCGGTGCGTTGGCACGAGGCGGGCGCGCCGCTGCTGCGCGTCTCGGTCAACATGTCGCCGGTGCAGTTCCGCGAGCCCGACCTGGCCGAGCTGGTCGGTGACACCCTGGAGCGCAGCGGCCTCGCCGCCGAATGCCTCGAGCTGGAGATCACCGAGCGCGTGCTGATGCAGGATACCGAGGCCAATCTCGAGACCCTGCGCCGGATCAAGCGCCGGGGCGTGCGCATCTCGGTCGATGACTTCGGCGTCGGCAATTCGTCGCTGAGCTATCTGCGTCGGTTCCCGTTCGACGAGATCAAAGTCGACCGTTCGTTCGTCGGCGCGCTGGAGCACGACCCGAGCGCCGCGGCGATCGTGCGCGCCACCCTCAGCCTCGGGCGCAACCTCGGCCTCGTCTCAGTCGCCGAGGGGGTGGAAAGCGCCAGCCAGCTCAGTCTCTTGGATGCCGAGGGCTGCTGCGTGGCCCAAGGCTTCTATTTCAGCCCCCCGGTCCATCCGCGTGAGATCGACGCGATGATCCACGCCGCCGCCCAGGGGGCCGATAACGAAGGTGAGGTTCTGCAGAGAGTAGGTTGAATCCGCTGATGAATTTAGCACATCCCAGCATTTCCTCAGGGGGGCTTGTGCTCCCGGCCTCAGGGGGCGCGCTCTCTTAAGGTGAAAAAGTACTTGAAGTCGTCAACCTTGCAGGATAATATCCCCATCAACCTGAGGTTCCTCTCGCGTCGAGGAACTTGAGATTCCAGGTTAACAGAGACCGGCGCCATGACGCGCGCGGTCCGATGGGGTGGTCATCACATGGTCGCTTCGCGCTCGCGGGAGCCCAGCCCCGCGTCACCGGACCCCTATGAGTCGCAGCGTGCGCGGGATCGACAGCGCCGGCTGGCCGCCAACCACCCTGCCGCGAGCGCGGCGCGACCGCCGCGGCTCAACCTCGACAGCCTGGCGATCGGGGCGCCTCTGACCGCCGCCCTGATCGGGGTTCTGCTCACGGAAGGCGATGGCGCCTTGGGCAATGCCGCTGCCGGCACGGCGCGGGCCGGCGGCGGCGTGCGAGCCGGAGAGGGCGAAGCGGGGGGCGGGGGCATGGCACCACGACGCGGCGGGGGTGCGGCTGGGCCCCGCTGCCGAGGGCGCGCTTGCCGGCCAGCTCGCGACATCGACCAGCGGCGAGATCTTCGATCCGCTCGCGACGAGCGGGGCAGCAGGGCTGGCGGCGGCCACGAACATAAGCGTGCCTGGCGGAACGCTGATGCCGCCGGGGGCAACCCCGGCCGACGCCAACGGCAGCGGCGTGGTTGCGGCCGGCATGAGCGTCACGTTCGGCCTCGGCGCGCCCCCCGAGGGGTTCGACCTCGGCGACGGCAGCGCGACGGATGTGGATGGCGCGCAGTCGAAGGGCCGAATCGGGTCGGTCATCACCGGGACCACCGGGGACGACGTGATCCATGGCACGCCGTTCGACGACCAGCTGTCCGGCGGGGCGGGCAACGACACGATCTTCGGCCACGAAGGCGATGATCTGCTGGATGGCGGCGCCGGCGACGACCAGCTGCTCGGCGGCCCGGGCGATGACCGCCTGCTCGGCGGCACCGGCAACGATGGCCTGTTCGGCGAGACCGGCGACGATGCGCTGCTCGGCGGCGCCGGCGACGATCGTCTGTCCGGCGGCGCCGGGCTCGACTCGCTGGATGGCGGCTCAGGCAATGACATCCTGGATGGCGGCGCCGATCCGGACCGGCTGCTTGGCGGCGCCGGCGACGACATCCTGGTGGTCGACAACATCCACGATGTGGCCTTCGGCGGCGGCTCGGGCGTCGCCGGGGCAGGCAGCAACACTTCCGTGATTCAGGATGCGTTCGGGACTGATCTTCGCGAGCAGTTGGGCGAACAGCGGGCTACCTTCGTGTTCAGCGAGAACTTCGGCCAGAGCCTGCCGGGCGGCGTCGCCGGTCACACCCAGCAGATCGCAGGCGACATCCAGAACATCACGCTCGAGGGCACCGCCAATCATGACGTGGTCGGCGATTCCCTTGCCAACGTGATCGTGGGCAATGCCGGGGACAACAAGCTTTATGGCGGGGCCGGCGACGACAGTCTCCATGGCAGCGGCGGCAATGATGCACTGCTGGGCGGCGCCGGCGACGACCAGCTGTTCGGCGACTCCGGCAACGACCAGCTGTTCGGCGAGCTCGGCAACGACATTCTGCATGGCGGTGCCGGTGACGATACCTTTCACGGCTCCGCCGGCGACGACCTGCTGTATGGCGAGGCGGGCAACGACAACTTCGTGATCGGGCTGAACGACAGCGGCGTCGACACGGCGTTCGACTTCGAGGGGCAGAACTGGCTCACGATCGAGGGCGGCGCCGGGCACCGGGTCCAGGCCGCGTTGGCGGGCGACCAGCTTCAGGTCGTCGTCGACGACAACGTGGTCGCCGTGGTCGACGGCTATCGGGGTCACGAAGGCGCCTGGGCCGGCATCGACACCGGGGCCGGTCTGCGCAGCATCCACGATCTGCTCGCGCCAGGCACGACCAACGGACCTGCGCTTGATGGGGCGTCGAGCGCGGCAGCAGCATCGATCTTCGAAGCCGATGACGATCTGCTCGGATCCTATCTGACCCAACCGAGCCTGCACGGCACGGCCGGTGCTGACCCTGGCTGTGTGAAAACGCCTCGCTTCAAATGCTTCGCGCGGTATGAATCCCGCACCAATTGCGGGGGATCGGATGAAGCGTTTCGTCGAGGGCGTGGATCGCG
>JBKPNX010000261.1:0-23719 GCA_046732855.1 Pseudomonadota bacterium
GGGGACCGCAAAAGCGAGGGCGGTTCCCTCGGCAATTTGGGTAGCTGCTACTACAGCCTGGGGGACTACCGCCGCGCCATCGAGAATTACGAGCAGCACCTGGCCATCGCCCGCGAGATCGGGGACCGCCGGGGCGAGGGCAATGGACTCAGCGGACTGGGCCTGTGCTACGACAGCCTGGGGGACTACCGCCGCGCCATCGAGCATCACGAGCAGCACCTGGCCATCGCCCGCGAGATCGGGGACCGCCAAAGCGAGGGCGGTTCACTCGGCAACCTGGGCCTCTGCTACTTCAGGCTGGGGGACTACCACCGCGCCATCGACCAGCACGAGCAGCACCTGGCCATCGCTCGCGAGACCGGGAACCGCCAGGGCGAGGGCACTGCACTCGGCAACCTGGGCCTCTGCTATTTCAGCCTGGGGGATTACCGCCGCGCCATCGAGCATCACGAGCAGCGCCTGGCCATCGCCCGCGAGATCGGAGACCGCGGTGGCGAGGGCGGTTCACTCGGCAACCTGGGCGTCTGCTACTACAGCCTGGGGAACTACCCCCGCGGCATCGAGCATTACGAGCAGAACCTCGCCATTGCCCGCGAGATCGGGGACCGCGAAGGCGAGTGCAACGCCCTGGTAAACCTGGGCGATGTGTGCCGGGAGACGGGTCAGCTACCGCTGGCCTGAAAGCACTTTCAAGACGCCATCGACATCGCGGATGTGACTTCCAACCGACAAAACCAACACGAAGCGCGCTTCAGCCTCGCCCTCACCTGCCTTTACACGGGGGAGCTGGCAGCGGCGCGTGAGAGCATCGACGAGGCTCGGCAGTACGACTACCCCGGAAACACCATGGCGGCCTGGACAGCGACGGGGATCATCCGGCTGCGGCAACGCGAGCCCGCGGACGCGCGCGAGGCTTTTGCGCGGGGATTGGCGGAAGCGGATCGGCTGCTGGAGCTGTCCGGGCAGAACATCTCGGCCCTGGACCACAAGGGTCTGGCGCTGTGTGGTCTTGCGCTCTGCGAGGATGAACGCCATCTGCCCGCCGCCGAGGAGGCGTTCGCCACCGTCCGCAAGATCACGCGTGCCAAAGGCGTGGTGGCAAGCGTGCTAAACCTGTTCGACGCCCTGGCGGTCGCGGACAAGAAGGGTCTTCTGGCTCAGGTGCGCAAAGCCGCAGAAGGCGGGTGAGCCGACCGAAGGCTCGATTTCCGCGTGAGGCCTGGCCAAGCGGGCGCGCCAAAGGGAAGCGATCGCCGGGCTGACCGCGCCGTGGCTGCAAGCCGGGGCTGCGGAACAAATTCCTGTTCCGTGCTACACATGATTTAGCACGCGGAGTCATCTGGCGGCGGGCAATCAGAGGCTGTCGGAGCGTCGTCCAAAAACCAAACGAACCCAAGAACTCGCGCGATTTCAATGAGTTGACTTTTTGAGGCCGCGAGCACCGATCACACCGGCAGCATGATGGAAAGCGTGCTCCTGTCGGTGCTGACGCCCGAACCCGACAGTTGACCTGCCTGGCAGCCTCATCCGCCGGCCCAGGGGCTGCCGGCGGATGAGAGACGTCCGGTACTTCAACGGCCTGGGACGGCAGCCGGGCGTCAGGATTGTCTCTCATGCCAGCGTCCCTTCTGGGGGACCTTGGAGGGCAGACGCCCGGCTGCTCGTGCGCGCTACGGAAGAGCCCAAGCGGCAACACACCGGTTGCAAAGCTCAATCGGGGGGGGCGTCGGGGTCAGTTCGGAAGCCGCCGCTCTTCATTCAATTGCCTTTGCATCTTTAGCGCCTCGCTGATGGATCGTTATCATTCATATAACCCAGGACTCCCGTGAGAATTGGGATGCCCTGCTCCGGATGGCCGGAATCGCAGAGCTCTTGCGCTTGGCGGAGGTCTGCAGCGGCGCTTCGCACATTAAGTGCTAAGGCAGTGCTCATCCTGGCCTCTACCCGCTGCAAGAGGTCGTCGCACTGGCCTGTGTCATTCACCTGAGCGGGGCGAATCTGAGTCGACGGAGAGCCTTGCGCGGCCAACTGACCACCCGGGGCAATCAGTGCCAACCCGATGGCGGCGGCCGGTAACACAAATCGCACACGCATGAGGCAACCTCCTCTCTGAAGAAACCGATGCGTGCAATCTTCCTGATGGTTGAGGTTGTTCTCTTCGCCACTGGTATGGCGGGGAGGGCATCGGAAGCTCCGGTGCTGAATATGGCTGTATCGCTGTAGCATTTGACCACTCCATTTTCGAAAATCTTCGAACTCGTCATTTATCGTCCAGACGCACGCGAATCCCTGTGATCCAGTTCACAGCCAGGTGGTTTTTCGCATGTTGTGACCAAGTTTTCGTTCTCTTTGAGATTCTCGATTGCGTGTGAGTGTATCCTGCGCGGGGGATGGTGCGCCTTTGTCCTTCTGGAAGTCCGCGATGGTCTTGTGATCCCCGTCAGCCACAGCACTTCGACGCTGCGCCCCGCGCCTCGCGTTCCAGCCATCGCTTCGACTGGCCGGTTCCGGAAGCCTTAGATGTAAAGCTTGAGCAGGGCTGATGGATGATAGCTCGGCCGGTGCGTCGCCTCGGGGGCGACACCGTCGAACCCACGCTCACCCAAGCCGATCGCATCCACGAAGCGGCGGATCACGCGGATGGGCTCGGCTCGTCGATCCAGCCGTCCAGGCATGCGGGAACAGCGTCGTCGCCATCCGATTCCGCCGTCGCCGTCAAGCAATCTTACCCTCCGCCGCGCTTTTGCACGGCGAGGTCGCGACCGGTCGTATCGGCCGCTGCCACGGCCTGCCCGGCGGCCGGCTGGTCCAATACTCCAAATCGGATCGATTTTTAGTTGGTCGCGCCGGCCGCCGATTGTGCGGGCGTGAGATCATAGCGGTTCGGATCACGGCGCAAGTGGTCGAGGACCGCGTCCGCGATCACGCGGTAGCCGGCCGCATTGGGATGGCCATCCACTTCGAAGAACAGACGCGTCCCTTGGCGGGCGCTGGCCTGGAGAAGTGGCGTGAGGTCGAGGTAGGGAATCTTTGCCGCATCGAATGCGGTGAGGAATGACGCGACCGCACGCCCTGGCGGCTCGTCGAGCAGCGGCAGATACACCTCCTCCTTGGTCGGCATCAGCAGCACGAGGAAACGGCTGCCGTTCCGTTCGGCCAAGGCGCGAGCCTGCTCCACGGTATCGAGGACCAAGCGGAAATTGGGGTGATCAGGCGTCATCTCGAAATCGTGCCTGGCATAGAGTCCGGGCACGAGCTGCAGCCGGCCGCCATCCGGGAAATCGATCGTCCGGTCACCCCCGATGGCGAGTGCCTTCTGGCTTGCGTGATGTAACAAGTTCACCAGATAGCTTTGCTCGAGCACGCGCCGGATGCTTCCGCGTGGAGTATCCTCAGCGTTCCGCTTGAGGAGGTAATTGCCCTGTGAGCCCGCCTTCACCCAGCGGTCGAAAACCACGGCATCAGTCACGTCGTTCCCAGGGAACAGGCAGAACAGGACGAGAGCCGGCTGCAAAGCCCGGCCGAATTTTTCGTAGCTCCGCAGATATTGCTGGGGGGTAAGCCAGGCAGACCGAGATTGATGATCCGATTCCCTGGCAACCGAGCCGCGAGCAGGGTGGTCCACGTCTGGTCATCGTCCACGCCGTAACCGAACGCCATGGAATCGCCGAGCACCACGATGCCAGCGCGCTCTGGCCAGGGTGAAGGATTGCGGAATCCGTGCTCATCGGTGGTGAAGGTGAACGCGAAATCACCATGCGGGCGCTCGATTCGGGCGACGTGATTCGGCGGATAGATGTACCCCAGGTAAGGGTCCGGGAGCGTGACCGGGCGGCTCGTCTCGCGCCAATGGAGGCGCAGCTGAAGTTCTTCCGGCATCAGCCCCGGAAACGCTCGCAACGAAACCTCGGCCAATCCCAGCGCCAAGAAGATGCTGGCGCCGAGCAAGGCGAGCACTGCAGCGATCGATTTTAGGCGCCGTATTCCTTCTCCCGATTCCCGACGTGGCGGCCAGCTTAGTCTAAAATGGTGTCCGACCAGCCCCGGCGACAGCCCGCGACGCGGAGCAGGCCTGCGCGTCCAACGAAAAAGACGTTGCTCGCTCTAGGGAAAGTCCAACACGGGGGCTTCGAGAACAAAGCCCGGGGTCAGTCTCGAACGCTGGGCTTCTCAGAGCCAATCGGTGTTCGTCCGCACGGGTCAATTACGGTGGCGGGGAAGTCAGCCCGCGTTGCGGATCGAGCCTGACGCGCTGGGGGGCAGCGCGCTGGACGGCCCTGGCCAAGACATGCTTTGGCCCCCGCGGGTTCGTGGCGCGGGTCGCTCGAGCGGCCCAATCCGTGCGCGCTCAGGACCGGTCCTCCTTCGTCGGGAAGTGACCTGCCGTGGCGCGCGGCACTCCCGCGGGCCGACCCGGGTTGCCTGATATGGCCGATAAGCGCATGCTGGTCGTGCCGCCGAGCTTGTCAAGGGATCTCGGCGCTCGGGAGGAGGCATGCCGGATCTTGCTCGCACGCAGGATGGCTCGGTTAGCACGAAGGGACGCTCCAGATGAAAGGTCGCCATTTGGCCCAGTTGGCCAGTGTGCTCTTGCTCGCAGGGAGTGGCACGTCTTTTGCGCAGTGCGAAACCAAAGAGATGAACCAAGACTTCGCCTACACGGCGAAAGGTGGAGTTGGCCCAGTTTGCGTCAACGACTATGAACAGAGTGAGAAATTCTGTATTGCCGGCGGGAAGATAGCAACTTATAAATACGACGTCATCGACGAGAAGAACATGGTCGGCACGACCGAGGTCAAACAGCTCGACGATCGATGCCTGGAGGCGAAGACGATCGGGCACGCCAAGGAGGCAAGCCGGACCCCGAACGGTTACCTGTGCCAGCCAGCACAACGTACCATCCAGATTCATATCTCCTATTGTCAGTAACAGCTCAGCGCAGGCGATCTGAGCCGGGGTGCCGCCGGGCAACACGCGTTGTCGACGGGCGGCAAAGCGCGCATCTTCGCATAAGTCGAGTACGGCGCGGTGTGCCCTGCCGCCCGAAACGGGCTGATTGGCGTGCGCGTCACGATCCGGCCGAGTGTTCGGCTGCGCATCGGGGGCGTAACGGGACGGCCCGATCGTGCCTGCAGACGGGACGGTCGGCCGCAGGCGTGGCCCGCTCCGGCCACGCAAAGCGGGTTTAGGCAGCTTGCCGCAGAGCCGCGACCGGCAGACCGGCCAGTGCCGGCTCCGGCGGCAGATGCAGGAGCGAGCGGATCGTCGGCGCGAGGTCGATGATGTCGGCGGTCGGCAGGCGGCCCTTGTTCGGCAAGCTCGGCCCGACCGCCAGCAGGAAACCCTCGGGCCGGTGATTGCCGCTGCGAGCGTCGGGGTGCTTGCCTGGCAGCGGCCAGGGGATCATGCCGAAATGGGCAGAGCGCACGGCACGATGGCGGCTGGCGGGGCTCTCCGCCCAACGGACGATCAGGTCGGGCAACAGATGGCGGCGGCAGCCGCTCGGGTATAGCCGCTCGCTCCTGCCCACTTCGGCAACTACGGGCTCGCCGGTATCCTCGTCGACGAAGCTGTGCAGGCCCACGATGATCCGTTGGCAGAGCGAGTCGAACGGCAAGCCTGGCTCGACCACGCCTTTCGCCTCCCGCCCCGCGCAGTTCACCCGTATGTAGCCGTGCTGATCGGCCGTCAGGGCGTGCGCTTCGGTCGTCTGCCAATTGACGCCGTGCACCCGCCAGAAGGATGTCAGTCGATCCTGCACCGCGAGCGGCAGCTTGGATTTGAGCTCGCTACGCCAGACCGAGGGCAGCGCCTGGCGTATGCCGCGTAGCATGCTCTGCGACGTGTCGGCGGGGCACCCGCTCAGAATCCGGGCGAGCATGCTGGCCAGGATCGGCACCCGGCTGGTGTTCGGCCCCATCCCGTGCAGCGAGCACACGAGGAGCGTCGCTTCCGACCCGGCCGTTTCAACCAGCCGGCCGATCGCCCGGTCGCATTCGACGTAGACGTCCTTCAGGGCCGAACCGAGGGCGTGCGCTTCGTCTTCGCTCGGGGCGCCGGCCACGCAAGAGAGATCCCAGAGCTTGTGTCCGGCTCGGTGCACGGCCCCGAACGAGACCGCGAAGAAGTCCCAGGGATGCTCGATCATCAGGCGTTGGGCGAGCGTGCCCACCCGCTCCGCCGCGGTGCGCAAAGCGTCGCGCAGCGAGAGGAGTTCGGACGCGGCCTGCAGGCGATGGATTTCCGGGCCGAGCGGCGAGGGGCCGATCTCGCGCCGTACCCAATCCATGATCGCCGCGGGATAGGCACCGGGCGGCGCGAGCGTGTCGTGGCTCGCCCAGCCGGTGATTTCGATCCCATTGAACGGCTCGGGACTGTAGGTCTGCGGGATATCCAGGGTGATCGCTCGCCGGCCGTCCCGGCCGAAGTCGCGCCAGAACGGTTGGACCGGCAGCCAGTCGGGCGTCGGGCGGCGCGCCTGCATCTCGTCGGCGCGCCATTGCAAGAACTGATAGATGCCGTGATCCGCCGGGGTGCGGCCGGTGAAGAACGTTGGCCAGGGCGAGCCCGTCAACCACTTGGCGCTCGATGCCAGCCTGCCGTACACGCCGACTGTTCGAAGCTTGCGCAGGTTCGGCAGCGAGCCGTCCGCGATCCACCGTTCCACCAGCTCGGGCTCGGCAGCATCCAGGGCGATGAGCAGCACGCGTCGCGGCTTGTCCATCTGCGTTTTCCCCCCGGGCAATTTGGGTTTCGTTCACTATGGGCAAAATTTTCGTAGATAGCCAGAAGAATTGCACAAACAGTCGAGATTTTTCCGCTAACCAGCAGATTTGTCATACCAACACAGCTCACCCGCTCTTGCAGGAGCGTGCATCAATCCGCCCTTACCCCGTCGACCTCACCGCGGTAGACGTGTTTTGCGCGCGGGCGATGCTGCGAAGCCAAGTAAACGGTCGCGGGAACGTCGGGCCGGCTGTTCGAAAGATCAACTTACCAGACGGCAGGTGATGCTTGAATTTCAGTAAGACGAGAGAGCCGGTGCGACCGGTCCCCATAAGTCATCGCTGCCGGCGAGATTGCTCGCCCCTGTGACGCTCGCAGCCAGCCGTGGGCAGCCAGCGCGTTCTCGCCTTGGCAGGATTTCAAGGCGATAGCTGGGTCACCGTGATGTCGCCGAACGTCACATCGACATAGTGAGCATTCAGCAGCAGGGAACCGGTCACCAGCTCGGAAAATCGCTCGGTACCCTGGACCAGCCAGCCCGCGGGTTCGGGTTCGCCTAGCTCCCAGATCTTGAGCTTGTAGGTCCGATCGAAGCCGGCGGCGCGTTCGTTACGCAGCTTGATGCTATAGGCGCACCCCTGTTCCAGTCGGAAGCGGGCGACGTCCAGCTGACCGACGTAGTCGCTCGCGCGCAGGCGCACGGTGCCACCGTCAGCGGTCGTGAAGGCGAACAGGGCGCCGGGAACCCAGCCGGCGTGCGGCGCCGGCCCATGGACCGGCTGGTAGGTGTGACCATCCCACAGCATCGCCAGGGCAATAGCGCCGGCGCGACCGCTTGGATCCTTCGTGTCGAGATCATGGGGCGTAATGGTCAGGCTGACCTCATAGGAGTCCCAGGTCCGGTCGCCTACAGCGAGCAGCCGGTCGTAGCCTTGCAGCGCCGGTCGGGCACCGCTGGCGTCAAACGACCACAAGCCGTCGACCACCTGCACGACGTCCTGGAGAGCAGGCACCCCCGCCCAGTCAATGCTGTAGTTGGCCGTCGGCGTAGGGTTGTGCCGGTAGTCGATGGTCACGTCCCGGGTAAAAATCTCGCCGTCGCTGAACGCCGCCCTGATCCTGACCACGTCATCCGTCGGGGATGGATCGAGCTGGTCGTAGCTGAGCTCGATGTTGAAATCGCCCGCATCGTTCAGGCGGCGGCTATCCGGACCGAGCGCCAGGTTCTGAGCGGGTTCGCCGTTCAGCGAATACGTGAGCAGGGCCAGGCCGGGTCTGGAGACGTTGCCCAAGATGTTGACCCAGCGCTGGGGTTCGCCGGGCGCGCCGAACCGCTGGTGATCGCCGTACCAGACGTCGATCGGCTGGCGGTAGTTCTCGAGGACGACGAGGTCGGAGAAGGCGTCGGCATCGGCAGTGCGGACGCTCACGGTCGTGTTCGTGCCGTCGTCGGCCATGCGGACGGCGGCGCCGTTCAGCGCCCCGCTCAGCTGCAGGACATCGCCCTCGTCGGGCGAAAAGTCGGTGATGACGTCACCGCCGTCGCCCAGCGATCGATACACAAACCGGTCGGCGCCCGGGCCGCCGGCCAGGGTGTCAGCGCCGGCCCTCCCGAGAATCTGGTCATCGCCATCGCCGCCCTTGATCGTGGCGGCGGGTCCGACGCCCTGCTGTCCGACGGCCGCCGAGGCGCTGACCGGCGCCTCCGTCGGCTCAGCAGCCGCCATGCGTCGGTTCCGATCGGGATCCGCGGTACCGCTGATCATCGCCTCCAGCGACGCGCGCTGCCCGAGCCTCGCGGCCGGCCGAACCTCCTCTTGCCGCCAACCAATGCTTTCCTCCAGCACAGCAATGCTTTCCATGTCGCAATCCAGTTGCTCTCTGTCTGCGCTCGGACTGGCGCTTTGCGCGACCGAGCAGGATGGGCTGAAAGACCGCGGTTATTTTGGACCGATATCCGTTCGACTGCCCCGGCCCGATGCTCGGCCATGTCGGATGTCGGGCGAGGACCTACTGCGACATGATACGATTGAGCAATAGGTTCAGCAAGTGCGACAACTTATGATTTCATGGGGATCAGCGCAGATCCGCCCCCGCGCTCTGATCGTTGCCCGTAGCGGCATAGGTGCAACCGGGTGACCTGTCTCACTAGCGGCAGGAGCGGCTGCGCCGCACTAAGGGTGGAGGAGGACAGGAGCGGCTGCGCCGCTCTAGGGGTGGAGGAGGAGATGGCGCGACTCCGGGCCGCGGGCTGGCCAACGCACTTGCGGAGCAGCAATTGACCTGGACAAGCTAGAACCTACAAACAAGCCTGGGCTCAGAGGTATGTGCGGTCATGGCAACAGCGAACCAGCGGGTCGAGCGCAAGCTCGCCGCCATCTTCGCGGCGGATGTCGCCGGCTATTCCCGCCTGGTCGGGTCGGACGAGGTCGGGACGCTTCGCCTGTTCACCGCCCGTAGGGAGATCCTGGACGGCCTCATCGCCGAGCACGGCGGCCGGATCGCCAATACCGCGGGCGACAGCGTGCTCGCCGAGTTTCCGAGTGCCGTGGACGCCGTCCAATGTGCGGTCGAGGCCCAGGAGCGGTTGGCTGAGGCGAACCGGGGCCTGCCCGCAGACCGTCGGTTGGAATTCCGCATCGGCGTGCACGTCGGGGACGTGGTGGTCCGGCCCGACGATCTGTTCGGGGATGGCGTGAACATCGCGGCGCGCCTGCAGACGCTCGCGCGGCCGGGCGGCGTTTGCATCTCGGGCGCGGTGCATGAGCACGTGCGAAGGCTGCTGCCGCTCCGCTTCTCCGCGCTCGGGCCGCAGGTGGTCAAGAACATCGACGAGCCGGTAAGGGCCTATCTGCTATCGTCCGGTACGGCGCCGCAGGTGGTCGCCGGAGCGGAGCCCGACCGGCAAAAGCCATTGCCGCTGCCCGACCAGCCGTCCATCGCGGTCCTGCCGTTCACCAACATGAGCGGCGACCCCGAGCAGGAGTATTTCGCGGACGGCCTCGTGGAGGAGATCATCACCGGCTTGAGCCGGGTAAAATCGTTCTTTGTCATCGCCCGCAACTCCTCCTTCACCTATAAGGGCCGAGCGGTCGACGTGCGCCAGGTTTCCCGCGAGCTCGGGGTCCGCTACGTCCTCGAAGGCAGTATCAGGAAGGCAGGCTCGCGCGTCCGCATCGTCGGGCAGCTAATCGACGCGACCACCGGCCATCACGTCTGGGCGGACCGCTTCGACGGCGACGTCAGCGACATTTTCGATCTGCAGGATAAAGTGACCGAAAGCGTCGTCGGCGCCGTCGAGCCGAACATTCGCTTGCAAGAAATACGACAGGCCCGCACCAAACCAACGGGCTTCGCCACCGCTTATGATTTATACCTCCGCGCGTTGCCGCATTTCTACAGCATGACTCGCGAAGGCTTCGCTGAAGTTCGTCAGCTCACCAACGAAGCCCTCAGCATCGACCCCGCCTTCACGCTGGCGAAGGCTTTGGGCACCTACATCCGCAGCATCTCCGTCAGCCAGTGCTGGCACGAGCCGGACGACGCGCGCGTCGCCGTCCGCATGGCGCGCGAGGTGATCGCGGAGGCGCGCGACGACCCGACCAGCCTGCGCTTCGCGGCTCAGGTTCTCGCCTACAGCGCGAAGGACTACGAGCAGGCGCTGAGCGCGATCGACCGGTCGCTCTATCTCAATCCCAACTCGGCGCATGGCTACACCGGCAGCGGTTGGGTCAACACGCATGCCGGCCGGCCGCTGGTCGCGATCGACCATTTCCATCGCGCCATGCGCCTGAGCCCGATCGATCCCGAAAAGGGCATCGCGCTCTCGGGCATCGGCATGAGCTATCTGATGCTCGAACGCTTCGAAGACGCCCTGACCTGGGGAGAAAACGCGCTGCGCGAGATGCCCAACTACGGCTCCTCGCACCGGGTCGTGATCGGCGCGCTGGTCGGGATGGAGCGGCTGGAGGAGGCGCGGGCGGCCGCGCGCCGTCTGTTGGAGGCCTTCCCGACCTACACGCTCACCTTGCAACGACAGATCAACCCCTGGCGTGACGAGGCGTTCGCCAGGCGCTACCTCGAAGCGCTTCGCGTCGCAGGTATCCCCGAATGATCGTCGCCGCAGTCCTGGCCATGCCTTGTGCGATCCGCCCCAAGCCGCTGCGCACTCTTGCCGTCCATGCCGGCCAGTATTTACATGTGCGCCCATGGTATATCTCCTGATGCGCGGGATGCAGCGGGGCGGCGCTAATTCGCGTCCGAGACTGCGAGGCCTGTCTGCTGTGTAACGCTTCAACAACCAGAGGAATTTGCCGGGTGCTGAGAAAATCGTCTCTGGCGAGCCTCGCCGCGGTGACCGGAACCCTGTGGGTCGGCCTGGCGCCTGCGACCGGCGCCGCGCTTCTGGATCCGATCCCGCAGCCGATTCAGCCGGGCATTGCGGTCGGGCTGGCGACCGTGGCGACGGGTCTGACGGCACCGAACTGGGGAACCTTCGCCCCCGGCGTCCTCGACCGGCTGTTCGTCACCGATCAGAACGGGATCCTGTGGGCGGTCGAGCTCGGCACCGGCGCCAAGACGGTGTTTCTCGACGTCAGCAGCCGTGTCGTGGCAACGGGAGAGCGCGGTCTTCTGGGCGTTGCCTTCCATCCGGCGTATCGGTCGAACGGCTTGGTTTACACCTACACGTCCGAGCCGACGGCCATGCCGATCGACTTCGCTTTGCCCCCCGGCGTGACGCCGGATCACGTGAGCGTGGTCACCGAGTGGATCGTGCCGCAACCGAGCGATCCCGCCGCAGTGATCGATCCGACCAGCGATCGGCTCGTGCTCAGCATCGCGCAGCCCCAGGCCAACCACAACGGCGGCGCGCTCGCCTTCGGACCCGACGATCGGCTCTATATATCGCTCGGCGACGGCGGCGCGGGCGATGACCAGGGGCCGGGCCACAGCCCGCAGGGCAACGGTCAGGACCCTGGCAACCCTCTCGGCGCGATCCTGCGCATCGATCCCGATGGCGCCGATTCGGCCAACGGGCAGTACGGCGTCCCTCCGGAAAACCCGTTTTTCCCCGGCGGTTCGGGCCCGTTCGGCGGGCCGAGCGGTTGCCTGGACGGCCTGTGTGACGAGATCTTCGCGTTCGGCTTCCGCAATCCCTTCCGAGTTTCCTTCGATTCGGCGACGGCAGACCTTTACGCAGCCGACGTCGGGCAGCATTTCGTCGAGGAGGTCGATCTCGTGCGCGCCGGCGGCAATTATGGCTGGCCGGTGAAGGAGGGCTCGTTCTGCTTCGACCCGAACGGCACCGGCTCCGGTTTCGTCACCGACAACCCCGACCCGACCTGCGGCCAGCCGAACCTCGGCCTGATCGATCCGATCGCGCAGTACGATCACGGCGAAGGCGCGGCAGTTATCGGCGGCTTCGTCTACCGTGGCTCGAGCATCCCGGAGCTGCGCGGCCGCTACGTCTTCGGCGACCTCAGCCGCGGTCGGCTGTTCGCGCTCGAGCGAAGGGACCGGCTGCAGGAGGGAGCGGCCGGATCCGGCGTCTTCACTGAACTGCAGGACCGCCCGGACCTCACCTTTTCGCTCTTCGGCTTGGGGCAGGATGCCAGCGGGGAGATCTATGCTCTCGGCAATCAGTCGATCGACGGCAGCGTCACCGGGGTCGTCCTGAAGCTCGTGCCCGCCCCGCCCGGCTAGCCGTGCCAGCCAGCCTTCCTCAGTGCCTGGATGAAGAACTCCGCATCCTCTGCGTGTCGAAAAGGATAGGTCTTGGTCACATAGTGAGCGTCGAAGTCCGGTTGATGGCGCAGGAGATTTTCCAGCTCCACCTGCGCCTCATCTACTCGACCTAGTTCGGCCAAAGCTGCCACAAGGCGCTGTCGTCCACGAACATTGCCGCGATTGATCTCGACCGCCTTGCTCGCGGCCTCGATCGCGGTGTCATGCTCTCTGAGCAAGAAGTAGCAGAGCGCCAGGTCGTTGTAGACATGCGAGAGCATCGGGCTGTGCGGGTCAAGCCTGAGCGAGGTGTAAAGCTGCGGCACGGCATCCTGCGGCCGCCCGCCGAATTCGAGCACACAGCTAAGGTACAGCCGGGCAAGCGTCGAACTCGGGTTGAGCTCGATGGCTCGCTCCTCTTCGATCAGCGAGAACGCGAAGTCGCGTCGTCGCCACAACACGGCAATCCCTTGAACAGCATGTGCCAGCCAGTCGCCATCGTCGATCGCCACAGCGCGCTCGGCAGCCCGCAGGCTCTCGGTCAGTGAGTGTTCTCTATCTTTGCTGAACCCGAGGATTGCGTCTTCGAAATGACAAAGGGCGAGCAGCGAGAGAGCGTAGCCGAACCCTGGATCCGATTCCAAGGCTTGCCCCAGCATACGCTTGGCTTCTCGGCTGCCTTCTCGGGTGAAGGTGAAAGCGCCATTGAGCGCGCGCAGAGCGCAGTCCCAGGCGTCGAGATTGTCGGGCGGCTTACGCAGGGCTCGGTGCCGCTCGGCTCGGCTGACCGCCGGCTCGATCGTCACGACAATCTGCTCCGTGATCTCGTCCTGGATCGCGAAGATATCAGTCAAGTCGCGATCAAAACGCTGCGCCCACAAATGATGGCCGGAGGGCGCATCAACGAGCTCAGCGGTGACGCGGACCCGATTTCCTGCTTTTCGCACACTACCTTCGACCAGATAGCGAGCACCCAGTTCTTCGGCGATACGGCCAACCGGTAGATTCTTGTCTTTGTAGGCCAGGCTCGAATGGCGCGCAGTGACCGGGAACCAGTGCCAAGCCGCAAGCCCTGTAATGATGTCCTCCGTCAATCCATCAGCGAAATGCTCCTGGTCGGGATCGCCACTCATGTTGACGAAGGGCAGCACCGCGATCGACGGTTTGTCGGGCAGAGCGAGCCCACGTCGAGGAGGCGCCGGGGGCTGAAGGGCCTCCCTGCCATCCGCGGACCTGACGCGAAAGACATGGATCGGCTCAGCGATGTTCTTGACTTCCCGCTCTCCGACATCTTCGAAGTCGAGAGCCAGCTTGCGCACTTGGCGGTACGCATCGCCGGAGAGGCAGATGCCTTGCGGCTCGGCCAAGGCTTCGAGACGCACGGCGACGTTTACGCCGTCGCCGTAGATGTCCCCCTCCTCGCTGATGATGTCGCCGATGTTGATGCCGATCCGAAAGGCAAGGCGCTGCTCTTCCCGTACGTCCTCTTGGCGCTCGGCGACCCCCCGCTGGATGGCGACCGCGCACTCCACCGCGTCGACGGCGCTCGCGAACTCGACCAGGGCGCCGTCGCCCGTCAGCTTGACGATTCGACCGTGGTGCGCGGTGATCGTCGGTTCGATGAAGGCCTTCCTAAGGGCTTTGAGACGCGTGTGCGTCCCCGTCTCGTCGGCCGCCATGAGGCGCGAGTACCCGACGACGTCGGCAGCAAGAATGGCCGTCAGCCTGCGTTCGGCTCGAACTTCAGCCACCTTCGGATGTCCTTCCGGAGCGTGGAGGCATATATGAGGATAAAGCGTTGCGCGGTGCCGGTCAGCAGCGTAGTTGCTGCTCAGTGGCCGTGCCTATGAATAAGCGCTCCCAGCGCCGCCACCAAAAAATTCTCTGTGCCCGCTCCCGCCGTACCGGCCGCCCATTCCTGCCGCATCGCCCGCTCCCGGACGATCTTTGCGGGCCTTCGCACAACGGACTCCTCAGATCTCCGCCCTCAGTGAGTAATCTTCTCGGCAAGGAGAGCTAGGCGCCGTACCCACGTCGCCATCGCCGGCTCACTCGGGCAGCTCGCGGCGGCGACCGCCTGTTCGCCATCGCAGTAATCGTCGGCCGTGACCACCTCCACCTGCTGGCCGAGCAAGCCGCCCGCGGCGTTCAGGTCGGCCACGGCGAGCGCCACGCCGCGCTCCGTCTGTTCGCCGAGCCACGCGTTCGGTCCGGTGAACGGCAGGGCCAAGCCGATCAGGATGTCGGCATGGACCAGCGAGGCGAGGCCGAATGTCGCCGCAAGCGCAACCATCAGCGACGGGATAAGCATGGCCTCGTCCTCCTGATGGTCAGCAGCGATGGCCGGTGCTGCTCATAACGTCCTACGGCTGCGCGCCACCAGATCACCCGCAGAGCAGCCCTCGCATCCCGCGTCGTCGCCGCCGCTCACCCGGAGGCGGATCGCCTGCGTGGGAGTCCGCGCCATCATGCCCCTGATGCCCGCACCTTGCAAAGACGCAAGCAGAGATGAATGCCCTGAAACAAGACGGCTCACCCAGATCGAAAGATGAATTGCAACGCACGGCCGGACGGACCGTTGGGCAATTACGCCCATCCTCTCTTCGACTTCCGCAACGAATATCCAGGGTGCCGACTGATGTAGCAGCATGAAATGGTAAGACCGTGATTGCATTGGCCGTCGGCGAAGCAGCGCAGATCGGGCGAGCCGCAGTCTCTGCTGCGCGTCAACGACCGCCGCCTTAGGCACATCATTTCATTTTGTGGAAATCGGCCCAGCCGGTTAGAATCGACAGATCAGGGTGCACGGGAGGAGGCTGCCATGCCTGCACGCCAAAGCTTTGCGCTGAAAATAGGTTTGTTTTCTCTCGTTCTCGGCCTCACGGCGTTGTGCCTTGCGCCGGCCGGCGCGCAGGAGACGAGAACGCTCAAGATGCAGTCGACCTGGCCGGCCAGCTCGACGCTGCAGGATAACTTCAGGTTCTTCGCCGAACGCGTCGACAAGTTGACCGACGGCAAGCTCAAGATCGAGGCGCTGGCGGCCGGGCAGGTGGTGCCGCCGTTCGAGGTGCTCGATGCGACCAGCAGTAAGGTGATCGATGGCGCCCATGCCATCTCCTACTACTGGGTCGGCAAGAACAAGGCGGCGACCCTGTTCGCCGCGACGCCGGCAGGCATCGCCGGCATGGACCAGATCGACTTCATCGGCTGGCTGTACGAGGGCGGCGGGCTCGACCTGTGGTGGGAGTTCTATCAGAAGGAGCTCAAGCTCAACCTCGTCGTGTTCCCGATCGCGTCCGCGAGCCCGCAGGCGCTCGGCTGGTTCAAGCAGCCGATCAGAAGCCTCGACGACCTCAAAGGCATGAAGTGCCGGGAGACCGGCATCGTCGGCGAGATCTACCAGCGCATGGGGATGCAGACCGTCAACCTGCCGGGCGGCGAGATCATCCCGGCGGCGCAGCGCGGCGTGATCGACTGCGCGGAATGGGTCGGGGGCATCGAGGATCTCAGGCTCGGCCTGCCGCAGGTGTGGAAGTATCACTATACGCCGGGCATGCACGAGAGCGCCTCGATCAATGAGCTCCTGATCAACTCCGAGGTCTGGGCGAGCCTGCCGGCGCAGCAGCAGGAGGCGATCCGGTCGGCCGCTTCGGAAGCGTTCCTGCGCTGGTGGGCGAAGTGGCAGCGCCAGAATGCCGATGCGATCGTGGAGATGCGCGACGAGTACGGGGCCCAACTGCTGCGCGCCCCGCCGGATGTCCTGATCGCGTTCTTCAAGGCCTGGGAAGAGATCGCCGCGGAGGAGTCGGCCAAGAACCCGTTCTTCAAGAAGGTGCTCGACTCGCAGCGCGCGTATGCTGCCAAGGTCGTCCCGGCCAAGCGCTTCATGTTTCCGCCGTACTCGTTCGCAGCCAACTATTTCTGGCCCGAGAAGAAGTGACCGGCGGCGGCGCAACGACTCAGTAGCAGGCGCGGAGTGGCGGGGCCGGCTCGGCCCCGCCGCGGGCCCTCTGTCCCCGAGCGAGAACCGGCATGGCGCTGTCGCCGCGGCTGATCGCGATCACCAGGCAGATCGATCGCTTCACCGACGTCGTCGGTCTGGCGGTGGCGTGGCTGAACGTGTTGCTGGTGCTGGTGGTCAGCTATGAGGTGATCGCACGCTATTTCTTCCACATGCCGACGATCTGGGTGTTCGACGCGACCTACATGCTGTACGGCGCGATTTTCATGCTCGGCGCCGCCTACGCCCTGCACAAGGGCGCGCATATCCGCACTGATTTCTTTTTCGAAACGTGGTCGATCAGAACCCGGGGCATCATCGATTCGCTGGCGTATCTTGGGCTGTTCTTTCCGTCACTGCTCGTGTTTTTGATCGTGAGCGCCGATGAGAGTTGGTACGCGTTCGTCATCAACGAGACGTCGGAGCAGACGCCCTGGCGGCCCGTCCTGTGGCCGTTCAAGATGGTCGTGCCGCTGACCTGCCTTCTGCTCATGATCCAGGGCGTCTCGGAGGTGATCAAGAGCCTGCACGCCGCGCTCACCGGCGTCGAGCTCGAGCGCAAAGAGAAGGTGGAGGTCTAGGCCGGTGACCGGTCAGGAACTCCTCGGCCTGATCATGCTGAGCGTGATGATCGGCGCCATCTTCATCGGCTTCCCGATCAGCTTCACCATGCTGTTCCTCGCATTCGTCTTCGGTTATCTGGGCCTCGGCGAGGTCGTCTTCGAGCTCGCCTATTTCCAGACCATCGGCCTGATGAAGGAGGAGGTGTTCGCCGCGGTACCTCTGTTCATCTTCATGGGCTTCATCACCGAGCAGGCCGGCCTGATGGAACGGTTGTTCCGGGCATTTCGCAACCTGCTGGCGCCGCTGCGCGGCTCGCTCTACGCCGTGGTCATTCTGACTTCCGCGGTGTTCGCGATGGCTACCGGCATCGTCGGCGCTGCGGTCACCGTGCTCGGCATCATGGCCGGGCCGATGATGATCAAATCCGGCTACGACGCGAAACTGTCCGCGGGTGCGATCACCGCCGGCGGCACGCTCGGGATACTGATCCCGCCGTCGGTCATGCTGATCGTGATGGGGCCGGTGCTCGGCGTCTCGGTCGGCGAGCTCTACTCCGCGGCGTTCGGGCCGGGCTTCCTGCTCGCCGGCATCTATCTCGTCTATCTGATCGGGCGCTCGTTCCTCCAGCCGAGCCTCGGGCCGCCGGTGCCGCCCGAAGAGCGCATCCACAGCGTCGCGCAGCTCGTGTGGGAGGTCGTGATCGGCGTGGTGCCGCTGTTCGCGCTGATCGCGGCGACGCTCGGCTCGATCCTGGTCGGCCTCGCGACCCCGACCGAAGCGGCGGGGGTCGGTGCGCTCGGCGCCTTCCTGCTGGCCGCCGTCTACGGCAGGGTGACCTATGCCGCGGCCCGGCAGGCCGTCCTTTCGACCACGGCGACCTCCAGCATGGTGCTGCTGCTGGCGGTGACCTCGAACATCTTCGGGGCGGTGTTCTCGCGGCTCGGCACGGCGACCTGGATCACCGAGAACATGCTGGCACTGCCGCTGTCGCCGGTGCTGATGCTCGTGGTCGTGGTCGTGCTGCTGTTCCTGCTCGGATGGCCGTTCGAATGGCCCGCGATCATCCTCGTGTTCCTGCCGATCTTCTTCCCGATCATCGACGCCCTGCGCCCGGCGCTCGGCCAGTCGCTCGGCATAGAGCCGGACATGGTGATGATCTGGTTCGGCGCGGTGATCGCCGTGACCATGCAGACCGCCTATCTGTCGCCGCCGGTGGCGATGTCGGCCTACTATCTCAAGCAGGTGGTCAGGGAGTGGTCGCTGGCCACGATCTACAAGGGCATGTTCGAATTCATGTTCCTGCAGTGTATCGCGATCACCGTGATCATAGCTTTCCCGGCGATCGCGACGTGGTTCCCGGGATACGTTCGCCACCAGGCGGCATCGGTCGTGATCGAGAAGGTCGACGACAGCAAGAACCTGCTTGAGGAGGACCCGTTCGAAACGTTCAGACGCGAGTCCGCTCCAGCCAATTGAAGCTCGTCCCACCTGCCGCCGGATCTGCATGGAGCCTGGCTGACCAGGCTGGGCGCTGCCTGCCGGCAGGCTCTGGACGGCCGGCGGCTTGCCTGACCATGCCCTTCAGATCAGAAGACGATCGTCCAGCCGTCCGCCGCCCAGATCGGTGCAGCTCGAGCACGCGGGCCACAGCTGGGGCGCAAGGCTGGGCGCGGGCCGCGGGGCCTAGTCGCGCTCGGTCGCCGATTTCTCGAGCAGCACGCGGCCGCTCGGATCGACGATCCGGACCACCGCCGGACCATCGCCCTCCTGGGTGCCGGTCCACAGGTCGAACAGGAAATCCAGATAACTGCGCTGGTTGGCGGGCGGGATGCTTTGCCACGCCGCCGTGGTGCTGACGTGCACGACGCCGGCGCCCGGCGACTCGATGCCCGAGAACAGATCCGCGCCCGACGCTGCCGACGCCCGGCTGTTCAAGTAGCGGACGTTGGCGTCGAAGCGGGCGAGCCCGGCAGCGTCGTCGGCCAGCGCGGCTGCCGTGGTCCGGTCGTGGCCCGACCTTTCGGTACGCTGATCGGTGCCGCCCGGGTCCTCCGCCGGCTTGCGTGGGGCGGCCGGCATTCCGCCTGACGACGGCGCGGTTGCGGGGGCGAGGGTGGCCGAACTCGGCTGCGAGATGGGCGCCGACGTCGTTGTCGTGAGGCCCGCCTCGGCAAGCGCCGCGCTGAGTTGCCCGATTTTCTCTTCCATCATGCTGAGCGTCTGACGCGCGCTGTCCATCGCGGAGCGCGAATCCGCGTTCAACGAAGCGATCCGCTGCTCCAGTTCGCCGTTCGCGGCCCGGAAGCGTTCGACCTCGGCACGCGCCGCGACCAGCTCCGCATGCGCGCGCTCCGCTTCGCCCCGCAGCCGCTGCGCGTCACTCACCGCCTGCTGACGGGCCCGCTCCGCCTCGGCGGCCGCGGCAGTTGCCTCGCCAACCTGCCCCTTCGCGGCCGTCAGCTCGCCGTTCAGGCGCTCCGCTTCCGCCCTGGCCTGTTCGATCGCCTGCTGCATTTCGGCCCGGGTCTTCTCGATGCCCGCCTTCGCCGCTGCGCGCGCGCCATCCGCGTCGGCAAGGCGTGCCTCGAGCTCAGCGTTCTGCCGGCGCGCCCCGGCCAGCGCATTATCCAGGCCAGCCAGATTCTGGGCCGCCGCATCGTTGGCATTGGTGAGGTCAGCGATCTCCGCCTCGGCCCGCCGGCTCGCGCTCTCGAGTTCGGCGAGACGGCCGTTCACCTGCTCCAGTGCGCCGGCCAGGCGCTGGTTTTCCAGCCTGAGCAGCTCGGCCTCGGCGCGCCCTCCGGTCATGCTTTCGGTCGCGCCGAACAGCTCCTCGAGCCTGGCCCGGGTCGCTTCCAGAACGGCGTTGAGTTCTGTAAGTGGCGCCTCCTGGTTTGCTGCCGCCTGCGGTTCGGCGCCCGGTAGGGCCCGGGACTCCACCGTCGGTCCGGCGGGATTTGCCGCCTGCGCGAGCAGGAACGCCGGCCGCGCCGCGAGCTGGACTTGCGGCAGGGCGCTCGCCTGACCTGCCCCGAGTACGAGACAACTCAGGCCCACGAGCGTGCCCGGACCTCGCCGCCGCGGACGAGATGAAACCGAAGGTAGATCGATCATGGTCCCTTACCCAGGCTTTCGAAGCAGGCTCCTATCGCAGAACTTGAGAGCGCGCTCAAGACACGAAGGCGCAGAGGGCCCTATGCGCCCGGCGCCCTGGCGCTCGCCGCGCGGAGACGCCCGTCTTATGTTCAGCGCGACCGGATCTTTCTCCCCGCACCCGGAGGCAGCATGCGCTGGGCAATCGCACTCGGAACCGTCGCGCTCGGCGCGCTCGCCGCCCTCGCCCTTTGGCTGTTCGTGCCCTGGTCTGGCGCGCCGCCCGAGATCGCGGCAAGGGGCGATCCGGTGCGCGGCGAATACGTGCTGCGCCTCGGCGGCTGCGTTACCTGTCACACCGACGAGAAGAACGGCGGCGCGTTCCTTGCCGGTGGCCGCGCGTTGCATTCGCCGTTCGGCACGTTCCATACCTCGAACATCACGCCCGATCCCGCGACCGGCATCGGCGGCTGGTCGACCGGAGCGTTCGTGCGCGCTCTGACCGAGGGCATCTCACCGGGCGGCCATCCCTATTACCCGGCCCTGCCTTACCCCTCGTACACCAGGATGCGGGTCGACGACCTGATCGACCTCAAGGCGTATCTCGACACCGTGCCGCCGGTCGCCAACGACGTGCCCGGTCATGATCTCCGTTTCCCGTTCGGCTTTCGCCCGCTGCTCAAGGGCTGGCAGCTGCTGTTTTTCGATCCGGGCACGTTCCAGCCCGATCCGGATCGATCGGAGATCTGGAACCGGGGTGCTTACATCGTGAACGGACCCGGCCATTGCAGCGAATGCCACACGCCGCGCAACGATTTCGGCGCGCCGCGGCGCGACCGCTTCCTCGGCGGCACCCGCGACGGCCCGGACGGCAAACCGGTGCCCAACATCACGCCGCATGAGGATGGCATCGGGAGATGGTCCAAGACCGATCTCACGTTCGCGCTCAAGACCAGCATCTTGCCCGATGGCGACGTGTTCGGCGGCGCCATGGCCGAGGAGGTGAAGGACGCGACCAGCCACTGGACGGACGACGATCGCGCGGCGGTCGCCGAGTATCTCTTGACCGTACCGCCCCTCGCGGACGAGCCGGCGCCGCCGTCCAAGGAGCCGGCGCAGGGCGGCTGAAGGCGTGCTGCTCTGCAGCACTGGGGGCGCGCGGGTCAACCAGAGCGTGTTATCCGGCAAGGCTCGGCAGACGTGCGATTCCTCGCGATCATGCCCACCTGATCGATGCGTTTTGCAGCGCAAAACTTGTGCAAACGGTAGCATTCTGCTAGATCGGCGCGGCCGGATGAGCAATAGCCGCTCGGCCTGAGCGTCCCTTTCCGCCGGACAGTCCAGCTTGGCTTCCAATCCGCCCCGTCCCGTCGAGGTCGTGCCGATCG
Organism: Pseudomonadota bacterium; assembly: GCA_046732855.1. Lineage (GTDB taxonomy): Bacteria > Pseudomonadota > Alphaproteobacteria > Geminicoccales > Geminicoccaceae > JBKPNX01. The sequence continues at coordinate 21,496 of JBKPNX010000261.1, forward strand.
AGGAGGAGATGCAGCGCTCCTACCTCGATTACGCCATGAGCGTGATCGTGGCGCGGGCGCTGCCCGATGTGCGCGACGGCCTGAAGCCGGTGCATCGGCGGATCCTCTACGCGATGCGCGAGGGCGGCTACGACTACGGCCGGCCGCCGCGCAAGAGCGCGCGCATCGTCGGCGACGTGATGGGCAAGTACCACCCGCACGGCCAGGACGCCATCTACGATGCCCTCGTGCGCATGGCGCAGGACTTCTCCATGCGCCTCGTGCTGATCGATGGTCAGGGCAACTTCGGCTCGATGGACGGCGATCCGCCGGCCGCCATGCGCTACACCGAAGCCCGCCTCGCCCAGCCCGCCGATGCGTTGCTCAGCGACATCGACAAGGACACCGTCGACTTCCGCCCGAACTACGACGAGTCCGACCGCGAGCCGAGCGTTCTGCCGGCGCAGTTCCCGAACCTGCTGGTGAATGGAGCGGGCGGCATCGCGGTCGGCATGGCGACCAACATCCCGCCGCACAATCTCGGCGAGGTGATCGATGCGTGTCTCGCTCTGGTCGATGAGCCCGGGCTCGATTTGGCGCGCCTGCTCGAGATCATTCCGGGGCCGGACTTTCCGACCGGGGCGATCATCCTCGGCCGGGGCGGCATCCGCCAAGCGTACGCGACCGGACGCGGCAGTCTCCTGGTGCGCAGCCGCACGCACGTCGAAGAGGTGCGCAAGGACCGCGACGCGATCATCGTCAGCGAGATCCCGTATCAGGTCAACAAGAGCCGGATGCTCGAGCGGATCGGCGAGCTGGTGCGCGAGCGCCGGATCGAGGGCATCGCCGAGGTGCGCGACGAGTCGGACCGCGACGGCACCCGCGTGGTTATCGAGCTGAAGCGCGAGGCCGATCCGGACATCGTGCTCAATCAGCTGTTCCGCCACACGCCTTTGCAGATCAGCTACGGGGTCAACCTGGTGGCGCTGGTCGGCGGCCGGCCGCTGCAGCTCAATCTCAAGGACGTGCTGAGCGCGTTCCTCGAGTTTCGCGAGGAGGTGATCGGCCGGCGCAGCGCGTATGATCTTGCGCGCGCCCGCGAACGCGCGCACGTCCTGCTCGGCCTCGCGCTCGCGGTCGCCAACATCGACGCCATCATCGCGCTGATCCGCGCCGCGCCAGATCCCGCGACCGCCAGGACCGAGCTGTGTGCCCGGGACTGGCGGCTCGGCGACGTGGCCCCGCTCTTGCGGCTCGCCGAGGCAGCGCCCGAGGATGCTCCGCCCGCAGACCCGTCGGGCACCTACCGGCTGTCGGAGCGCCAGGCTCAGGCGATTCTCGATCTGCGCCTGCAGCGCCTGACCCAGCTGGAGCAGTCCAAGATCACCGATGAGCTGAACGAGCTCGGCGCTGCGATTCGCGAGCTGCTGCACGTCCTGCGCTCGCGCGCCCGCCTGCTCGAAGTGCTGAAGGAGGAGCTGGTCGCGGTCAAGCAGCGCTTCGCGACGCCGCGGCGCACCGCGATCGAGGAGGGCGAAGACTACGACATCGACATCGAGGACCTGATCCAGCAGGAGGACATGGTCGTCACGGTCACGCGGCTCGGCTACATCAAGCGCACGCCGCTCTCGACCTACCGGGCCCAGGCGCGCGGCGGCAAGGGCCGGGTCGGCATGGCCACCCACGAGGACGATTTCCTCGCCCAGCTGTTCGTCGCCAACACCCACACCCCGGTGCTGTTCTTCAGCTCCGAGGGCAAGGTCTACAAGCTCAAGGTGTACCGTCTGCCGCTCGGGGCGCCGCAGGCGCGCGGCAAGGCGATGGTCAATCTGTTCAGCCAGCTGGCGCCTGGCGAATCGATTACCGCGGTGCTGCCGTTGCCCGAGGACGAGAGCACCTATGCCGATCTCAGCGTGGTGTTCGCCACCTCGAGCGGCAAGGTGCGGCGCAATGCGCTCGCCGACTTCATCTTCGTGCCGGCCGGCGGCAAGATCGCGATGAAGCTGGACGAGGGCGACCATCTGGTCGGGGTCGAGGTCGCGACCGCGCGGCACGACGTGCTGCTCGCGGCGCACGGCGGCAAATGCGTTCGCTTCCCGATCGACAGCGTGCGCGTCTTCCGCTCGCGCACCTCCGAGGGCGTGCGCGGCATGGCGCTGGCCAAGGGCGACCGCGTGATCTCGATGTCGGTGCTCGACCATGTCGAGCTGGCGATCGAGGAGCGGGACGTGTTCCTGCGCTACGA
>JBKPNX010000262.1:0-20690 GCA_046732855.1 Pseudomonadota bacterium
CCGCAGCGGCGGCGCGCCGGTCAGCCGGCGTCAGGCGCTGTCGACGATCGCCGCAGCGACCATCCCGCTGTTCGTGCCCCTCAGCCGGGGCGCCCCGTCCGAGCCGCCGCTGTACGAGTGGCGCGGCCAGGCGCTCGGCGCCCGCTCGCGCCTGCTCGTCGCCCAGGCGGACCGCCGGGCCGCGGAGCGCGCCGCCGCTCTCTGTCGGGACGAAATCGAGCGGCTGGAGCGAATCTTCAGCCTGTACCGCGCGGACTCCGAGCTGGTCGCTCTCAATCGCTGCGGGCGGCTGGATGCGGCATCGCACGACCTGCGCGCCGTGCTCGCCGAAGCGGCGCGGGTGGCGGAGCTGAGCGGCGGCGCCTTCGACGTCACGGTCCAGCCGCTGTGGCAGCTGTACGCCGCCCATTTTGCGGCCCATCCGAACGATGCCGCCGGCCCGCCCGCGCCTCGGCTCGAGGCGGCGCGCCGCCGCGTCGACCACCGCGCGCTCGTGCTCGATGGTGCCGGGGTCCGCCTCCTGCGCCCCGAGATGGCCGTGACCCTGAACGGCATCGCGCAGGGCTATGTCACCGATCGGGTTGCCGAGCTTCTGCGCGATGCCGGCTTCGCGAGCGTGCTGGTGCAGCTTGGCGAGACCTTTGCCGGCGCGCCGCCTGCGGATGGGGTTCCGTGGCGGATCGGGATCCCCGACCCCAAAATGTCCGATCGGCTGATCGAGACCTTGGATGCGCACGACCTCGCCGTCGCCAGCTCGAGCGGCCTTGCCACGCGCTTCGACGCCACTGGCCGGCACCACCATCTGTTCGACCCCAGCACCGGACGCAGCGCCGCTCGCTGTGCGGGCGTGACCGTGCTGGCGCGACGCGCGATGACGGCGGACGCCGTTTCCACCGCGCTTGCGGTGCTGCCGCGTGCCGCCGCCCCCGGCCTGCTGCGCGCGGTCAGGGCGAAGGCGTTCTACGTTGCCTCTGATGGTAGCCGCGAGTGGCTTGGGCCGTGACCCGGCCGTGTCCATGATCCACCGGGGTGCAGAGCGCACCACCGCCGGCGACCCTCGGAAGCCGTCGCCGCGCCTGATTGCGTTGCCGGTTCTCGCCTATGGCTTTCGTCCTTTCTTTCTGCTTGCGGCGGGGTTCGCCGCGCTCGCCGTGCCGCTCTGGCTCGCCGCTTACATGGGCGTCGCGGCGCTTCACTCGTCTTTGCCGGCGTCGCTCTGGCACGGCCACGAGATGCTGTTCGGTTATGGCACGGCGGTACTCGCAGGCTTTCTGCTGACTGCGACGCCGAGCTGGAGCGGTCGGCCGCCGGTCCGCGGCGGCCCGCTCGCGGCGCTCGCGGCGATCTGGCTCGCCGGTCGTCTGGCGACTTCGGCGGGCGGGGCTTTCCCGGCGCTCGCCGCGGCGATCGATCTCGCATTCCTGCCCGCGCTCGCGCTCGCGATCGTGCCCGCCCTGCGCGCGGCGCCCCGGCGCAACCTGGTGTTCCTGCCGGTGCTCGGCACGCTTTCGCTCGCCGATCTGGTCACCCAGCTGGACGGCCTGGAGGTGCTGCCCGGGGCCGGAGCGCAGGCGCTGCGCGTCGCGCTCGATCTGTTCGTGCTGCTGATCGCTCTGATCGGCGGGCGCATCGTGCCGGCGTTCACCGCGAGCGCGCTGGCGCAGGCGGGTACGGCGGCCCCACGGCCCTTCGGCGTGCGCGACCGGGTCGCGATCGGTTCGCTCGTCCTGCTTCTGCTCGCCGAGATCGCTGGCCTCGCCCGGGTGGTCGGGGCGATCGCGCTCGTCGCGGCGCTGCTCAACGGCTGGCGCCTCTTCGGCTGGGGCGGCAGCCGGACCTTGCATGAGCCGATTCTCTGGGTGCTGCACCTCGGCTATGCCTGGCTTGCCGTCGGGCTCGCCTGGAAGGGCTTGGTCGGCCTGACCGAATTTGCGCCGCCGGGCGATGCCCTGCACGGCCTCGCGGTCGGCGCGGTCGGCACCATGAGCCTCGCCGTGATGTCCCGGGCGACGCTCGGACACACCGGCCGGCCGCTGCACGCGCCCCGCTCGATCGTCGGGAGCTATCTGCTCGTGTCCGCGGCGGCGATCGCACGGCTCCTGGCAGCGCTCGTTCCAGGGCTGGCCCTGCCGCTGCTGGTGATCTCGGGCGCGCTCTGGTCGCTGGCCTTCGCCGTCTTCGCCCTGCGCCTCGGGCCGGCGCTGCTGCGGGCGCGGGCGGATGGCCGTCCCGGCTAGGCAGGGGTTCACAGGCGCACCCGGCGGGCCGAGGCCGCGCGGGCGGCCGAAACGGTCTTTTCTGGCGGCGTCGGTCTCTTGGTCAGTGCCGCTCCGGCGCCCCCGCCGTGATGCTTGCGTCCGGCCGGCCATGCCCGCGAGGTGCAGGGGCTTGCTCTTGCGCGCCGTTCGTGCTGCGCTCCCGGCGGGTGCCGCTCACCCCGCAGTACGGAACTCTTCTCGCCTATGCGCACTGGTTCCAGTGGCCTCAGTCGCGTCGAGGACCGCACGACGCTCGATCGCCTGGCGCGGCGGATCGGCCTTGAGGAGCGCGACCTCGAGATGCTCGGCCGTGTGCCGCTGTTCGCCGGCCTCGAGCTGGGCGGGCTGACCGATCTGCTCGCCGAGGCTTCGATCCGACGCTTCGCGCATAATGCCATGCTGTTCGTCGAGGGCGAGCCGGCGAGCCAGTTCTACGTCGTCCTCGACGGCTGGGTCCGGCTGTTCCGCCAGACCGGCGACGGCCGCGAAAGCGTGATCGCCCTGTTCGCCCATGGCGAGTCGTTCGCCGAAGCGGTCATGTTCCTTGGCGGCAAGTTCCCGGTCAGCGGCACCGTGGTCGACGAAGCGCGGCTCCTGATCATTCCAGCGGAGCCGTTCCGCCGCGCGCTCCAGGACAACAACGAGCTCTGCTTTCGGATGATGGCGTCGATGGCGGTCCACCTGCGCCGACTCGTAGGGCAGGTCGAGCAACTGACCCTGCGCTCGTCGACCGAACGGGTCGGGCAGTTCCTGCTCAACCTCGCGCGCGGCGGCGCCGAGAGCGCGATCGTGCATCTTCCCTATGACAAGGGGCTGATCGCCGCACGCCTTGGGATGCAGCCCGAGACTCTGTCCAGGGCGCTCGCCAAGCTCCGGCCGCTGGGCGTCGAGACCAAGGGCAGCCGGGTGACGATCCGCGACGTCCAGGCGCTGCAGCGGCACTGCGTCCGACGGGACGCGTGAGCGTCGTCGGCCATCGCGCGGCGGCCGCGTGGAAAGCACCGGCCTGTGTAGTCGTCGGCGAGAATGCGGTTCCAAGGGTTGGTACTTGCGCGCCATGGGACCCGCAGCAGCGGGCCAAAAAAGTTGGCCTCGAGCACGCGCCCGCACGTGCGTCAGATATCGTACATTCGATGGCGGCGCGCTTCGAGCACCCAGAAAATGTTGACCGGGAACGAGACGAGGACGATCGGCAGCGACGTTGCGTCGGCGGCGCTGAAGGCGATCGACATTGCGCTGCCGCGCGTCACCACCGCCCAATTGCTAGTGGCATCGTCGCGCGTTCGCCAGATCTTGCTGCGGTAAATCTCGCCCCGTAGAGATGAGCGATTGCCTCGATCTCGGCGGTGTTGCACCCGGCGGGGTGCGCGGGCGCCGCCGTCGTGCTCGCAGCCTGCGCTGTGGTCGTGACAGCTGGCTGCCGCTCATCACAGCTCCCTCTCTGTGGCGGGGTGCGCGCCACGATAGTAATCATCGCCATGGAACTGCGCCCGGGTTCGTCGTGCCGCGGCCGGGCCGATCACACGCGAACAGGAGCGCCATGATCGCTTCATCCCGCATCGGCCAGTTCTCCTGGGCGCTGTTCGATTGGGCCAGCTCCGCCTTCTCCGCGGTGATCATCACCTTCGTGTTCGCGACCTACTTCAGCCAGGGCATCGCGGTCGACCAGGCCACCGGCACGGCGCAGTGGGGCTGGGCGCTGAGCAGCAGCGGCATCGCGATCGCGCTGCTCGCGCCGGTGCTCGGCGCCATCGCGGACGCCGGGGGCCGGCGCAAGCCCTGGCTGTTCGCGTGTACCTTTATCGCCGTGATCGGCTGCTTCCTGCTCTGGTACGCCAGGCCCGACCCGAGCTGGGTGCTCTTTACGCTGGTCGTGGTGATGATCGCCAACACGGCGCTCGAGGTGGCTGGCATGTTCTACAACGCCATGCTGCCCGAGATCGTAAGCCGCGAATATCTCGGGCGTCTGTCGGGCTGGGCGTGGGGGCTCGGCTACGCCGGTGGTCTCGTGTGCCTGATCCTGGCGCTTGTCGCCTTCGTGCAGCCGGAGCGGCCGCTGTTCGGGCTGGACAGGCATGCTGCCGAGCAGGTGCGCATCACCGGCCCACTGGTTGGGACGTGGCTCGCGCTGTTCAGCCTGCCTCTGCTGCTGTTCACTCCCGACCGCAAGAGCGCCGGCCTGCCGCCCCGCGAGGCGATCGGCCGCGGCCTTGCCCAGCTCAGGCGCACCATCGCCCAGATCCGCCGCTATCGTCAGATCGGGCTGTTTCTGCTGGCGCACATGGTCTATATCGATGGGCTGAACACGCTGTTCGCCTTCGGCGGCATCTATGCCGCAGGCACCTTCGGCATGGCGCTGTCCGAGGTCATCTACTTCGGCATTCTTCTCAACATCACCGCTGGGCTCGGCGCGCTCGCGTTCGCCTGGGTCGACGACTGGCTCGGCGCCAAGCGCACCATCCTGATCGCGCTCGCCGGCCTGCTCGCGTGCGGCGCCGCCGCGGTGCTCGTCACCAGCACGCTCGCGTTCTGGATCGTGGGCGCACTGCTCGGCATCTTCGTCGGGCCGAGCCAGGCGGCGAGCCGCTCGTTGATGGCGCACCTGGCGCCGCCGGAGGTACGCACCGAGATGTTCGGATTGTATGCCATGACCGGCAGGATCACCGCGTACGTCGGGCCATTCCTGCTCGGCACGGTGACCTGGTGGACCGGCAGCCAGCGCCTCGGCGTCGCCACCATTCTAATGTTCTTCGTGATCGGCATGATCCTGCTGCTGCCGGTCAGGGAACCAGCCGACGCGGCGCAGGCGCAATGATGGCCACGCCGGGCCACCCGCTGTTCACGATCGGGCACTCCAACCATGCGGTCGAGCACTTTCTCGCGCTGCTGCGACGCCACGGCGTCGAAGCGGTCGCCGACGTGCGCTCCCGGCCGTACTCGCGCTTCGTGCCGCACTTCGGCAGGGAGCGGCTCGCGCGCATCCTCGCGGACGAGGGCCTTGGGTACCTGTTCTTGGGCCGGGAGCTCGGCGGCAAGCCGGCGCGGGACGATCCGCCGCAGGCCCGCCTCGATTACCAGACGCGCATTCGCGAGCCGTCGTTCGAGCGGGGGATCGAGACCTTGCTGGGCGCCCTTGCCGAGCAGCCGGTGGCACTGATGTGCCGTGAGCGCGATCCGCTGGACTGTCATCGACTGCATCTGATCTGCCGCTATCTCCGGCCAATGGCGCTGGACATCCGGCACATCCTCCCGGACGGCGAGGTGGAGCGGCACGGAACGACCGAACGACGCCTGCTCGAGCGGGCAGGCACGGCCGAGCTGCCGCTGTTCCAAGACGTCCCTGGCAGTCAAAGGGAAACGGCGCTGACGGGCGCTTACGACGCGTGGTGGCAACGGGCTCGTTGAATTTGCGGATCGGCCTGGGGCGTGCACTCAATCGACAGATTGTCACAGAGGTTCTCTATCGCCACGGCGAGTAATGAAGTGACGGAGGTAGCTATGGCCCCGGTCCGATCGCATGTCCTGAGCCGACGCGGATTGCTGCGCCGTTCGGCGCTGACCGCCGGTGGCCTCATTGCCGGGGGCGCACTGGGCCGCGCATGGGCGCAGCAGAGCGCGCCCGCGGTGATCACGAGCGAACAGATGCGCCCGAGCCTGCCCTATGGCGTGCAGAGCGGCGACCTCGCGGGCGATCGCGCGATCATCTGGGCGCGTGCCGACCGGCCGGCGCGCGCTATGGTCGAATGGGCGACGACTGAAAGCTTCGGCGATGCCCGCGCGATCCGCGGTCCGGCGGCGCTCGAAGACACTGATTACACGGCGAAGATCGATCTCCCAGGCCTGCCGCTCGGCCAGCGCGTGTTTTACCGCGTCGTGATGATCGATCTGGCCGACCACAAGCTCGTGAGCGAACCGGTCGCCGGCAGCTTCTGGATGCCGCCTGCGGCCAGGCGCGACATTCGCTTCGTCTGGTCGGGCGATACCGCCGGGCAGGGCTGGGGGATCAACGCCGAATGGGGCGGCATGAAGATCTACGAGACCATGCGCCAGGTTGAGCCCGCGTTCTTCATCCACTCGGGCGACACGATCTACGCCGACGGGCCGATCGCGGCCGAGCAGGCCATGCCGGACGGCGGCGTCTGGAAGAATCTGACGACCGAGGCCAAGTCCAAGATCGCGGAGACGCTCGACGAGTTTCGCGGCAACTACGCCTATAACCTCATGGACGAGAACGTCCGCCGCTTCAACGCCGCGGTGCCGATGTTCGCCCAGTGGGACGACCACGAGGTGACCAACAACTGGTATTCGCACGAGGACTTGGCCGGCGACCCGAAGAAGGCGGACTACAAGGTGACCAGCGTCGACCTGCTGGCGGCCCGGGCAGCGCGCGCGTTCATGGACTACATGCCGGTGCGCCGTCATCCGCTCGACCCGGAACGCCTGTACGAAGCTTTCAGCTATGGGCCCTCGCTCGACATCTTCCGGATCGACATGCGCTCCTATCGCGGCGCCAATACGGCGAATGACCAGACGGTGCCCGGCCCCGACACCGCGTTCCTGGGGCAAGAGCAGATCCTTTGGTTGAAGCAGGCGCTCCTGGCCTCGAAAGCGACCTGGAAGGTGATCGCCGCGGACATGCCGATCGGCCTGATCGTGCCGGACGGAGAGCTGTTCGAGAACCTCGCCAATGGCGATGGCCCGCCGCGCGGCCGCGAGCTCGAGCTCGCCGGCCTGCTGCGCTTCATCCGCGACAGCGGCATCACGAATGTGGTCTGGCTGACCGCGGACGTGCACTACACCGCGGCCCACTACTACGACCCCAATCGCGCGCGCTTCCAGGAGTTCGCGCCGTTCTGGGAGTTCGTCTCCGGGCCGCTCAATGCCGGCACCTTCGGGCCGAACCAAGTCGACGACACGTTCGGGCCGCAGGTCGTGTTCCAGAAGGCGCCGCCCGCGGGGCAGTCCAACCTGCCGCCCTCGGCCGGCCTCCAGTTCTTCGGCCAGGTCGACATCGACGGGGCGAGCGAGGTCATGACGGTGCGGCTCAAGGATCTGAGCGGCGCGACCCTGTTCACCCAAGTGCTCGAGCCCGACGCCTGATCCCGTCAGGCACGGTCGCCGGCGCGGTCATCGTCGATCAGGTGCGCGCGATCGATCGCGCAGCCCGACGGCTGCGCCTCGCCGGGGCAGCGCCGCGGTCCGTCGTCGCCGAGGTCCAGGCGAAGCTGGCGGCGCTGTTCGGGATCGCTGACTGAACGAGCCGCGAGCGAGCCCGCCTGCCGGCCTTTCGCGCCGCGGCGTTCCCTGCTAGAAGGCCGCGCGCGCGGACCAGGAGATCGCATGGCTTCGTACCAGTACGTCTACGTGATGCGCCGGCTGACCAAGATCTTCCCGGGCGGCAAGAAGGTCCTGGAGGACATCACGCTCGCGTTCCTGCCGGGCGCCAAGATCGGGGTGCTCGGGGTCAACGGCGCCGGCAAGTCGACGCTGCTCCGCATCATGGCAGGGCTCGATCACGACTTTTCGGGCGAGGCGTGGGCGGCGGACGGCGCGCGCGTCGGTTTCCTGCCGCAGGAGCCGGAGCTCGATGCGAGCAAGGACGTGCTCGGCAACGTCATGGAAGGCGTGGCCGCGACCAAGGCGCTGCTCGACCGCTTCGACGAGGTGTCCGCGAAGTTCGGCGATCCTGACGCCGACATGGACGCGCTGATGGCCGAGCAGGCCGAGCTGCAGGAGCGGATCGACGCCGCGGGCGGCTGGGAGCTGCAGCGCACCCTCGACATCGCCATGGACGCGCTGCGCTGTCCGCCGGGGGACCAGGACGTGAGCACGCTTTCGGGCGGCGAGCGGCGCCGGGTCGCGCTGTGCCGCCTGCTGCTGCAGCAGCCCGACCTGCTGCTGCTCGACGAGCCGACCAATCATCTCGATGCTGAATCTGTCGCCTGGCTCGAGCGCCATCTGCAGGAATATCCCGGCACCGTGGTCGCGATCACTCACGACCGTTACTTCCTCGACAATGTCGCCGGCTGGATCCTGGAGCTCGACCGCGGCCACGGCATCCCCTGGCAGGGCAACTACAGCTCGTGGCTCGAGCAGAAGCAGAAGCGCCTTGCCCAGGAGGAGAAGCAGGAGGTCGCACGCCAGCAGACGCTCGCGCGCGAGCTGGAGTGGATCAGGGCGAGCCCGCGCGCCCGCCAGGTCAAGAGCAAGGCGCGCATCACCGCCTACGAGGACCTGCTGAGCGAAGCTCAGGAACGCACGCCGGGCAGCGCCCAGATCATGATCCCGCCCGGGCCGCGGCTTGGCGACGTGGTGATCGACGCCGAGCACCTCGCGAAGGGCTACGGCCAGCGCCTCTTGATCGACGATCTCGATTTCCGCCTGCCGCCCGGCGGCATCGTCGGCGTGATCGGGCCGAACGGCGCCGGCAAGACCACGCTGTTCCGCATGATCGTCGGCCAGGAGAAGCCCGATGCCGGCGCGATTCGCGTCGGCGATACGGTGGTCCTCGGCCACGTCGATCAGAGCCGCGACGCGCTGGCCGCCAACAAATCGGTCTGGGAGGAGATCTCCGGCGGCCGCGACACCGTCCAGCTAGGCAAGCGCGAGGTCAACAGCCGCGCCTACGTCGCCGCATTCAATTTCCGCGGGCCCGACCAGCAGCAGAAGGTCGGCCAGCTCTCGGGCGGCGAGCGCAACCGCGTCCACCTCGCCAAGCTCTTGAAGGGCGGCGCCAACGTGATCCTGCTGGACGAGCCGACCAACGACCTCGACGTCGACACGCTGCGCGCGCTGGAGGACGCGCTGCTCGACTTCGCCGGCTGCGCCGTGATCATCAGCCACGACCGCTGGTTCCTCGACCGGATCGCGACCCACATTCTGGCGTTCGAGGGCGACAGCCACGTCGAGTGGTTCGAGGGCAACTACCAGGACTACGAGGCCGACCGCAAGCGCCGCCTCGGCGCCGAGGCCGAGCAACCCCATCGCATCAAGTACAAGCCGCTGAAAGTGGCGTGAGGCTCACCGGCTGAGGCCTCGCTATCAGCTGTTCTCGCTGGCGCAGGCGATGCCGCGCCCAGCGGCGCGGGCAGACCGGGGCTACGAAACTGAAGTTCGGGCGGTCCTCACACGTCGAGCTCGCCCGCGAGTCGGGCGTTCGCCTGGATGAAGGCGAGGCGCAGCTCGGGGCGGCGGCCCATCAGGCGCTCCACTAGGTCGCCGGCCAGATCGCCCGTTTCCGGGTCGATCCGCACCTGCTCGAGCCGGCGCGTCGCCGGGTCCATGGTGGTCTCGCGCAGCTGCCGCGCGGCCATCTCACCCAGCCCCTTGAAGCGGCTGAGCTCGACCTTTTTGCCGTTGAAGCGCTCGGCCATCAGCCGGTCCCGATCGGCCTCGTCGCGCGCATAGGCGACGTCGCCGCCGGCGCTGAGGCGGAACAGGGGCGGCTGCGCGAGATAGAGGTGCCCCGCCTCGATCAGCTGCGGCATCTCGCGGAAGAAGAAGGTCATCAGCAGCGCCGCGATGTGGGCGCCGTCGACGTCGGCGTCGGTCATGATGATGACCTTGTCGTAACGCAGCGCGTCCTCGCGATAGGTCTTGCCGTGGCCGCAGCCGAGCGCGTCGACCAAATCCGCGAGCTCCTTGTTCGCGCGCAGCTTGTCGGCGGTGGCACTGACCGCGTTCAGGATCTTGCCGCGCAGCGGCAGGATCGCCTGGATCTCGCGGATGCGCGCCTGCTTGGCCGAGCCGCCGGCGGAATCGCCCTCGACCAGGAAGATCTCGGTGCCGGCGCGGCCCTCGATCGAGCAGTCGGCGAGCTTGCCGGGCAGGCGCAGCCTGCGGGTCGCGGTCTTGCGCTCGACCTCCTTGGCCCGCCGCCGCGCGAGGCGCTCCTCGGCGCGGCCGTGCACATGCTCGAGCAGCGCGCGCCCGGCATCGCCGTGGCCGCTCAGCCAGTGGTCGAAGTGATCCTTGAGGCAGGCCTCGATCTGGCGGCCGGCCTCGGGCGCGACCAGCCGGTCCTTGGTCTGGCCCTGGAACTGCGGGTTCTGGATGAACACCGAGAGCAGCGCGCAGGCGCTGCCCAGCACGTCCTCAGGCGTGAGCTGGGCGACCTTCCTGGTCGCGCCGGTGAGCTCGCCATAGGCGCGAAGCGCGCGCAGGAGGGCGCTGCGCAATGCCTGCTCGTGCGAGCCGCCCTGCGGGGTCGGTATGGTGTTGCAGTAGAAGCCGCTGTAGGGCTCCTCATCCAGCGGCCAGGCGATCGCCCATTCGACCCGGCCCCCGCCGTTGCCGAGCTCGGCCGCGCCGACGAAGGGCAGGTCCGAGACGCAGGCCCGTTCCGCCAAAGTCGCCTTGAGGAAGTCCTCGAGCCCGGCGGGGAAATGGAACACCTCGCGCGCCGGCACGTCGGTGCCGGCGACCAGCTCGGGATCGCACTGCCAGCGGATCTCGACGCCGCGGAACAGATACGCCTTGCTGCGCGCCATCCGGTGCACGACCGCCGGCCTGAACTGCGCGGCCGGACCGAAGATCTCCGGGTCGGGGCGCACCCGGATCGAGGTGCCCCGGCGGTTGGGAGTCGGGCCGAGGCGCTCGAGGGCGCCGGTGGGCCGGCCGCGCGCGTAGCTCTGGCGCCACAGCTCGCGATTGCGCGCCACCTCGACCACCAGCTCCTCGGCGAGCCCGTTGACCACGGACAGACCGACGCCGTGCAGCCCGCCCGCGGTCCGATAGACCTTGGCGCTGAACTTGCCGCCGGAATGCAGCGTGGTCAGGATCACCTCGAGCGCCGAGCGGTCGGGGAACTTGGGGTGGGGGTCGATCGGAATGCCGCGGCCGTTGTCGCGCACCGTGAGCGCGCCGTCGCTCTCCAGACGCACCTCGATCCAGGAGGCGTGGCCGGCGACCGCCTCGTCCATCGCGTTGTCGAGCAGCTCCGCCGCGAGATGATGGAGCGCGCGCTCGTCGGTGCCGCCGATGAACATGCCGGGGCGGCGGCGTACCGGCTCCAGGCCCTCGAGGACCTCGATGTCGGCGGCGGTGTAATCCTCGGGGGTCGCGGCGCGCGCCGCGCGCTGGACAAGATCGTGCATGGCGGCGTTATATGCCTCGGACGACCACTGAAGACAAGGTACTTTGGCACGACATCCGGTATGATGGGCTTGAGATAGCGCAAGATGTAGTCGTGAGCAGTCCCGTGGACAGCGGATGAACGCCGCCCGTCTTACCCGACGCTGGCAAGAAGCCGCCGGCGATCCGGCGCGCATGGTCGAGGCGCTGGTCGACGAGATCAATGATCCGGCGACCGGACTCGTCACCCGCGACTTCCTGCGCGCCGAGCTGGCTCAGGTGCGCGAGGAGATCGCGACGCTGCGCGGCGAGCTCAAGTCGGAGATCACCGCGCTACGCGGCCAACTCAAGTCGGAGATCACCGCGCTACGCGGCCAGCTCCAGTCGGAGATCGCCGCGGTACGTGGCGAGCTGAGGTCCGAGACAGCTTCCTTGCGTGGCGAAATCGCTGCTGTGCGTGGCGAAATCGCTGCTGTGCGTGGCGAGATCGCTGCTGTGCGCGGCGAGATCTGGCGGGTGGTCCTGACCGTGTTCGGGGCGCAGGTCGTGCTGATCGGAATTCTGGTGACGATCCTGTTCCAGGTGCTGCGCTGAGATCGACCGTGCCCGAGCAGCTGACCGACCGGCGGAACGAGAATCGCGGCGAGCCGGCGGTGCGCACGCTCGCCATGCCTGCGGACACCAATCCGCCGGGCGACATCTTCGGCGGCTGGGTGCTGGCGCAGATGGACCTCGCTGCCGGCATCGTCGCCCATCAGCGCGCGCGCAGCCGGGTCGTCACCGCGGCGCTGGACGGCATGTCGTTCCACCGCCCGGTCTACGTCGGCGACCTGGTCAGCTGCTACGCCAAGGTCATTCGCGTCGGGCGCACCTCGATGACGGTGCAGGTCGACACCTACGCGCGGCGCGGCCGCACCGGCGAGGAGGTGAAGGTCACCGAGGGTCGCTTCACCCTGGTTGCGATCGACGAGAAAGGGTGCCCGCGCCCGGTGCCCCCGGAGCAGCCCGACCAGCGGTAAGGGGCTCAGGCGGTCGCGGGTTCAGCCCGGGCGAGGAACTCGTCCACGGCGTCCTCCAGCGCGAGGAACGCCGCGCCCAGCTCGATCAGCCCGAGGATCAAGCGCTCCAGCATCATCATGCGGTGGCCGCGGCCGATCACGCACGGGTGGAAGGTGTAGGTCAGCACCCCCCAATCGGTCGTGCGCGTCATGTACAGGAAGTCGTCCAGCCAGTTCTGCAGCACGCCACCGGTCGCCATCAGGCCCTGCAGAATGGCCTCTTTGGTGCGCACGAACTCGAAATGCGGATAGTCGTCGAGGCTCCAGCTGATCGGCATCTCGACCAGCCGGGTCGGCTCGCCGAACCGGACCGGCTCCTCGAGTTCAATGATGTCGCCCCGGCGCGCCCGATACGGCGTGTGATCATCGCCCATCATGCTGGAATCATAGTCGAACCCCTGCTCGAGCAGCAGCTCGATGGTGTGCGGGCTCAGGTCCCACGACGGCGAGCGGTAACCGCGCGCCGGGCGACCGCGCAGCCTCTCGATCGCGCGGTTGCCGAGCACCAGCCCCTCCGCCTCCTTGGCGCGGGACAGCGTCGCCGGCGGCATGTGGGTCCAGCCGTGGTGACCGATCTCGTGACCTTGCGCGACGACCCGCGTGCAGACCTCGGGATAGGTCTCGATGACCACCCCCGGAATGAACCAAGTGCTGCGGATCGCATACCTGTCGAGCAACGCCAGAATCCGTCCGGCGCCGATGATGCCGAACTCGCCCCGCGAGACCGGCGTCGGCGTGGTCATGCCGCGCGCCACCCAGCCCGACATCGCGTCGAGATCGAAGGTGAGACACGCGACGTGCCGGGGAATGGCCCTGGTCTCCTTAACTGTGGCGAGGTTCTTCCCAAAACGGCCTCGGATGCGGCCGCCTCTGTCGGCGCGAATCGGCGCGTGCAGCTTGCTCCCGAGGGGGCTGGGGGTCAATCCGGCGCAAAAGATGATCCGGGCTTATCGGTCGAGAATCTCAGCGGTCGAAGCGCCATGGTCGACCGCACAGCTGGGCGACGTCCACCTTTTCAATTGGCGACGCAATTCCGCTGCGAGGGGCGGACTGCTCGCGGATTCCAGCCATGGCTCCGCACGACCTCAAGCGACTTGACTCCCGCATCGCACAGCAGGTGGGCAGGCCGTCGCAATGATGAGACCGCATCGGCTGGAACGCGGGGCGCGGTCCGGCGTTGTCCCTCAAGGCACGGCGGGTAGCACAGTGCATGCCCGGGCTATTGTCAGGGCGGGCCGATCGCGTAACATGGCGCGCAACCACTTGAACGAAGGGCAGGATCGCCAAGATCGCAGCGGGGAGCAGGTCGCATGTTGCTTTCCGGGTTCGCCAAGGGGGTCATCGGGGAAGGCGATCTGACGATCATCGACGCCGCCGGCCGGCGTCATCACGTCGGGGATGGTCAGGGGCCACGAGTCGTCATCCGGCTGCACGACAAGGCCCTGCATCATCAACTGGTCATCGATCCCTACCTTGCGGTCGGCGAGGCCTACATGGCTGGCACGCTGACCCTCGAGCAAGGCTCGCTTTACGATTTTCTCGAAATCTGCACGGCCAACGCCCAGCGGGTCGGCGCCCATCCGATGAGCCGGGCGGTCGATGCGCTCAACCGTCTCCTGCGCCGGATCCATCAATACAATCCGGTCCACCGCGCCCGGGCCAACGCCGCGCATCACTACGACCTCTCCGGCACCCTGTACGGCCTGTTCCTGGATAGCGACCGCCAGTATTCGTGCGCCTATTTCAGCCATGAGCATGACGACCTGGACCTGGCGCAGCGTGACAAGAAGCGCCATCTCGCGGCCAAGCTGCTCCTGCAGCCCGGCGTGCGGGTCCTCGACATCGGCTCGGGCTGGGGCGGGCTCGCGCTCTCCTTGGCAGAAGCGGGCGCCGGCGAGGTCGTCGGCATCACGCTGTCGGAGGAGCAGCTCAAGGTCAGCCGGGAACGCGCCGCGCGCGCCGGTCTCGCGGATCGCGTGCGCTTCGAGCTGTGCGATTACCGCGTGGCCGGCGCGAGGTTCGGCAGGTTCGATCGGATCGTGTCGGTCGGCATGTTCGAGCACGTCGGCGTCCGGCACTATCCCGAGTTCTTCGCTTCGGTCAGCGATCTGTTGATTGAGGACGGCGTCGCGCTGCTGCATTCGATCGGCCGTTCCGACGGGCCCAGCACGACCAGTCCCTGGGTCCGCAAGTACATCTTCCCGGGCGGCTACGCGCCGGCGTTGTCCGAGGTGCTGCCGGTGGTCGAGCAGGCCGGTCTATGGGTCACCGACATCGAGATCCTGCGCCTGCATTACGCCAAGACCCTGCGCCTGTGGCGCGATCGGTTCGCCGCCAATCGCGTCCGCATCGCGGCGCTGTACGACGAGCGTTTCTGTCGGCTGTGGGAATTCTATCTGGCCAGCGCCGAGCTCAGCTTCCGCCGCTTGGGCCACATGGTGTTCCAGGCTCAGCTGGCCAAGCGCCAGGACGCGGTGCCGCTCACCCGCGACTACATCACCGATTGGGAACGCAACCAGCTCGAGGCGGCGATCGCGGCCGAGTGAGGCTCGAGCCGACGGTGCTCGCGCGCGGCGAATGGCGGCGCCGACCAAAACGCTTCGAGTTACGACCGCAGCAACACCGCAGTCGACAGAGCGCTCCTCCGCCCAGAGGAACTCGCGCGTGCGCAGCGCGTCGGGGACCGCCTCAGTCTCGAACGGGCCCCCTGCTCGACCGCCTGCGCCCAGACCTGCAACGCCGCGTGCGTTCGGAGGCCGCGAGCGGCCGGTGTGCTTAGCTGCGATCGCGGCCGCCTCGGAATCACCCGGCAACGGACACAGCGCCATGAATATCCCGTCAGAAGCCCGGCCGGCGATCAGCCCGAAATTTCATCGCTGCTGCCAGCGCCGCCGACCAGTTGTATATGGTAGCCCCGGTCTCGTGCCTGACGGACGATAGCGGTCTGACGGTTCTTGTCGTGATCTCATTCAAGTACAGGGCCGCGCTTCGTCTCACTCGGTGAGCTTGCCCGGTTCTACTGGTGCAAACTTGCCGTCTTTCCAGACGTTCCAGACGAAAGTCTCGTAGCCGGTGACATCGCCCTTCTCATCGAAGCCGATCCGGCCGAGGGCGGTGTCGAACTCGCCCACGCGCAGTGCCTCGGCGACTGCCGGGGTCTCGAACGTGCCCGCCTTCTCGACCGCCTGCGCCCAGACCTGGAAAGCGGCATACGTCGTGATCGGAGGCTGGAGGATGTCGGAAAACCTTCGCCTTAGCTCGGCCGCTTGAGCGTTCGCCGGCACGGGCGGATAGGTCATTAGCGTACCGTCCGAGGTCGGGCCGGCGATCAGCCCGAAGTCCTCATTACTGATCCCATCGCCCGTGACGAGTTGCAGCTCGTAGCCGTGCTCGCCCGCTTGGCGGATCAGCAGCGCCGCCTCATGCTGATAGCCGCCGAAGTACAGGACCTCGACGCCCGTGGACCGCATCTTCTCCACGATGTCCCAGTAGTCGGCCTTGCCCGGCTCTATCGCTTCGAACATCGCTTCCGCGATACCGTGCTGGTTGAGCTGTTTCCTGGTCTCCTCGGCGAGGCCTTTGCCATAGGCCTGGCCATCGTGGAGAATGGCAATGCGCTTGTTTCCCCAGCGTTCGGCGAGAAGATCACCTGCGATCCGGCCCTGGAGGTCGTCCCGGCCAACGACGCGGAACACGTTGGTGAAGCCCTGATCGGTGAGCTTCGGGTTGGTGGCAAAGTTCGACATCATCAGGAGCTCGGCGTCGGCATAAACCTTCGAGGCGGGGATTGCCGCACCCGAGCACTGGTGGCCAAACACCGCGACGACCCCGGCGGCGACCAGCTTGTTGGCAGCGGCGACGGCCTGCTCGCCATCGCAATAGTCGTCGGCGGTGATCAGCTCGATTTGCTCGCCAAGCACGCCGCCCTTGGCGTTGAGATCCGCAACCGCAGCCTCGGCGCCGCGCTGCGTATCGCCGCCCGCCCAACCCATGGGTCCGGTCAACGGCGCCGCGAGGCCGATCCGGACCTCGGCACGTGTCGACGAAACGCTCGCCGTCATGCCCAAAATGACTGCTAGGGGAACCAGGGATTTCACGAGCTTCATCGCTATCTCCCGGACTAGTTGCTCAAATCCTTTGGCACGAACTCGCCGCCCGTCCAGACGAACCATTCGAACCCGGCGGGGAGCACGTCGCCTTTCTCGTCGAATCTGATGCGGCCCAACACCGTATCGAACTCGTGGCTGCGCAATGATGTGCTGACCGCCGCGGGTTCGAGCGAGCCGGCCTGTTCCACCGCCGCCGCCCATGCCTGCACCGCGCCATAGCTGTACAGCAACCGATAGGTCGGCACGATTCCGTGCTCGCGGGCTCGCTCGAGGATGGCGGCGGCTTCGGGGTCGCTGCTCGGGTCGCGGAACGACGTGAACAGCGTCCCTTCGGCCGCCGAGCCCCCGATCAGCCAAAAATCTTCGCTCGACAGTCCATCGCCCGAAACCAGTTGCAGATCGTCGCCCCGATCGCGCAGCTGCCGGATCAACAAGCCCGCTTCCGGAGGATAGCCGGCATAATAGAGCACGTCGATGTTGCTGGCCCGGATCTTCTCGACGACGTCGAAGTAATCGACGAGTCCGGGCGCTATCTGTTCGAACATCGCCTCCCTCACGCCACGCAGGTTCAGCGTCTTCCTGGTCTCTTCGGCCAAGCCCCGGCCGTACGCCTGGCCGTCGTGCAGAATCGCGATCTTCTTCTCGCCCCAGCGGTCAGCCAGATAGTTGCCACCAAGGATGCCCTGTTGATCATCGCGCCCGACGACCCGGAAGACATTGGCGCGGCCTTCTTCGGTAAGCTTCGGGTTGGTCGCCGACGGTGAGATCATGATCACGCCTGCGGCCTCGTAGAGGGGTGCCGTGGGAATGGCACTGCCCGAGCACGCGTGCCCGACGACGAACCTCACGCCATCGCTGATCAGCTTTCTTGCCGCCGCGACCGCCTGCTCCGGGTCGCACGCATCATCGACCGAAATCAGCCGGATCTGCTCGCCGAGCACGCCGCCCTTGGCGTTGAGGTCGGCGACGGCGAGCTCGGTGCCCGCAAGGTACTGCTCGCCAACCCAGCTGACCGGCCCCGTCATCGGACTGGGGTCGCCGATCAGGAGATCCGCGCGAGCTGGTAGGCTGGCCGTCAGCATCGCGGGCAGAAGAGCGAGCAGCTTCCAGCTGAAGCACCTCATGGTCCCAACCCCCAGGACGGCGGACGCGGGCCGCGTTACGCTTCGATGCCCTCGCAGCGATAGATCTCGATCTCGCCCTTGCCCTTGAGCGCGACCGGCCCGAGCGGCTGGCCGCGGGCGCGCCCGTCCAGCTGGCGCCACGCAATTTCGCTCAGGTAGACCGCGCCGTCGGCGCCGAAGTCGGACAGGCGCGCCGCCACGTTCACCGTGTCGCCCCAGACGTCGAACGTGAACTTCCGCTGGCCGACCACACCGGCGACCACGGGGCCGACGTGGATGCCGACGCGGATCTGCCAGCGGGCGGGATTGGCCCTGGCCGCCTCGGCCATGGCGAACGCGCAGCGCACGCTCGCCAGCACCGGATCGGGGTGCGGCTCGAGCAGATTGGCCGTGGCGACCACGCAGTCGCCCGCGGTCTTGATCTTCTCAAGGCCGTGCGCGCTCACCAGGTCCTCGCAGGCGCGGGTCAGAAGGTCGAGGTTCGCGACCACCTCCTCGGCCGGGTGGCGCTCGCAGTACGGGGTAAAGCTCACGAGGTCGCCGAACAGGACCGCGACCTGCTCGAAGCGCCTGGGCGTCACGCAGTCGCGCGCCTTGAGCTCGGCGACTGCCGAGGGCGGCAGGATCGCGTGCAGCAGGCGATCGGCGCGGGCGCGCTCGCGCTCGATCTCCTGCATCTGCGCCTCGATGCGCGCGAGATACGCCACCTCCTGATCGCGCCAGCGCTTCTTCTCAAGGCAGGCGCCGATGCGCGCCTTGAGAAGGACCGGGTCGAACGGCTTGGGCAGGTGGTCGTCGGCGCCGAGCTCGACGCAGCGCACCACGCTGTCGATGTCGTCGAGCGCCGAGATCATGATCACCGGGATGTGGCGCAGCCGCGGATCGTCCTTGAGGCGCCGCAGCACCGCGAAGCCGTCCATCTCCGGCATCATGATGTCGAGCAGGATCAGATCGACCGCTACGCCGGCGAGCTGGTCGAGCGCATGGCGGCCATGGACCGCCGTCAGCGCCTCGTGCTCGAGCAGCTCGAGCTCCTCCGCCAGCACGTCGCGATTGAACGGCTCGTCGTCGACGATCAGGATGCGCGCCGGCGCCACCGCGATGCTCCAGGCGTGGACTGGTCTGCCTGACCGGGGCCGACGCCCGCGCTCGCTGTCCCTGCAGGGGCGTGCTGCTTGGGATCACGACCCGGGCTGCCGGCCCGCCCGGGACCGTGGCTCAGACCGCCGTCCTGCCCGGGGTGACGGGCCAGGCTGCTTGGTCGCCGGGCACCCCGGCGCAGATCGCCGTTCTGCCGGGAGTCACGGCCCAGGCGGCCGGGCCGGCCGGGACCACGGGCCAGACTGCCGTCCTGCCAGAGGTCGCGACCCAGGCGGCTGTCCCGCCGACGACCGCGATGCACACTGCCGTCCTGTTCCGGACCATGGCGCGACTGTCCCGCCAAACCTCGCGGTGGCCTGCCGAAGCGGCCGCGCGCGGCCAGGCCCGGAAGGGCTGCCACCCGGAGAGACGTTAACCAAATCGCAATGTTTTGCTCGTCAACTCCGTTTTCGGATGGTCCGTGCGACCCTGAGAGTCCGTCCGCCCGCAACAGGCGTGCGCGCGCGGATTGCCCCGGTCGCATGGACCACGACAGCAGCGTCAAACTAGGGAGCGATGGTTGACCAAGGGTTAATGAGACGGCGGGGAGCTTGCCCCAGGAATCCCTGATGCGCGGCGATGCGGCGATGACCGGAAATCCTTGGGCGCACTGGGGGCTCGGGGCGAGCGCAGGAGTGTGCCGGGATACGGCTATGGCCGGAAGTTCTGCGGCGCATCGGAGATTCGGATCGAGCCGAGCCTCGCGCGGCGACATCATGCCAGCCGCTCCGCGCGCCCGCTTCATGCCGTGCCCGGGCCGAGCAGACGCGCCAGCTTGGCGAACAGCTGGTCCTCGTCGATCGGCTTGGTCAGATAGTCGTCGCAGCCGCAGGCGCGCGCGCGCTCCTCGTCGCCCTGCATGGCATGGGCGGTGAGCGCGACCACCGGAATTGCCTCGGTCTCCGGCCGCGCCTTGAGCCGCCGCGTCGCCTCCCAGCCGTCGATTCCCGGGAGCGACAGGTCCATCAGGATCAGATCGGGCCGCTCGCGCGCCGCCGCCTCGATCCCCGTGGCGCCATCCGCCGCGGTCACCACCTCGTACTCCTCCTCGAGCAGCTGGACGAGCAGGTCCCGATTGTATTCCACGTCCTCGACGATCAGAATCTTCATGCCCTGGCCTCCCGCCGCTCCGGCCGCACGGGCTCCGGCAATACCTGCTTGAGCTCGGCGATCAGCGCATCGCGATCGAGCGCGCCCTTTTGAATCACCGCGAGCGCATGCTCCTTGAGCGCGCGCCGCTCCTGCCGCGTCAGGGTCTTCGCGGTCAGCACGATCACCGGAATGTCGCGGCGCTCCGGATCCCGCTGCAGGCTGGCGATGACCTCGAAGCCGTCCATCCGCGGCATCAGCAGATCGAGCAGGATCACGTCGGGCCGCCGCTGCGCGATGGCCTCGAGCGCGGCGAGCCCATCGGCGGCGGCATCGATCTGATAGGGCTCGTCCTCGAGCGACTGGCGGACCAGGTCCGCCACGTGCGGATCGTCGTCGACCACCAGCAGCCGCCGGCAGCGCGGCGCCACGCGGTGCAGCGCCGCGAGCAGATCATCGCGCTCGAACGGTTTCAGCAGATAGTCGGCGGCACCCAGCCGGTAGCCCAGATCCTTCTGGTCGACCACGCTGAGCAGCAGCACCGGGATTTCGCGGGTCGCGGGGTCCGCCTTCAGGCCGTGCAGCACCTGCCAGCCGTCGGTCTCCGGCATCACGATATCGAGGGTGATCGCGCTCGGCTTGAGCTCGCGCGCGAGCTTGAGGCCCTCGGCCCCGTTCGACGCGCCGATGACCCGATAGCCGGCGTCCGCCAGATTCTCCTTGAGCAGCAGGATCACGTCCGGATCGTCGTCGATCGCCAGCACCACCCTGCCGCCTCCGACGCGGGCCTCGCGCGCGCCCGGCTCGCCGACCGCCGCGGCGGCCGCCGGCGCGCAGGGC
>JBKPNX010000263.1:0-7322 GCA_046732855.1 Pseudomonadota bacterium
CTCGACCCGCTGGAGGCAAATCCAGGAGGCGCAGGACCTACCAGGCAAACTGGAGGGCT
The DNA here is from genome assembly GCA_046732855.1 of Pseudomonadota bacterium. GTDB lineage: Bacteria > Pseudomonadota > Alphaproteobacteria > Geminicoccales > Geminicoccaceae > JBKPNX01. Next base: position 60 of record JBKPNX010000263.1, read on the forward strand.
TCCTGAGCTTCGCCAAGGCCACGACGCCGAGCCTGACCGAGAGCCTGTATACGGAGGACGGCGCCAAGTTCGCGTACGTCGCTCTTGTCGAGAGCACGCTCTAGCAGGCTCCGCACAGGCGAGCTCGAGGCTCCCGTCCGGCGGGAATATACGCTTACGCTCATCGCGGGCGATGACACTGAGAGAAGCGAGACGGCACCTCATCCGCGCTCCCCGTCCGTGACGCGGGTTCGGGATGCTGGCACCGTCAAGACCGGGGACGTCCTGCAAACCCCGCCCGCGCCTGCAGCGGCTGTAGACTGGCGCTGGCCACCCGCACGGACAGCTGGGCGAGCTTGGATGCCTCGGTCAAGATCCGGTCCGCCGACGAACGGGTGTAGCGCACCTGCACGTCGAGGACGTCCTTGGGTGTCCGGCAGCGGGCGAACTCCCGCCCCGCCTCGATGTTCTCGCTGAGCTGCGCCTGAGCGAAGCGCAGCCATTCGCGGTGGATTTCTTGCATGGTGTCGAATAAGGCTCTGCTGGATGCAGCGATGGCATTGGGCTCGTCCGTGCCCTGGCTTGCAAGCTCGTCATAGCCGCGGCTTCCGGGAGAGGCCGCTGATCTGAGGGCCTCGCGGCTCCGGTCGCCGACGCGCTCGAATGCCTCCATGCCGGCGTTGCCGGTCTGCGCCGCAGCTTCGATTGTGCGTTTGCCCGCATCACTCGCCACCTCGGCGCTCCAGCTTGCGATCTCTGCCGCTGTGTCAGCGCTTTGCCAAGTGGTATCGACGAGGATTTCACCGGCCCGCCTGGCCGTCTCGCGCGCTTTAGCCTCGCCCTTTGAGTCCGACTCGACGGCGCCTGCACGGTTGCCGACGGAGATGGTGAAGCGCTCGCGCAGGTTCTGCACTGCCTGCACGCCAATGCCGGTTACGTCACTGAGCTCGTCCAGACTCTTGAAGCCGCCGCGGTCGCCTCGCTCCTTTAGTATGGACTCTGCGGCAGCGGTGCCGATGCCCGCGACTGACACGAGCTCGTGGCGGTCCGCCCGGTTCAAGTCGCTCTTGGGATTTCGGGTCTTCTTGGCAGTCTTATCGGCGACGGAGCGTTTTCTAGTCTCGGCCTTTGACGCCGACTTGGCGGCGCCTGCACGCTTGCCGGAGATGGTGAAGCGCTCGCGCAGGTTCCGCACTGTCTGCGCGCCAATGCCGGTCACATCGCTGAGCTCGTCCAGACTCTTGAAGCCGCCGCGCTCGCCTCGCTGCTTTAGGACGGACTCTGCGATAGCGGGGCCTATGCCCGGGACTGACACCAGCTCGTCGCGGTCCGCACGGTTCAAGTCGCTCTTGGCATTTCGGGTCTTCTTGGCAGTGTTATCGGCCACAGAACCTTCTCCTCGCTCGATCGGTTGAATGGGCATCTGGCGGCAGCGGTTTTACCCGGGTCAATGCCTGCAGTTGCTCCTGAGCAGCCCTACATCGCTGCCCGGGCGCCAACGTTTTGCACCGCACAACGTTCCGCGAATTGGACCAAAATTGGCAGGAGCGTGGGCCCTTTGGCAGTCCTGGCCAGGGTTGCAGTCGGACACTCGAGGCTTCCTCCCCTACCGTCCCAGGCCGCCGTGCCGCACATGAGGCCGGGCGGGGCCGTCGTGAACACGACGTCGATCCAGTCGAAGGATCCATCGCCCCAGCTCCTCGCCTACGCCTCCACCAAAGGCGCGATCTCGAACTTCACGGCCGCCCTAACGCAGATGCTGGCGACCGAGGCATCCAAGTGAACGCCGTCGCGCCGGGCCCGATCTGGACGCCGCTCATCCCCTCGACAATGCCGGCGGAGAAGGCGGCGAGCTTCGGCCAGCAGGCGCCGCTCTGGCGCGCGGGCCAGCCCCAAAGAGTTTTGGCTCCGGCCTTCGTGCTGCTGGTGTCGGACGAGGCGAGCTCCATGTCGGGGGCGGTGGTGCCGGTGATGGGTGGGCACCCGATGTTGAAGGGAGGCGGGCCGGTTCGGGCGTCAGGATCGCTCGCTCGGCACTGATCGGTCCGGAGTAACCGATTGACGATGGACGCATGCACGGGCAGCATTGCCCCGATCCGGGGTTTCCACCGAGGGCTCCCGGTACCGAGGGCCGCCACGCGCGCTGGGAGGGAAGCATGCCTAACAAAACCCCAAGAGCCAGAGGCACCTCCTCGGCGAAGGGGGCCAGGAAGGCGAACCCGGCCCTACAGAAGCCGCTGCAACCCTCCAAGGAGTTGGCGGCCGTGGTCGGCTCCGATCCGTTGCCCCGGGCCGAGATGGTGAGCCGCGTCTGGGACTACATAAAGCAGCACAATCTTCAGAACCCGGAGAACCGACGCGAGATCTTGGCGGACGACAAGCTCAAGCCGATCTTTGGCAAAGACAAGGTGACGATGTTCGAGATGAACAGGTACCTGGCGCAGCACCTGAAGTAGGGTTGCGCCCAGGGGCGCGGGCCCTCGAGGTCGAGATCAGCGCGTCGCGGTCCTGAGATCATCGAGCTTCTCCAACATCAGCGTTGACTGCGTTTGATTCCAGCAGAAGCAGGAAGCAGGCGCTTGGGAGCCGGACAAGCATTGGGCTCGCCGGCTATCGGGTTAAGAACTGGTCGCGCTGCTTCTCCCACTCTACCGGAAACAGCTCCAAAAGCCGGGCGAGCCCGGCCGTCGGGTCGCCATCCATTACGCGCTCAATAATGTCCGGGGCGAGCAGGGTGAGGCGTAAGACGCGGCTCACGTAGCTCTTTGAAATGTTCTCGGCATCGCCGATCTCGCCGACCGACGTGTAGATTCCTTCATCGAGCATCCGCTGCCATCGCCACGCCCGCGCCAGCGCCTTGACCCGCGTGCCATTCGGCTGCGGCTTGGAGGTCGGCACGATGGCGCTTCCATCGGGCGCGACGATGCGTTTGCGCCCGCCGCGGCGCTGGAAACGCATCGGGATTCGCACAATCAGGGTGCTACCGTCGAGCCTGGTCTCAACGCCCTCTCTCCTGCCGCCATTCTCTCGCCATGGCGCAGTTCCCGACCAAGCTCGCGAGGCCCTCGGCTCTGATCCGCACCCCGATGGCTTCCTCCTGCAGGTCGACCCGTCGACGAGCAGCTGCACGATCCGAGCCTGCTCGGCGGAGTACAGCTCGCTCCAGACCGTGGCGAAGTCGGCGAACAGCGCAGTGACCTCGGGCTCCGCGATTCGTCCTGGCCTTCTCGCTCCGCCGTCGCCCATACGTCGGGGCGACCAACTCGGACGCGGGAGCAGCTTCTGGATGACCTCAAGCACCGCGCCTTCGACGTCGACAAGGCAGCTCGTGACCGGGCAGGTGTCTAGCCGTCGGCGATCATTCGGGGACGACTACTCGAGGCGGCTGGCTTGGTCCGGCAGTGCTTAACACCAGCTACTTCCTCGAGCGGAAGGACCAGAGAGCATCCCTGGGATTACTGTGCCCGTCGGGGCGTCAGGTTGGCGGCACGCAGGCATCGCGGCTAGCGACCAGACGTCCCGCAACGCGGGCGACCTCCTCGGCGCCACGGTAGCGCCATGGATGGACGACCCGGGTCACGCCCAGCGCGGCGAGTTCGGACAGCCGCGACGCGAGCCGCTCGTCGTCCTCGACCGGCAGCCGCTGCAGCAGCACGATCTCGGGTGCCGGCTTGCCGGCAGCCTTCATGCCCGCCCGAAGTTGCGCGATGCCTGTGTCCAGCATCTGGCTGTGCGCGCCGGTCGCCATCCAGCCCTCGCCGAAGCGCACCGCGCGGCGGATGGCGTGGGGCGGTGCCCCGCCGACGATGATCGGCGGGCGCGGCGGCCGCGGGCGGAACAGAAACGTTTGGCCGTTCGCCTCGACCTCGTCGGCGGCGAAGCAGGCGTGGAGGAAAGCGAGCGTGGCATCGGTGATCGCGCCACGGCGACGCGCGTCGACACCGAGCGCCCGGAACTCCTTGTTCAACCAGCCGACCCCGACGCCAAGGATCAGCCGTTCACCCGACAGCTCCTGGAGCGATGCGATCCATTTCGCCGTGAGCAGTGCGGGACGGTAGGGGACGACCAGCACGCCCACCCCCAGCGCCACCCGTTCGGTGATGCCGGCGAGAAAGGCCAGGGTCGCCAACGGCTCGACGTAGCGCCCGTCTGAGCCTTCCGATTCCTCCGGTGGCAACGCAAGGTGATCGGCGACCCAGAGGTCGTCGATGCCTGCCTCCTCGGCGGCGCGCGCTGCATCCGCAATTAGCGATCGGGTCGACTGCGGACCCATGTTGCGCAGGTAGATCCCCAGCTTCATATCCTCCTCCGCTCGCGTGGTCTGGGCGCCGCGGACGATCGATAGCGTGGGTCTCTGATGCCGGCGCCAGGATCGCGAACCGCGCGACCAAGTCCCCGCCGGGATCAGCGAAAAGCTCGCACCGACGATCGCGTGCGATTGCGTCACCCTCAGATCGTACGTATTGCGCGCTTGGGGTAGGTACGAGAAGGATCAGGGAGGTCGCAATGGCAAAGCTGTAGGGTAAGGTCGCGTTCGTCGTCGGATCCGGCAAGGGGATCGGCAAGGCCATCGCCGAGTGCTTCGCGGCCGAGGGCGTCTGCGTCGCTTGCGCCGACATCGAAGCCAACGGGGCGGACGCGCTGGCTGCGCGTATCCAAGCGGCGGGTGGCCGCGCGCTTGCGATCGGCTGCGACGTGAATGACGGCGCTTCGGTCGCAGTGGCGGTCGCCGCAACCGCCCAGGCCTTTGGCGGCCTGCACGTGGTCTCAAGCAATGCTGCTGCGATCACCACCCGTAAAGCTCTGGCGGAGATGGACGAGGCGGAGTGGCGCCGCGCGATGGACGTCAACGTCACGGGTTCTTTCCTCGTCTGCAAGCATGCAATCCCGGCGATGATCGCTGCGGGCGGCGGCAGTATCATCCTGATGGCCTCGCAGATGGCCCATGTCGCCTACCCCGGCAGCTCGGCTTACTGCACCACCAAGGGGGCGCTGCTGCAGCTCGCGAAAGGCATCGCGCTCGACTACGTCGGCCAGGGAATCCGGGCGAATACCTTATCCCCCGGCGGTATCGCCACCTACCGGCAGCTCCTGCGCTTTGCCGATATGGACACTGCCCAGCGTGAGTGGGGCGCACGCCATCCGATGGGGCGGCTCGGCGAGCCGGACGAGGTCGCGCGAGCCGCGCTGTTCCTCGCCGCGGACGATTCCAGCTTCATGACCGCCGCGGACCTGCTGATTGACGGGGGCTATGTGGCGTGGTGAGCGCTTGTGCGTGCTTACCCGTGCCGCACATCGAAAGCGCATCGAGGTTGCGGATAATGCGTGCTCGCCAGGAGTTCCAGTCCACCTTTTGAAGATACCTCCGTGGGCGATCTGCAGTTTGGAGAGACGCACGATCCGGCTGAGAGGTTCGTACCAATGGTGGCCGTCGCCCTGTTGGCGAGCGCGCGGTTGAGTGGCGACATGCCTCAGGACAGCCAAATGGCCTCGCCAAGTGATGGAGTATTGGCGCCGCTGCGGCTCCGGACATTCCGCGCCTTGTGGCTCGCCAATCTCGTCAGTGCGATAGGCACGATCGTCCAGGGCGTAGGCGCTGCCTGGCTGATGACCACGCTCGCCGGAACCCCGGATCTGGTGGCGCTGGTGCAGACCGCAACGTATCTGCCGATCCTGCTGTTGGCGCTCCTCGCCGGCGCTCTCGCCGATCTTTGGGATCGACGTCGGGTCCTGCTTCTGGCCCAGTTCTGGCTGGTAGCGATCTCGGTGGGCTTGGCCTGGTTGAGCGGCCGCAATCTAGTCACGCCGGCCACGCTCCTGCTCTTCACCTTTCTGATTGGCATCGGGACGGCTCTGACCGGCCCGGCCTGGCAGGCGAGCGTGCGCGAGATCGTGCCGCGGGGGCAGCTTGCCGCCGCAGTTACGCTGAACGCGATCGCGATGAACTTTGCCCGCGCGGTTGGGCCGGCCATCGGCGGCGCGGTGGTCGCGGCTGCCGGGGCGGGCGCCGCGTTCTACCTCAACGCAGCCTGCACGCTGGTGTTGGCCGGCGCCCTCCTCTGGTGGCCGCACCACGTGCCGAGCGACGACCTGCCGCGCGAGCGGCTCGGCAGCGCCATCGTGACCGGGTTACGCTACGTGACCGAGGTGGGTGGTCTGCGCGCGATCCTCGCGCGGGGCATGGTGTTCGGGCTCGCCGCGTCGGCCGCCCTCGCTCTCTTGCCGCTCGTCGCCCGTGACCGCCTCGCCGGCGGTCCGCTTGTCTACGGCCTGCTCCTCGGCGCGTTCGGCCTTGGCGCCCTTGCCGGCGCCTTTGCCGTCCATAGCCTGCGCCGCGGCTACGGCGCCGAGCCGGTCCTGACGGGGCTCGCCGGCGGCTTCGGCGGAGCTCTGCTGGTGCTGGCGCTGATGCCCTCGTCGCTGCCGCCGGTGACGGTCGCGCTGGCGTTCGCCGGCGCGGCCTGGCTGGGCTCGTTCGCGACCTTCAACATTGCGGTCCAGATGACCACAGCGTTTTGGGTCGAGGCGCGCGTGCTCGCGCTCTATCAGGCCACGATTTTCGGCAGCATGGCGGCGGGCAGCTGGCTCTGGGGCCAAGTCGCCCACGTCACCAGCCTGGAGACCGCCTATCTTGCCGCCGGCAGCCTGCTGCTGCTCAGCATTGGCCTGCATCGGCGCTGGCGGTTGCCGGCCAGCGAGGCGCCGGACCTGCGCCCGCGGCAGCTGCCGAGGTCAAGCTGGCCTTTCCTTTCGACCGCAAGTCGGGGCCGGTGATGGTGCTGATCGAGTACCGGGTCCCGCTCGCCAACGCCGCTGGCTTCGTTCAGGCAATGGAGGAGGTCGGGCATGTCCGCAAGCGGGATGGCGCCTGGCGCTGGCACCTGTATCAAGATACCGCCGATGCGGAGCACTGGTACGAAGCGTTCACCGTCTCAAGCTGGCTGCACTATCTGCGTCAGCGCCGCCGCGGCACCGCTGCCGACGAGATTGTCCTCGAGCGCGCCCGCCGCCATCTCGATCCCGAGTTCCAGCCGCTCGTTCGCCGGATGATCGCGCGTGGGCGGGAGATGACCATGACCTCAGGCAATCCATCAGAAAGGCCTGAGCCTGGGACAGCTGCATCGTCGAGCAGTGGCCGGGGGTGACCTCTACTGTAGCGCGGGGCACCTCGCCGCGGGCCCGGGCTCACGAGCTCTTGGCTAGGCAATACGCGCGTGCTGCTTAATCAAGTCGCTGGCACGGCCACTGCCGCTTATGTCATTGTCGTGGTGCTTGCGATCGGAC
>JBKPNX010000264.1:0-15964 GCA_046732855.1 Pseudomonadota bacterium
GGTCTCGGCCATGCGCCGACACTCGGCGAGATCGGCATCCGCCTGCGCCTGCCCGACGGCGCTCAGATGCGCGTTGGGATAGAGGAGCGGACGCGACTCCGAGGCGCACCCGGCCACGGCGGCGACGCCGGCGATGAGGGCCATGATCCTGGCGATGTCGCCCGACATGAGAGAAGAGGTTGCCCGCCCGTGAACGCGATCAAGGTCGATCGGCGCTTGTTCGGCGGTCGGCGGTAACGGCGCGTTAACCGTTGCGCATTAACCTTCGGTCCGGGTGGTCCATGAGACCCTGGGAATCCGTGTCCGCGGCGGGCGGGAAGGTCGGCCGAGCGCCGGCGCGGCGGCCGGGGGAGCGGGGGTGACGGGGGCGCCAAGCGCTGATCGCTGATGAAGTCGACGCTTCGCGCTGCGCGCCGTTGGGGTTCACGCCCCGCCTCAAGCAGAACCTAGACCTCATCGCCAGGCGGACAGCTTCGGCTCGCGCGAGGGTGTCAGTGGCGTGTCACGAGCGTGACGCCCGTGCGCCGGTTATCCACAACCGAGCGCCGGGCGGCCCTTGCCCGCGCCCGGGCAAAAGGGCATCTATGCGATGCGGTCGTTGCGGCCTCGGTGACGGCCGCGGGCCGTCTGACCGCAGATTTGGACCATGGACGAGTTCATCCGCATCCGCGGCGCGCGCGAGCACAATCTGAAATCGATCGATGTCGACCTGCCGCGCAACGCGCTGGTGGTGATCACCGGGCTGTCCGGCTCCGGCAAGTCCTCGCTCGCGTTCGACACCATCTATGCCGACGGCCAGCGCCGCTACGTCGAGAGCCTCTCGGCCTACGCCCGTCAGTTCCTCGAGCTGATGCAGAAGCCGGACGTCGACTCGATCACCGGCCTTTCGCCCGCGATCGCGATCGAGCAGAAGACCACGTCGCGGAACCCGCGCTCCACGGTCGGCACGGTCACCGAGATCTACGACTACCTGCGCCTGCTCTACGCCCGCATCGGCATACCCTATTCGCCCGCGACCGGGCTGCCGATCGAGAGCCAGACCGTCTCCCAGATGGTCGACCGGATCATGGGCCTTAGCGAGGGCGCCCGTCTTTACCTGCTGGCGCCGATCGTGCGCGGCCGCAAGGGGGAGTACCGCAAGGAGTTCGCCGAGCTGCTGCGCGCCGGCTTCCAGCGGGTCAAGGTCGACGGCAAGCTGTACGAGCTGGACGCGGTGCCGAAGCTCGATAAGAAGCTGAAGCACGACATCGAGCTCGTGGTTGACCGCGTGGTGCTGGCGCCCGGGATCGAGCCACGCCTCGCCGATTCGATCGAGACCGCGCTCAATCACTCCGATGGCCTGCTTCTGGTCGAGAACGCCGATACCGGCGAGCAGCTGCTGTTGTCGGCCAAGTTCGCCTGTCCGGTGTCCGGCTTCACGATCGAGGAGATCGAGCCGCGCCTGTTCTCGTTCAACAGCCCCCAGGGCGCCTGTCCGGCCTGCGACGGGCTCGGCCGCCGGATGTACATGGATCCGGATCTCGTGGTGCCCGACCCCGAGAAGAGTCTGTACGACGGCGCGGTCGAGCCTTGGGCGAATTCGACCTCGACCTATTACCTGCAGACCTTGGACAGCATCGCGAAGCGCTTCCGCCAGAGCCTGCACACGCCCTGGGAGGAGCTGCCGGAGAAGATGCGCGAGCTGATCCTGTTCGGCTCGGGCGAGGAGCCGGTCGAGCTCAGCTATGACGACGGCCTGCGCCGCTACAGCACCAACCGGTCGTTCGAGGGCGTGCTGCCGAATTTGCAGCGACGCTGGCGCGAGACCGATTCGGCATGGCTCAAGGAGGAGCTCGGCAAGTATCTGAGCACCGCGCCGTGCGAAGCCTGCGAGGGGCACCGCCTGAAGCCCGAGGCGCTCGCGGTCAAGGTGCGCGGCCGGCATGTCGGGCAGGTGACCGAGCTGTCGATCGAGGAGGCGGCCGCCTGGTTTCGCGAGCTGCCGGCGCACCTCACCGACAAGCAGAACGAGATTGCGCGGCGCATCCTGAAGGAGGTCAACGACCGCCTCGGGTTCCTCCAGAACGTCGGTCTCGGCTACCTGACCCTTGCCCGCGATTCCGGCTCGCTTTCGGGCGGCGAGAGCCAGCGCATCCGACTGGCCTCGCAGATCGGCTCGGGCCTGACCGGCGTGCTCTACGTCCTGGACGAGCCCTCGATCGGCCTGCATCAGCGCGACAACCAGCGCCTGCTGGACACGCTCAAGAGCCTGCGCGATCTCGGCAACACGGTGATCGTGGTCGAGCACGACGAGGAGGCGATCCTGGCCGCGGACCACGTGGTCGACATGGGTCCCGGCGCCGGCGTGCACGGCGGCGTGGTGATCGCCGAAGGTTCGCCAGCAGCGATCATGGCGGCGCCGGAGAGCCTGACCGGGCAGTACCTGGTCGGGCGCCGGCAGATCCCCTTGCCCCTGTTGCGCCGGCAGGCCAAGCGGGGCCGCTGGCTGAAGCTGTCCGGCGCGCGCGAGAACAACCTGCAGGACGTCCAGGTCGCGATCCCGCTCGGCACCTTCACCTGCGTCACCGGCGTCTCCGGCAGCGGCAAGTCGACCCTGATCCTGGACACGCTCTATCCGGCGCTCGCGCGCCGCCTGTACAAGTCCCGCCTGCTCGCCGGCGCCCACGACCAAATCGAGGGGATCGAGTTCCTCGACAAGGTGGTCGACATCGACCAGTCGCCGATCGGGCGCACGCCGCGCTCGAACCCGTGCACCTACACCGGCTGCTTCACGCCGATCCGCGACTGGTTCGCCGGGCTGCCGGAGGCGCAGGCCCGCGGCTACCGGCCGGGCCGCTTCTCGTTCAACGTCAAGGGCGGGCGGTGCGAGGCGTGCCAGGGCGACGGCGTGATCAAGATCGAGATGCACTTTCTGCCCGACGTGTTCGTCACCTGCGACGTCTGCCATGGGCGGCGCTTCAACCGCGAGACGCTCGAGGTCAGGTACAAGGGGCAGTCGATCGCGGACGTGCTCGACATGACGGTCGAGAGCGCGGCGGAGTTCTTCCATGCCATCCCGCCGATCCGCCACAAGCTGGAGACGCTGCAGAAGGTCGGCCTCGGCTACATCAGGCTCGGCCAGGCCGCGACCACGCTCTCCGGCGGCGAGGCGCAGCGGGTCAAGCTGGCCAAGGAGCTGAGCCGCCGCGCGACCGGCGATACCCTCTATATCCTGGATGAGCCGACCACGGGGCTGCACTACGAGGACGTCAGGAAGCTGCTCGAGGTGCTGCACGCGCTGGTCGAGCAGGGCAACACGGTGGTGGTGATCGAGCACAATCTCGAGGTAATCAAGACCGCGGATTTTCTGATCGATCTCGGCCCCGAGGGCGGCGACGCCGGCGGCCGGCTCGTCGCCGCCGGCACGCCGGAGCAGGTCGCTCAGACGCCGGGGTCGTACACCGGGGCTTATCTCGCACGTGTCCTGGCACCGCGCCTCGAGGAGAAGAAGCGCCGGGCCTAGCGGGTGGGTCCCGCGGGAGGCGCGGCCGAGATAGCCGCGCCGCGGTCCGGCCCCGGGTCGCTCCTTCCGTGCCTACCTGCCCTCCTGTTCCCTCTCTGCGTAAAAAAGTCGATAACTTGTGAAGCAACTCATAGACCGCGGCCCTTGGCGCTATCAGAGTCCAATCGCGATGGGACAGCTCCGCCAATGGAGGCGACCCATGAACAGCTCATTACAGCCGACCGCCTCGAATATTGTCCGATCATGTAGGATTGTGGTGATCATCGCCACCGCAGCCGGCTTTATTCTGGCCAATTATTTTGCCCATTCCGGCACGCAGCCGTCCCCAGGGGCGGCAGCGGGCGTCCGGACGGCCCAACCCGGTCAATGCGATACCATGGCGCCCGCCCGGGTGCCGGGCCTCTCGCGCGGCGGCTCCACCCAATGCACGAGGCGCGAGGCCGGCCACGCGTGCGAAGCCTGCCCGACCTGCGAGCGGGGCCCGGAGTGCGGCCCGGTCAGGACCCGTGGCATCGGTCCGCGCAGCCCGGGCGGCGGGCCCGACGACTAGGCGCGCCGGTTGACGGGCACGATTGCCCGCCATTCCCGCTCTCTGGCCGAGGTCGGAGGTCCAGACCCATGATGAAGCTCCCGCTCACCCTCAGCACCGACCAGTTGCTGTTTCGTCTGGTGCTGCCAGGCCTGATGCTCGCGCTGATCCTGTGGCCGGCGGTGGTCTCGATCGACGGCACGCCGGTCGATCCCCTGATCTATCTGCCGTTTGCGGCCCTGTTCGGTGGCTGGCTGCTCGGGCTCTGCGATACCCAGATCTACATGCTCTACGAAGGGCGCCGCTACTGGCCGACGTGGCTGCATGCCTGGGCGCTGCGCCGGGAGCAGCAACGGCTGCGCCGTCTGCAGGCGTGCGCCGAGCGGACCCAGGCGCAGGGCGATCGGGGACGGTACCTCGAGGCATGCAGCGACATCGCGCGGTTTCCGCTCGGCCCCGACGGCGAGCGCCATGCCGCGATGCCCACCCGGCTGGGCAACCTGATGTACGAGTACGAGCTCTATCCGAGCTGCAAATACGGCCTGGACTCGGTCTTCTTTTTCTATCGGATCTGGGTGTCGATCGACAAAGACCTGCGCGACGAAATCGGGCGCAAACAGGCCTCGGTCGATGGCGCGCTGTACCTGTCGTTCGTGCTCGCGCTCGCAGCGGTCTGGTTCTTCGCGTGGTTTTGGCTGCTCCTGGCTGCGCGCGGGTCGGGCGGCGCGATCGAGTCGCTCCTGCCTCGGCTCCTGGGGTTCGGGGAGAGGATCGGGTTCGGCTGGGCCGTGCCGACCTGGGCGAATTTGCTGCTTTCGGCTATCTGTCTCCTGCTCGCCTATGGCGTCTACCGGCTGTCGCTGTGCGCGCACGCTCAGTACGGCGAGTTCTTCAAGGCCTTGTTCGACCAGCACCGCTCGCATCTGCAGCATCCAGACGTGCTGGACTACTTGGCCCAGACGACGGGCGACCGTAGCCTCGGCGCCGGCGATTTCAAGCAGGCGAATATGGCGCTCTGGCGTTACCTGCGCTGGCACAAGGTGCGCCTGGGCGGCCAGCTCGAGAATCGAAATTTCGAGACCATCCGCGGCACGGCGCGGCGCGGCCCCGATCCCGGCGCGTGTCCCTCCGACGCTCCGATGCGTGCACCCGACGCGCTGAGCACGGGTCGCGGGCGCAAGAAGCTGTGCGCGAACGGGCGGCGGCAGTCACCTCGCAGGTCGATAAGGGGCATTCTCGATAACGACGTCGCGACGACGAGCGAATCCTTGACCGCCCGCTGAACTCCATCAAAGCGTGCGGGCGACGGGGCTGGCGCCGAATATCGTGCCAAGGCAGGCGATCGCTGGTCCGGCCGGCGGCGACCTGGCGCGCCGCGGCCGCTGAGCGGCTCGGCCAAGGCCGCATGCGCGACGGGTCCGGTTCGGCTAGTGTCGCGCCGATCGCGGCGGAACGGCAGAGGAGCGGTGATGACGAGGAGCGGGCCTGGGTCCGGCTGGCAGTTCTGGATCGATCGGGGCGGCACGTTCACCGACGTGGTGGCGCGTACCCCCGAGGGCGCGATCCGGGTGCACAAGCTCCTGTCGGACAACCCCGAGCAGTACGACGACGCGGCGCTCGAGGGGATCCGGCAGCTGCTGCGCCTCGCGCCGGACCAGCCGATCCCGGCGAGCGCGATCGACGCGGTCAAGATGGGCACGACCGTTGCGACCAACGCGCTGCTTGAGCGGCGCGGCGAACCGACGGTGCTCGCGATCACCAAGGGGCTCGGCGACGCGCTGCGCATCGGCTATCAGCACCGCCCGGACATCTTCGCCCGGCGCATCGTGCTGCCGGAAATGCTGTATGCGGAGGTGGTCGAGATCGACGAGCGCGTGCGCGCCGACGGCACGGCCCTGCGCCCGATCGACCTCATCAAGGCCAAGGCCGATCTCGCGGCGAGCTTGGCGCGCGGCCGACGCGCGCTGGCGATCGTGTTGATGCACGGCTATCGCCACCACGCGCACGAGCTGGCGCTCGCCGAGCTGGCGCGCGCGCTCGGCTTCACCCAGGTCTCGGTCAGCCATCAGGTCTCGCCGCTCATGAAGCTGGTCAGCCGCGGCGACACCACCGTGGTCGACGCCTACCTGTCACCGATCCTGCGGCGCTACGTCGACCGGATCGCGCGGTCGCTCGGTGACGTGCGGCTGATGTTCATGCAGTCGAACGGCGGCCTGGTCGACGCCCGGCACTTCCAGGGCAAGGACGCCATCCTGTCCGGACCGGCCGGCGGCATCGTCGGCGCGGTGCGGGTCGCCGGGCTCGCCGGGTTCGAGCGCATCATCACGTTCGACATGGGCGGCACGTCGACCGATGTCGCCCACTGCGCCGGCGCGTTCGAGCGCACCTTCGAGTCGGAGGTGGCGGGCGTGCGCCTGCGCGCGCCGATGATGGCGATCCACACGGTCGCGGCCGGCGGTGGCTCGATCCTTTCCTTCGATGGCGCGCGCTTTCGGGTCGGGCCGGAGTCGGCCGGCGCCAATCCCGGGCCGGCCTGTTACCGGCGCGGTGGGCCGCTCACGGTGACCGACGCCAACGTCATGGTCGGCAAGCTGCATCCGCGCTTTTTCCCGAACGTATTCGGGCCCGACGCCGATCAGCCGCTGGACGATGAGATCGTGCGCCGGGGATTCCGCGCGCTGGCGGCCGAGGTGGCGCGTGCCACCGGCGTCGAGCGCACGCCCGAACAGCTGGCGCACGGTTGCCTCGCGATCGCGGTCGACAACATGGCCAATGCGATCAAGAAGATCTCGATCCAGCGCGGCCACGACATCGCCGACTACGTGCTTTGCTGCTTCGGCGGCGCGGCCGGGCAGCACGCCTGCCTGGTCGCCGACTCGCTCGGCCTCACGCGCATTCTCGTGCACCCGCTCGCGAGCGTGCTCTCGGCCTACGGCATGGGTCTGGCCGACGTCCGCGTGATCCGGCAGCGGGCGATCGAGGCGCCGCTCGACGACGCCTTGATGCCGACGATCGAACAGGCGATCGACGAGCTCGCGGCGGCGGCGTGCGCGGAGCTCGAGCGTCAGGGCATCGAGCCGGCGCGCATCACCACGATGGCGCGCGTACACATCCGCTACAGCGGCACGGATACCTCGCTCGAGCTTGCCGCCGCGGGCGCCGCCGAACTGCGCCGCGCGTTCGAGGCCGAGCACCGCGCCCGCTACGGCTTCGTGGTCGAAGGCCGCGGTCTCGTGGTCGAACAGGTGGCGGTCGAGGCGATTGGCCGGATGGCGGTGATCGACGAGCCGGAGCTCGCGATCGTGGCGCGCGCCGCGGACCAGCCGCTCGCGCCCGTGGAACACACCCGGATGATCACCGCGCGGGCGCCGCACCAGCCGCCCAAAGCGTTCGAGACCCCGGTGTTCGAGCGCGCCGATCTGCGCCCGGGCGACCGCGTCGCGGGACCTGCGATCATCGTCGAGGCGACCACCACCGTGGTGGTCGAGCCCGGCTGGGCGGCGGAGCTGACCGCGCGCGACCATCTTCTGCTCGGCCGCATCGAGGCGCTGCCGGAGCGCGCCGCGATCGGCACGCGCGCCGATCCGATCATGCTCGAGGTGTTCAACAACCTGTTCATGTCGATCGCCGAGCAGATGGGCGTGACCCTGCAGAACACGGCTTACTCGGTGAACATGAAGGAGCGGCTCGATTTCTCCTGCGCGCTGTTCGATCGGGACGGCATGCTGATCGCCAACGCGCCGCACATGCCGGTGCACCTGGGCTCCATGGGCGAAAGCGTGCGCACGATCCTGCGGCTGCGCGGCGCCGGCATGCGCCCGGGCGACGTGTTCGCGCTGAACAACCCATACAACGGCGGCACCCACCTGCCCGACGTCACGGTGATCATGCCGGTGTTCGATGACGACGGACAGCTCCTGTTCCTCACTGCGTCGCGCGGGCATCACGCCGACATCGGCGGCATCACGCCCGGCTCCATGCCGCCGGACAGCACGTCGATCGAGCAGGAAGGCGTGCTGATCGACGACCTGCAGCTGGTCGACCAGGGGCGGTTCCTCGCGGACGAGCTCGATGCGGTGCTCGCTTCGGGCCGCTATCCGGCGCGCAACCCGCGCCAGAACGTGGCCGACGTGCAGGCCCAGATCGCGGCGTGCGCGCGCGGGGCAGGCGAAATCACGCGCATGATCGGCCAGTTCGGCCTGGATACGGTGCTCGCCTACACCCGCCACGTCCAGGACAACGCCGAGGAGTCGGTGCGTCGGGTGCTCGGTGTGCTCAAGGATGGCGCGTTCGAGTATCCGCTCGACAACGGCGCGGCGATCCGGGTGCGCGTGGCGATCGACCGGGCGGCGCGGCGCGCCGTGGTCGACTTCACCGGCACGAGCGCACAGCTCGCCGACAACTTCAACGCGCCGGCAGCCGTGTGTCGCGCCGCGGTGCTCTACGTTTTCCGCACCCTGGTCGACGAGCCGATCCCGATGAACGAGGGCTGCCTCAAGCCGATCGAGATCGTGATCCCGCAAGGGTGCATGCTCAACCCGCGCCACCCCGCCGCCGTGGTCGCCGGCAACGTCGAGACCTCGCAGTGCATCACCGATGCGCTCTACGGCGCGCTCGGCGTGCTCGCCGCAGCGCAGGGCACGATGAACAACTTCACCTTCGGCAACGACCGCTACCAGTATTACGAGACGATCTGCGGCGGCGCGGGCGCCGGGCCGGATTTCGACGGCACGTCTGCGGTGCACACCCACATGACCAACTCGCGCCTGACCGACCCCGAGGTGCTTGAGTGGCGCTATCCGGTGCTGCTCGAGAGCCACCGGATCGATCGCGGCTCCGGCGGCGCCGGGCGGCACCGGGGCGGCGACGGCACGATCCGCCGCGTACGGTTCCTCGAACCGATGGGCGCGGCGCTGTTGTCCAATCACCGGATCGTGGCGCCGTTCGGCCTCGCGGGCGGGGCGCCCGGCGCGGTCGGCCGGCAGTGGATCGAGCGCGCCGACGGCACGACCGAGCCGCTCCCGGGCTGCGCCAAGGCCGCGGTCGGCCCGGGCGACGTGTTCGTCATCCAGACGCCGGCCGGCGGCGGCTTCGGGTCACCTCAGTCGAGCTGACCGCCGGCGCGGGCCAAACGCGCCGGGACCCGTGGTCGATCCCCCAGCGCGAGCGTCGCACTGGCAAAGCGTCGGGGCTGCCGCGCGCTGTCTCGCACGGGGCAGAGTTCAGGGGCGGGCCGTAGAGGAGCGGGGAGCCTTCAGGGCGGGTGCCGACTCCGCGACCGCCGGTCAGGCGAGATTCATCGCGCGGACCGCGGCGGCGCACTCCTTAACGGCGGCGAGCATAACCAGTTCGCCATCAACCGATATCCTCGATGATCAACGTGAAGCCTTCTCGCGTAAGATGTCACTTTTGACAGGCCAAGCATCACGGACCGCGGTAACAATTCCGCGCCTTTCTGCCCACCATGTTGCATCTGTGCTGCAGGGAATGCCGGTTCATTCCCTCGGTCTAGGAACCACAATAGGGTCACCTTCACGGCAGCCCCCGGCGGCGGCAAGGGAGCGACGGATGTCTTCAGCCGGGTCTATACCCTCTTGCTCGAGCCGCCGCAGGTAGTTCTCTCTGTCGCGCTGTTCGCGGTCGGCCAGCGCAAAATAGCAGTGCATGCCAAAAGCGGCTAACAGCCCTAACCCGACGGCAAGAAATCCTACGCGCGGTTCCGCTGCCACCCAGAAGCCGGCAAGGATTGGCGCATAGATGGCGAGGCTGTGTTTTAGTGCCCGCTCCTTCGAAGGTCCTATCAGGTGCAGGATAAGGCCGATGAGGCCACACGCCAGTGCGAATAGGGCAAAGATCAGACCGACCGTAGGTGCCTGCATTGCGATCACCTGTCACCTGACCAGCGCCCCAGCTCGCCGGCGCCTTACTCGTCCTGAGGCTGCTGAGTGCTTTCCACGTAGCGTTGCCAGACGTATTCGGCGGCCGTGAGCGTTTGCTGTGGAGCACCGGGGTTGCGCTGCTTGATGTAGTCCCGCACCTCTTCCCATGACTTGCCGTCCGGCAACTGTGGATCTGCCAAAGCGTGATCCACGAATTGACGATCTAGGGACGCACCCCACTGCCGACCTCGCAGGAAGGCCTTGAACCGATTCTGATCCAATGCTCCCACTCCTATTGATCCCTTCGGTTGAGAAGGGCCACGAAACGAATTCCACGTCAAGAGTTGGCGCAACAGGCGCGCAGGGCCGGGCGCCGGTGTTCGGAATCGAAACCGGACTGCCGCGAATCGACGGCACGGCGGTGATGGCCCCGAGTCTGCGCCGGCCGGGGGCCGCCACTAATGACTCGTTCTGACAGTCCGTCCGGCCCTGGCAATCCCTGTGCGCCCGCTGTCTGACACGACCATGAGGGCCGGTCGCCCTGCGAGCAAGTTCTGGTAGCAGGCTCGGTCAGGTGAGCACGAGTATAGCATGCCGCGCGATACCTAGCCGACGTTCATGGCGCGGACCGCGGCGGCGCGCTCCCTGGCCGCGGCGAGCATGAAGCTCAGGTCACTGCCGGCGAGCGCCAGGCGAAAGCCCATCGCCAGGTAGCGCTGCATCAGCGCCGGGTCGTACACGCCGCCGAGCCCCGCGTACTTGCCGTGCGCCCGGCACGCGGCGACGATGCGCTCGAACGCCGCGCCGACGCGCGGATGATCGAGCTGGCCGGGGATGCCCATCTCCATGCACAGATCGTTGGTCCCGACCAGCAGCACGTCCAACCCGGGCACCGCGGCGATCGCTTCGACGTTGTCGACCGCTTCGGGCGTCTCGAGCATCAGGATCAGGAGCGTCGCGGCATTGATCGCCGCGGTCGCCTCGCCGAGCGGCGCGGGCCTGAAGTCGAGCTGCGGCAGGGCGCCGGTGACCGAGCGATGGCCGACCGGCGGGTACTTGCAGTTGCTCACCATGCGCGCCGCGATCTCGGCCGTGTCGACGTGCGGCACCACGATGCCCTGCGCGCCGGCATCGAGCGCGCGGGTCGCGTGGAAATGCTCGAACGCGGGCACGCGCACCACCGGCGTGATCCCGGCATCCTGGGCGGCGACGCTGATCTGCGCCGCGAGGTCGATCGACATCGAGTTGTGCTCCATGTCGATGAACAGGAAATCGTAGCCGGCGGTCTTCATGATCTTGGCGATGTCGACCGTGCGCGCCTGGCGCAGCCCAACCCCGAGCGCCAGCTCGCCGGCCTCCAGTCGTTCCTTGGCGTGATTGCGGATCGTGATCATCGTCATTGCCCCTCCTCGTCCTGTTGCATCCGTGTTGCATCAGCGCACCTCATCCCACAAGGGCAACTCGCCAGCCGCGAACTTGTCGTGATCGTTCTCCTGGGGAAACAGGTGCCCGTACACGTCGAACGTGATCGCGATTGAACTGTGGCCCATCAGGGTTTGGAGGCCCTTGGCGCCGGCAGCACTGGAGCGACGAAGCCCGCAAGGTCGGCACCTACTGGGGCGAAATCGTCAGACAGCTCGGGATGTTCGAAGACGAGACCGGGCGTCAGCTGGGCGACGACGCCACCCGTGACGCACTCGAAGACCGAATCCGCGCGATCCTCGATCCCGAGGTAGCATCAATGCTAACACGAAAACCATGATCCGATTGCCGCGGCCCTGTAGGCGCTAGGACAGGCGACGAGGGCTAAGGTCGGCAGGTGTTACTGCCGCACCGCGCAGTTAGTAGGTTGCGATCTGCTCCTGGGTTCGTGTCTTGGCGGTCTGCTGGGCGTCGGCGATCTGCGCCTTGGCCTCCCGCGCCTCGGCGTTTCCTTCTGAGGTCAGCTTGTACAGCCGAGTGCCGGTGCGTTTGTGCCAGTGATAGGGAGCCGTCATCCGGCTGGTGGCCCAGGCAACGTAGTTGGGCCAAGCGGGTAGCCCAGAATCGGGAAACCTGTATGCAAGCTGTTTGGCGGTCAGGTTGTGAAGCTTGGCTAGGTGCCGCTCCAGATCGACGGTGCTGTAGGTCTCAGGTTGTTCTGCTGCCCACAGGAGGGCGTCGTGGATTAGCTCCTCGCCACAGGGCAGGTCGGGAAAGATCCTGCCCTTGCCGTGCGTCCTGCTCATATGTTGGCTCCTTCGGTTAGGAAGGCCCAGTTATCTCGGTAACGGCTCCACTTGCGTCTGAAGCCCCAGTTCAAGGCATCGAGGTCGCTTTGCTTATCGCGCAGTTTCAGTACCCACCAGTTGTCATCTCGCCCATGCGGATGGGTTTTGAGCCAGTGCTCTCTGTAGCGATCGACAGCATCGCCAACCTCCTTGTTCGGGACGATGAAGAACTCGTCCTCACTGGCGTTGGTCCCCATGCTGACGAGCACGTGAAAGGCGTCTTCGCTCCGATCGTCAACGTGGTGAAGCTGAAACGATCCATAGGGAAGCCCCAATTTCGACAGCCCTGACGTCGAGACGTGGATCTTGACAATCCGGCCGTCTCTTCGAGCGCGCAGAGGATTGCCTTTGAGGACTGTCCAGTTGTGCGCCCGGAGTTCAGTCTCAACAGCACGCTTTCCATACTGCCCAACTCCATGCGTCGTGAGTTTGCGGTTCATGTGCGGTCCCTCAGTACGACGTCGTTTTTATAGCGCTGGTTGCGGCCGGAGCGTGCCCAGACTAGGGCGATGATCCAAAACAGCGCGGTGCAACCCCAGGAGCAAGGTCCAGCATGAGGAGCCAACGGAGCTGGCCCATGAGCTGCAATGTAACCGGGCTTTCGCTGTAAGGCGTCACCTGCGCCAGGAATGCGTCAGCATTAGTGCCATCTCTTTTAGCAGGTCTCCCGCCCATGCCGGAACAAAGGGCGTGGTCGGGGTTCTGGGTTAATCAGCCGGGCCATTCATCAGGTCCGTTTTGGGACAGCCGTGCATCCGCGGTGACGAGGGGGATGCACCACCCGGACGCAGCGGCGGTCCCCACGGCATGAGATGGGCCGCTGTCCAGGTTCCTGCTTGACGTTCCATGCCAAGCTTTTGACAGGCGCTGCCAACGGGAAACCACTCTCCCCCGAATCGACTATGCCGCAATTGATCTGCTTACGATGTTGGCCTCGATAGCGCGGCCGCTATGTTCCGCACAAGGCCGAGGCCGTTATTCACCGGACAATCCCGGAGTGGAGCGATCGGATAGGGACTTGGTCGGCGGCTCGACGCATTGGAAGCTCAGGGCACCCCGGTGACAGCGCCCGGGATTTTGGCGCAAGAATTCGGTGGCTAAGATGACTGTGAATACGCTTCAGGAGGAAACATGACGATGTGCTGCCCCGCGCCGCGGCGCCCCGCCCCCTGGACCCCGGTGCTGTGCCTGTTCCTGCTCGCCCTGCTGACCGGCTGCGGGGTCAACACCATTCGGACCTTGGAGGAAGAGGTGAACGCAGGCTGGGCGCAAGTGCAGAACCAATATCAACGGCGAGCCGACCTGATCCCGAATCTGGTCGAGACCGTGAAAGGTTACGCCCAGCAGGAGAAGGAGGTGCTGACGCAGGTGACCGAGGCGCGCGCCAAGGTCGCGCAGATGCAGCTGCCGCCGGACATCCTGACCAACGAGGAGGCGTTCCGGCAGTTCGAGCAGAACCAGGCCCAGCTCACCGGGGCGCTCGGCCGGCTCCTCGTGGTGGTCGAGCAATATCCCGAGCTGCGCTCCAACCAGAATTTCCTCGCTCTGCAGTCGCAGCTGGAAGGAACCGAGAACCGCATCTCGGTGGCGCGCCGGGACTACATCCAGGCGGTCCAGCGCTACAATACCGAGATCCGGACCTTCCCGGGCCGGCTCTGGGCCATGGTGTACGGCGCCGAGGCCAAGGCGACCTTCACCGCCGCCGAGGGCGCCGAGCAGGCGCCGCAGGTCAAATTCTGAGCATGGGCCGCGCGCTCGTGCTGCTGCCGCTGCTGTTCCTGGCCGCGATCGCGAGCGTCCAGGCGGCCGAGCCTGAATTCCCGCCGCTCACCGGCCGCGTCAATGACCGCGCCGGCCTGCTGAGCGAGCGCGATCAGAGGGAGCTGGAGGCTGCGCTCGCGCGGTTCGAGCAGGAGACCACGGATCAGATCGTGGTCGTGACCGTGGCGTCGCTCCAGGGGCTTCCGATCGAAGACTTCGGTTACCAGCTCGGCCGCCACTGGGGTATCGGCCAGAAAGGCAAGGACAACGGCGCCCTCCTGATCGTCGCTCCCGAGGAGCGCGAGGTACGGATCGAGGTCGGCTATGGCCTCGAGGGCGAACTGACGGACGCCCAGAGTCGGACGATCATCGAGAGCCGCATCCTGCCGCACTTCCGCGCGGGCGATTTCCCGGCCGGAATCAAGGCGGGCGTCGCGGCCATGATCGACACGCTCGGGGGCAGTTACGACCCGGCACTCGTCCCGGCTCGGCTCCCCGAGAGCGCGCCCGCGCCGTCACCGTTCCCGCTCGCCATCGCGCTGCCGATCATCATGATCATCGTCCTCAATCTGATGTTCAGCCGGCGGCGGCGGGGGCGGTTTCGCGGCTATGGACCGCCGATCGTTCTGCCCGGCGACTGGGGCGCGCGGAGCGGCGGCGGCAGCTTTGGCGGCGGTGGGCCGAGCGGCGGGTTCAGCGGCGGCGGCGGGTTCAGCGGCGGCGGCAGCTTTGGCGGCGGCGGCGCCTCGGGACGCTGGTGACGATGGCATTCCTCAGCGAGCAGGACCGGCAAAAGATCGCGAACGCGATCACCGAGACCGAGCGCCGGACCAGCGGCGAGCTGGTGGCGGTGGTGGCGCCGGCGGCGGACGATTACCGTTACGTCCCGCTCCTCTGGGCGGCCCTCGTGGCGCTTCTCCTGCCGGCATTGCTGCTGACACTCGCGCCGGGCATGGCCGTCCGGACGCTTTATTTTGCGCAGGCGGCCGCATTTTTCGTGCTCGCTTTGCTTCTGCACCTGCTGCCGATGCGCATGGCGCTGGTCCCCGAATCGCTGAAGCGGCGCCGCGCCGGTCAGCTCGCGCGCGAGCAATTCTTCGAGCAGCGATTGCACCTGACCCGGGCGCGGACCGGCGTCCTGATCTTCGTTTCGGTCGCCGAGCACTATGTCGAGATCATCGCGGATGAGGGCATCAATGCGCGCGTCCCACCCGGCACGTGGGACACTGCCGTGGCCGATTTCATCGAGCAGGTGCGGGCCGGGCGGATTACCGAGGGTTTTCTCGATGTCGTCGAGCTGATCGGCATGCGGCTCGCAGAACACTTCCCGCGCGCTGCGGACGATCGTGACGAGTTGCCGAATGAGGGTCGAGAACTCCCGCCACTCCGATAGGGTGTGCGCAGCCAAAAATAGGCTTCACCAACCTGAGAAGGTGACTTGGCAGACCGCCGATGTCCCGAACGGACGCAAGCTCCTGCGCCGTCACGCCGCGACGGTGCACGAGCAGAGCGGCGAGCGTACTCCGGCAGGCGGGACGACTGCGCTATGGGGCGCCCCGCCGGGCGGCGCCGTCGTCAGCGCAGCACGAAGGTGACCTTGAGCGTGACCCGGTACTCGACGATGTTGCCGTTCTCGACCACGACTCGCTGGCTCGCGACCCAAGCTTCCTTGATGTTCTCAAGCGTCTGATTGGCCCGCAGGATGCCTTCCTTGACCGCGTGCTCGAAGCTCTGATCCGATGCGGAGATGATCTCGGTGACGCGTGCGACGGACATGGTCGCCTCCCAACCACTGATACGGATGCGATGGCCTCTGCCAAACGGCGGCGCCGCTGCCAAATCGGCGGGCGGACGTGTGCCGGGCATTCCGGGCCGCTCATCTGCCCGCTGGCAGGTCAGATTGGCTGCCGCTGACGGACCCCGCGGGACGGTAACGGTCGACCGAGCGGATTGTCCCCGACGCCGATCCGATCCTGTCGCCGGTGCGTGGCTGCCGCATTGCCCCACTGGACTGCGACGCCGC
>JBKPNX010000265.1:0-6371 GCA_046732855.1 Pseudomonadota bacterium
GTGTCAACATCCTCTCGGTCACCAAGGGCGCCTGCTACATCTCCATGAGCAGCTCGGAGCTGCACACGCTGCAGCGTGCCTTCACCGCCGCCGGCGGGAAGTGGTCAACGTTCGTCATCTGGGCGAAGAACACGTTCACCCTGGGCCGCGCCGACTATCAGCGGCAATATGAGCCAATCCTCTACGGCTGGAAGGTAGGGAGCGACCACTACTGGTGCGGGGCCCGGGACCAGGGCGACGTTTGGTTCGTCAATAAGCCGGTCAGGAACGACCTCCATCCGACCATGAAGCCGGTGGCGCTGGTCGAGCGGGCAATCAGGAACTCCAGCAAGACCCGGGATCTCGTGCTTGACCCGTTCGGCGGGTCCGGATCGACCCTGATCGCATGCGAGAAGTCGGGGCGTCAGGCGCGCTTGATCGAGCTCGATCCTAAGTACGTCGACACGATCATCCTGCGCTGGCAGGAGTTCAGCGGCGGGAGCGCGACGCTGGACGGCGATGGTAGCAGTTATGAAGAGATCGCCGCCGGGCGCGAGTCTGCGGAGAAGTAATTGTCAACCTGCTTGCCGGCTAACTCTTCGCGCGCTCCTGCTCGCACTGCTCCAGGCGATTCATGTCCGCGTATTTCGTGAGCTGCGCCTCGGTTGCACAGACCGGGAGCCCGGCCTTGCGATGGCTGTCGAGGAACCGGTTCAACTCGATCTCGCGGGCAAACGCACCCACGTTGCTGACCCAGAACTCGGCAGAATATTCAGCATTGCGCTTCAAGAGCTCCGAAACTGCAGTTGCAGCCTCTGCCTTTCGGCCGAGTTCTGCATAGATCAGCGGCCGGTAGATATAGTCCCAGATGTCGGGGTTCAGCCTGCTACGCGTGACGGCGAGGGCTCTGTCATATTGGCCGTCGTAGAAGTACGCAAGGAGCAGGCCCCAACCATACCACTCCGGATAGTTGGGATTGATGCGGACAGCCCGTTCTGCCAGCTCTGCCGCTTGCTCCGCCCTGCCGAACCAGGTCATGTCACCCGCGCTGATTACCAGCACGTCGGCGTCGTTCGGATTGAGGTTCAGCGCCTTGTCGTGCTCGGCGAGACTCTGCTCCATATCGCCAACGTACAAATAGTAGGTACCGAGAAACAAATGCGCCTGGCCGTCGGAAGGATCCAGGGAGAGCGCGGTCCGCACCGCCTTCAACATGTTGTCAAGCGAGTCCTGACGCGAAGTCGTCCAGCCGTTGTCGATGGCGACGCTGTCCGCCATGGCCAAGCCCACATAGGCGCGAGCCAAGCTGGGATCGAGTTCGATCGCCTTCGCCAGAAGTTTATGAGCTTTCTGATTGTCTTCCTGTGTGAAGCGGTGCTTGTGCTCGATTCCCAGCAGGTAATTCTCATAGGCTTGCAGGCTTTCGGGCGGCTTGCGCCGCGCGCTTTCTCTCCCCGCCCGGGTCAGGACGCCGCCCATCGACGGCGCCAGAGTGCCCGCAATCTTCTTGGTTACCTCGTCCTGAACGACGAATACGTCATCTAGCGGGCGATCGTAACGCTCCGCCCAGACGTGATTACCGGTCGTGCCGTCGATCAACTGCGCCGTGACACGCACTTGATCACCATTGATCTGCAGGCTGCCTTCGAGGACATACTGAACGCCTAGCTCGCGCGCGACCTGGCGCACATCGACGGGCCTGCCCTTATAGACCTCGGTCGAATTGCGGGCGATGACGAACAGCTCGCGGAACCGAGATAAGTCAGTAATGACGTCCTCAGTCAGGCCGCCGGCCAAGCGCTCCTGCCTGGGGTCCCCCGAGAGATTCTCGAACGGCAGCACAGCGATCGAGGGCTTGTCGGGCAGCGAAAGGGCCGGTTTCTCCGCCGCTGCGGGAACGACCGCGGCGCCCTCGGCAATGGGCTCGGTCGCTGGCAGCCACATTCCGTACCACATCGCGCCGGCCCCGAGTGCCACAAGCAGGACAACCGCTGCCGCGGCGGCCTGCCAGCGTCGCTGGGCCCAGAGGGATCGGCGGCGCAGGGCACGGCCCGGCGCGTCGAGGTCGACACGATAGACGGTGACCGACTCGGAGATGTTCTTGAACCGGTGCTCGCCCATTGGCTCAAAGGCAAGGTTGAGTTTGGCCTTAACCTGGTTCCAGACGTTTCGCGCGATGCAGATGCCGCCGGGCTCGGCCAAGCCCTCCAAGCGCGCCGCGACGTTCACGCCATCGCCCAGGATGTCGCCCTCCTCGATGATGATGTCGCCAATATTGATACCGATGCGGAACTGGATGCGCCGATCCTTAGTCGCGGCCGCCTCGCGCTCGGCGACGCCATGCTGGATCGCGACCGCGCATTCGACAGCGTCGACCGCGCTCGCGAACTCGACGAGCGCGCCGTCGCCCATTAACTTGACGACCCGGCCGCCGTGGTCCGCGATCAGCGGCTCGATGAACTCCTTCCGAAGGGTCTTTAGGCGCGCAATCGTACCGGTCTCGTCATCGCCGACCAGGCGCGAGTAGCCGACCACATCGGCGGCCAGAATCGCGACGAGTTTCCGCTCTGTGCGCGGGGCCATTGGCATGCCCTCCGCCGCTGCCATCGCAATTGACGGCAGGAATATCCTACGCCGCTCGCGCACGCAGGTCGATGAAATATCCATTGCCGCCGACGGCGGTGCGAAGAGATCGCCGCCGGGCGCGAGGCCACGGCGGCGGAGGCGCTTGCAGGTGGCGGGTCGGGCTACCCGACAATCCAATAGACCGTGCTGCTGCCCTTGGCGCCGGTCTTGTTGGGGCCGACCTCGCGGGTGCGGGTGGCCTCAATGGTGAGCCCGAGCTTCTTCTTTAGCGCGCCCGAGATAGCGCCGCGGATCGTGTGATGCTGCCATCCGGTGGCCGCGGCGATCTGCTCGACGGTGGCGCCCTCGGGGCGCTTGAGCAGCTCGATCATAAGGGCCTGCTTGGTGCCGGCGCGCAGCCTGGGCTTCTCGGCCGGTGCAGCCTTGTCCCGCTTGGTTGCCGTCACCTTACGCTTGGCCGGGGTTGCTGCGCGGCCGGATTCGGTTGCCGGGGCTGCAGCATCGGCCGTCGTCGCACCCGTGTCGGTCGGCGTTGCGCCCTCTTGCGCTTCGTCTTCGGTCTCGACACCGATGACCTTGAGGCCGGCGCGGGTGATCCGGAGCGGCGGTGGGTCGTCGCCACGCGGAGCACCCTGGTGGCCGATCAGGCCCTTGGTCTTGAGGCTGCCGAGGACCTTGTCGACGGCGCCGCCCTCAAGCGTGAGGCTATCCGGCAGCGGCAGGACCGCACCATCGTCGCGCTGGGAAGCCGCACTGAGGATGACGGCCTGGGTATCGCTGAGTTTTGTCATGGGATGATCTCCGTTGTCGGAGCGCACCAGCGCTCTCCTACGACCCTGAGCCCCGGCGGGCACACCCGGTCGGGGCGGGCCGGGAGATCAGGGCGCTACGCGGCGTGCTCACCCTCTTGGAAAGCCATGTCGGTGATGCGCTTCAGCAGCTCAGCGTAGTGCGCCAAGCCCTCGGCGTGGCCCCAGATGATCTCGTCAGGACTGTAGCCGAAGTGGTCGTCGCTGAGCGCCAGGAGGCGAGTAAGCATCGCGTCGATCTCGGCCTTCTTGGAGACGAAGGTGGCAAGCGCCTCTTCTCTCGACTTGGCAACGTGGTTATGGGATCTCTGGCTCATCTTCGTGATCCGCATAGGTGCTTTTGATGAGCGTATGAATGCTTCTTTCGGCTGGATTATCAAGCGCAGAAGTCGATCGGAATCAGCAAGTCAGGGCTTGACTTCGGGGCCGTTGCATGGATGCGCGCGGTCAGTAATCGGGAGCTGGCCCGCCACCTCGGGGTGAGCGAGACGGCGATGCGCCGGGCGGAGAAGGCCGGCCGGATCAAGCGTGAGCCGGACGGCGGCTGGGACCTCGCCAGGGTCAAGGCGGCCTGGGCGGGCAACACCGACGTGGCTCAACAGCGGGGCGAGCCTCACGCCGGGAACGGAAGCCGCAGGCAGCCCGGCGTGCAGTGAAGCCGGTGTCCGACGCGGCACTCGGGGCGGTGCGGGACACCCTGCGCGAGCACGGCGAGCCGCTCGCCGCCGGCGCCATGACCTTCATGCAGGCGCGGACCGCGAACGAGGTCCTGAAGGCCCAGGAACGCCGGGTGCGGTTGCAACGGATGAAGCGTGAGCTGGCGGGCCAAGGCAGTCGCTCAGGTGTTCCGGCTCGCACGCGACGAGCGGGATGCCTGGGTTAACTGGCCGGCACGGTAGCGGCGATGATCGCGGCCGAGCTCGAGGTGGACTCACGCAAGCTTCATACCGTGCTCGAGCGTCATGTCCGGGATCACCTCGCCGAGCTCGCTGAGGTCCGGCCGAACCTGCGCCGAGACGCATGATCGGCCGGCGCGCCGCGAGCATTCAGGAACTAAGTCCATCGGCGATTTGTTGAACCGGACGGCTCCACCGATGCGAGACGCGGATGCTGGAGTGGTTCCGAGCCTTAATGCCAAAGGAGGATCGCTTCTTCGAGCTGTTTGCGCGCTATTCCCTGACCCTGGTGGCCGGCGCGGAAGCACTGCGGCAGCTGCTGGATGGCGGCGAGACGGTGACTCAGCATTGTCGCGAGATCGTCGAGCGCGAGCACGAGGCCGATGAGATCACGCGACTCAACGAAATCACCGAGGAGATCACGCGGATCGAGGGCAAGGCGGACGACCTGCACGATGAGGGCCTGAAGGCTCTGTTCCGCGCCCAGGCGAGCGCAAACCCGATGGCCTTCGTCATCGGCAACGAAATCTACGATCATCTCGAGATGGTGGTCGACCGCTTCGACGACGTCGCGAACGAGATTAGCAGCCTCGTGATCGAGCACGTCTGAGGGCCGCGGAGCGGCGGCCATGGACGCGACCCTCGGCCTGCCTCTCCTGATCGGGCTGATCGCCGTCGCCCTCCTGTTCGATTTCCTGAACGGCCTGCACGATGCGGCGAAGGCGATCGCGACGATCGTCTCGACCCGGGTGCTGCGGCCGCACTACGCCGTGGTCTGGGCGGCGTTCTTCAACTTTATCGCCTTCCTGTTCTTCGGGCTGCACGTCGCTCAGACCTTAGGCACCGGAATCATCGCTGCGGCCGTTGTCCACCCGCGCGTGATCTTCGGCGCGCTGATGGGGGCGATCGCCTGGAATCCGATTACCTGGGGGCTCGGCATCCCATCCAGCAGCTCGCACGCGCTGATTGGCGGTCTCGTGGGCGCTGGGACGGCCAAGGCCGGCGCCAGGGCGATCGTCTGGACCGGGCTCCTCAAAACCGGTGCCGCGATCGTCCTCTCGCCACTCCTCGGCTTCGTGCTGGCGCTCCTTTTGGTCCTGGTGGTGTCCTGGACCTTCGTGCGCGCGACGCCGTTCGAGGTCGACAGCAGCTTCCGCACGCTCCAGTTCGTCTCCGCCGCGCTGTATTCTCTAGGGCACGGCGGCAACGATGCCCAGAAGACCATGGGGATCATCGCCGTCCTCCTCTACTCCCAGGGCCTGCTCGGACAGGAGTTCCATGTCCCGTTCTGGGTGGTGATCGCGTGCCACGCCGCGATGGGCCTCGGCACGCTCGTCGGCGGCTGGCGGATCGTGCGTACGATGGGCTCCAAGATCACCCGCCTCACGCCGATGCAGGGTTTCTGTGCCGAGACCGGCGGGGCAATCACGCTATTTCTGGCGACGCAACTGGGCGTGCCGGTGTCGACCACGCATACCATCACGGGAGCGATCGTCGGCGTCGGTGCTGCGCGGCGGGTCTCGGCCGTGCGCTGGAACATCGCCAGTGGAGTTGCCCCCGTCAGACCGGACAGGTGGCGAGTTGGTGCGCCCTGATGAAGTCGCGAGGTGAGCGCATCGCGAGGGCGCGGTGCGGGTGCATCTCGTTGTAGTCTTCGAACCAGCGATCGAGCTCGGCCATGAGCGCAGTGGCGTCGGGCCTGGCGCTGAGCCGAACGTAATCGCGCTTGAAGGTTTTCACGAACGCCTCGGCGAGGCCGTTAGACTGCGGGCTGCGCACGGGCGTGAAGCACGGCACGAGGCCGATGGCGTGAGCGAAGGCGCGACCGTCTCGTGGGCCGTGAAGCAGCTGCCGTTGTCGGCCAGCTACTCGACCGGGTAGCGGGTCCGCAGGGCGCGGAAGCGGCGCTCGACCGCAAGCAGCATGAGGTCGCGTACGGCGATGCCGCCGATGCCGCGCGGGCTGGCGGTCCAGGCCAGGATCTCGGCGGTTTCGAAGGTTGCTCCCTTGCCGGGTGCGAGCACCACGCCGAAGTCTTCAAGAGGCCGCGGATCTGGTTGTAGAAACTGGTGCGCATCGTCACGAGCTGGTGGCGTGCGGA
>JBKPNX010000266.1:0-8297 GCA_046732855.1 Pseudomonadota bacterium
CGTCGAGCACCTGGAGCAGCACGTTGAACACGTCCGGGTGCGCCTTCTCGATCTCGTCGAACAGGATCACCTGGTACGGCCGCCGGCGCACCGCCTCGGTCAGGCTGCCGCCCTCCTCGTAGCCGACGTAGCCGGGCGGCGCGCCGATCAGGCGCGCGACCGAATGCTTCTCCATGTACTCCGACATGTCGATCCGGACCATCGCCTGCTCGCTGTCGAACAGGAACTCGGCGAGCGCCCGGGTCAGCTCGGTCTTGCCGACCCCGGTCGGCCCGAGGAACAAAAACGAGCCGAGCGGCCGATTGGGGTCCTGCAGCCCGGCGCGGGCGCGCCGGATCGCGTTCGAGACCGCAATCACCGCCTCGTCCTGGCCGACCACGCGGCGGCGCAGATTGTCCTCCATCGCCAAGAGCTTGGCCCGCTCGCCCTCGAGCATCTTGTCGACCGGAATGCCGGTCCAGCGGGACACCACCTGGGCGATGTGCTCGGGCGTCACCGCCTCGTCGACCATCTGACGGCCTTCCGCCGCTTCGGCGGCAGCCAGCTGCTTGTCCAGCTCCGGAATCAGCCCGTAGGTCAGCTCGCCGGCCTTGGCCCAGTCGCCCCGGCGCTGCGCCTGCTCCAGCTCCACGCGCGCCCGCTCCAGCTCTTCTTTCAGCTTCTGCGCGCTCTTCAGCTTCTGCTTCTCCGCCTGCCAGCGCGAGGTCAGCTCGGCTGACTGCTGCTCGAGATCGCGCAGCTCCTGCTCGAGCCGCTGCAGCCGCTCGCGTGAGCCCGCATCCTTCTCCTTCTGCAGCGCCTCGCGCTCGATCTTCAGCTGGATGACCCGCCGGTCCAGCTCGTCGAGCTCCTCGGGCTTGGAGTCGACCTGCATGCGCAGCCGGGCGGCCGCCTCGTCCATCAAATCGATCGCCTTGTCCGGCAGGAACCGGTCGGTGATGTAGCGGTTCGACAGGGTCGCCGCGGCGACGATGGCGCCATCGGTGATGCGTACGCCGTGATGGACCTCGTATTTCTCCTTGATCCCCCGCAGGATCGAGATGGTGTCCTCGACCGAGGGCTCGCTCACGAACACCGGCTGGAAGCGGCGGGCCAGCGCCGCGTCCTTCTCGATGTGCTTGCGGTACTCGTCCAGCGTGGTGGCGCCGACGCAGTGCAGCTCGCCGCGCGCGAGCGCGGGCTTGAGCATGTTGGATGCGTCCATCGAGCCCTCGGCCCGGCCGGCGCCGACCAGGTTGTGCAGCTCGTCGATGAACAGCACGATCTCGCCCGCCGCCGCGGTGATCTCGGCGAGCACCGCCTTGAGGCGCTCCTCGAATTCGCCGCGGTACTTGGCGCCGGCGACCAGAGCGCCGAGATCGAGCGCGAGCAGGCGCTTGTCCTTCAGGCTCTCCGGCACGTCGCCGTTCACGATGCGCAGCGCCAAGCCTTCGACGATCGCGGTTTTGCCGACCCCGGGCTCGCCGATCAGCACGGGATTGTTCTTGGTCCGGCGCGAGAGCACCTGGATGGTACGCCGGATCTCCTCGTCGCGGCCGATCACCGGGTCGAGCTTGCCGTCGCGCGCCGCGGCGGTGAGGTCGCGCGCGTACTTGTCGAGCGCGTCGTAGCCCTCCTCGGCCGCGGCGCTGTCCGCCCGCCGGCCCTTGCGCATCCCTTCGATCGCCGCGTTCAGCGCCTCCGGCGTGATCCCGGCGGCGCCGAGCGCCCGCGCCGCGCCGGTGCCCTTGTCCAGCGTGAGCGCGAGCAGCAGCCGCTCGACCGTGACGAACGCGTCGCCCGCCTTCTGGGCGATCTGCTCGGCCTGGTCGAACAGGCGGGCGAGCTCGGGCGAGGTGTAGACTTGGCCGGCGCCCGCACCTTCCACCTTGGGCAGCTTGGCCAGCTCCGCCTCGACCCCGGCGAGCGCGCGCTTCGCATCGCCGCCGGCGGCGGCGATCAGTTTGGCGCACAGGCCCTCCTTGTCCTCGAGCAGCACCTTCAGGAGGTGCTCCGGCGTGAGCCGCTGATGCCCGCTGCGCAGCGCTAGCGCCTGCGCCGATTGCAAAAAGCCCTTGGCCCGGTCGGTGTATCTGTCCAGCTCCACGGCTGCGCTGCTCCCCCTATTGCCCCGCTCACCCGTGCCGGCGCCGGTTTGCTGCGCCACTCACCCGTACCGGCGCGGTGGGCGCTCCTTGAACGTGGCGTCCACCACCTCCTGCCGGCCGGTAGCGGTTCCGCCCGCGCCCGCGCCGGCCTCGGACAGTGTCGCCGCGGCGCGCTCGATCGCTTCGCCGAGCCGCATCAGCGCCCGCTAGAGCGGTCGAAGCCGGCGATGTCGTTCCGGCGGACGGCCGCGCTCAGCGCCAGGATTGCGTCCTCGACCGGCCTGCGCGCCACCTCGCCCGCGCCATGCTCCGCATGCTGCAGCTGCGCCGTGTGGATCATCGCGTCGGCCTGAGTGCGCGCCCCGACCAGCTCGCGCCGCCGCCGGTCCTCCGCCGCATGCGCCTTGGCCTTTTTAGATGCGCCCTCTGCTCGCCTTCTGCAAGGCGACCGAGGCCTGGATCCGGTCGAACGCTCGAGCAGCGCGATCCTAACGGTGATAGCGAGCCCTTTTCACGATGCGATCGGCCAGCCAGCGGAGGTTCAGCGCCAGCTCGTACCAATACCCCGGATCAGCATCCTTGGCGTGGCTGGCGCGAAGATGATCCAGCAAGGTGCCCACGGGCACGAACCAACCGGCCCGGCCGGCAAGGTCCTCGATGGCTCGGCGAAAACGGGGTACCAGCCGGCCATCGGAGCCGACGAAGCCCGATGCGAAATGCGTATAGACAATGCACGCTCCGCCCTGGTCCTCCAGGCGGTCGAGGTTCTCCGGCGCCAACAGATCGATCATTTCCTCCACCGTGTGACCGTCGGAAGAGCTGAACCACAGGTTGGAATAACTGGCCTTTCTTGTGACTCGATACGGCATTCTTGGGTCGCAGGCGAGCGTGTCGATGTCATTGAATGTAAGATTACGCATGTAGAGGATATGCTGTTTCGCGATATCGCCCCAGAACTGGGGGGAATCGGGCCGGCTACCCAGACTGTGATTCGGCGCCCCGCCTCGCGAGCTCAGGAATACCGTCGCCCAGCGATACAGCGTGCTAATGGGGAA
This sequence comes from Pseudomonadota bacterium, assembly GCA_046732855.1. Lineage (GTDB taxonomy): Bacteria > Pseudomonadota > Alphaproteobacteria > Geminicoccales > Geminicoccaceae > JBKPNX01. The sequence goes on from JBKPNX010000266.1 coordinate 3,143, forward strand.
CGCGAAGCGCTCGTGCCACCAGTAGAGATTGCTGGGATTGCTCGAATGGTTGGTATGAAGGCGTGGATATTCGCCGATCTTCCTCCTGAATATTTCCATGCCTTCCATGATCTCGCGGCTGGTGAAGATGCCATCACCGACTCCGTGCAGCGCGATCTCGAAGCCTTGGGAGCGGAGTTGGAGAATGAAGCTGAGATAATCATCGTCCATCAATGACTGACCGCTGAACCGCCCGCGCGGAGGGTATACCCACACCGACTTGGTCGTAAGGACTCCACAGTCGTTCAGCAAGTGATACACGGGCGACAGATTGCGGACGGTGCCGTCATCTGCGTCATCGAACACCGAAAAGGCGAAACGGCGCCCGCCCGGAAACTGGACGCCTGGATACTTCGGCATTGCCCCCGCTCAGCCCTCGTGCTCAGTCAACATGGGCGCAGCTCGGACCCGACATGGTTCCAGAAGGCGCTAAGGGGAGCTCTTGCACCGATGCGGCGTGCGCGCAACGCGTGCCGCATGGGCCGCGCCGCCGCGCCACGGCGAAATGACGCGCCGGAAGCGAATCGCGTTTGTCCGCAACCGCGCCTCGGCGCCGGCCTCAAGCGGCATGACGCAATCCGAGCTGGCGAGCGAGCGTTTCCTCGAAACCACGGGCGATAGCAGTCCAGGTGAGGTGACGCGCGATGTACGCCCGGCCTCGCTCGCCCATCGAGCGCGCTCTTTCAGGATCGGCCAGAAGCTCCCGAATCGCGGCGGCGACCGCTTCGCCATCGCCGGCTGGCGTGACAATACCGGCGCCGGCCTGGCGCACCAGATCGGCGCCCTCGCTGTTCCCGGCATAGACGAGAGGAACCCCTGCTGCCATGGCGTTGACCGCACGTACCGGGCGGGCTGCGGCCGCGATCGGCAGATCACGGAGCGTGCTGAGGCCGACCGCGGCGCGCCGGTACAGCGGCAGGACGGCAGCCGGAGGTATCGGGTCGGCGAACCGCACGTTCGTCAGACCGCGCGCGCCGGCAAGGTCGATCAGCTTGGTTTTCTCCGAGCCGTCGCCGACCAGCAACACGACCAGATCGGGCAGATCGGCGAGCCAGGCCGCCGCGTCCAGAAGCGTCTCCATGCCATGGATGTAGCCGTGCGTGCCGATGCACACGGCGAGCTGGCGGCGCCGCAGGTCGTGCGCGTCCAAAAGGCGCTCGACGGTCGCCTCGTCCACCGCAGGGTGAGCGTCGGCGCCGTTCGGCAGAAGCAGAACCTTTTCTGCGGGAACCCCCTGCCGCTGAACCAGATCGTCGACGATGCCGCGGGTCGCGGCGGTGATCAGATCGGCGCGCGCGTGACAGAAGCGGGCGTACCGGGCAAGCCCGGCCAGGACGCGCCGGTTCGTGATGACGCCGAAATCACGCATCGCCTCGATCCACTGGTCGGCGATGTTGAAAACCAGCAATGCCCGCGGGAACCGCCGTCGGTAGGCAAGCGCAGTAAGGAACAGCGTGATCGGCGGCGATTCCACGAAGATCACGTCGGGTTCGGCGACCCGGCGCAACGACAGCAGCGCCGTGCCCATGAAGCTCAGGTAGTTGAGCGCCCGCCCGATGCCTGCGCCCTTGGCTGCCCACAGCCAGGTCCGATGGACGGGGAAGCCCTCGTGGCTCTCACTGAGGCGCATCCGGCCTCGGTAAGCCGGCAGGATACGGCCGGTCGGATAATTGGGCAGCGCGGTGACGATCTCGACACTGTGGCCGAGTCGCCGCAGCTCGCGGGCGAGCGCAAGCAGGCGCACAGGCGGCGCGCCCGTCTCGGGCGCGAAATACTGCGTGAGAATCAGGAGACGCATGGCGTCGTCGGCGGCGCGACCCGCCGGTACAGCTCGAACAGCTTCTTGCGCTCTGCCGCCCAGGAATAAAGGATGCCGGCCCGACGCCTGCCTTGCTCGCCCATCGCCTGGGCTTCGTCGGGGTGAGCGAAGAGCCACTCGATCGCGCGAGCAAGCGCCACAGGATCGGCGGGAGCGATGAGCAGCCCGCACGCGCCATCACCCAAGATCTCGCGATATGCTGGGAAATCCGAGGCCACCACCGGCAGACCTGCCGCCATGTACTCAAACATCTTGACCGGATAGGCATCGATGAAGCAGGGGTCCGGGTGCAGAACGGCCAGACCGGCGCGCACGTTCGCCATGATTTGGGCGATGTCAGGGCGGTCCAGCCAGCCGAGATAGTCCACCCGCGCCCAGCCCGACTCTGCCCGGCTCTGCGCCTCCTCGTCGGCCTCGAACCCGCCAGCCAGCTGCAGGCATTGCGCCGCACCGTCCCGGACCAGTCCGGCCGCTCTGACCATATCGAACAGCCCGCGCGCCTTGGACAGGCTACCGACGTAACAGACCCGCAACGGGCGCTCGAGATACGGCGTGTCAGCCACCGTCGAGAATTCCTCGAACATGGGGAAATTGCGCAGGGTCGTGGTCTTGGCCGGCGGAAAGCGGGCCGCGATGGTCGGCGTCACCGCGACGATGCCGTCGAACAGGCGCCCCGCGAGCCCCTCCAGCGCAGCCATCATCAGGGACAGCGGGCGTCTGGCGATCGGGCTGATCCACTGCTTGGTGAGGATCTTCTGCGGATAGTCCTCGTGAACGTCGTACACCACCCGGCGACCGAGCAACTTGAGGGCAAAGCCGAGCGTGATCAGCTCGGGGTCGTGGAAGTGGTAGATGTCGGCCGGCAGCCTCACACACCTGATCAGGATACGCCATACCGTCGCCGACATCCTGCGGAGGCGGCCGCCACCGAGCGCCGGGACCCCGAGGATGCGCACGCCCGCGACGCTTTCACTTCTTTCTCCCGGTCCGATTACAGTGACGGCAAAGCCGTGCGCCGCGAGGGAGCGGCATTCCTTATGGAAGATGCGATCGTCACCGGTCTGATGCGCCGAGGTGATGTGCACCACCCTGGTCGACGCGGGGGACGGGGCTTCGAGAGTCCCGCATCTCGTGCCTCGAGGGCTGGCCATGTCCCTCATTCCCATGCCCCGACCCGCCAACGCAAGGCCGCTACGGGGTCACAGGCGCCGCAGCTTCCGTCGGACGAATTGACCAGCGGTGTCATGGCGAGGACGAGCGTCATTCCCGCCGATCGACGACCGCAGACTAGAGAGCCCATGACGTCATGACGCCAGTTCGGCGACGACCGCTTCGTACAGCCGTTGCCGCGCGCGGGTGAGCAGCGCGTTGTTGTGCCAAAGGAGGCTGAAGCGTCCCTTGAATTGCCGGCAGATGGCCGCCAAGCGCGCGATCCGCTCGTGCGCCTGCTCGGCCGCGAGGCCAAGATACTCCCGGTCGAGCAGCGTCAGCTCCATGACCGTCAACGGCCTCTCGCGGAGCGGCAGCAGCCGGCGTTGCTCGAGGTCGTAGGCCTGGAAATCGTAGCACGTGCCGCAGCGGAAGCCAGGCTGGTCGGCATGGGACAAGGTAGCGTCATAGGAGAGGCCAGCCGCTGCATAGTGCCGCCACGTCTCCGGCACCGCGAACCGGAGGTAGTGCTGTCGGCCTCCCCACGCCGGCTGACGCAGATCCAGGCGGTCGGCGGCCCTGAGCAGGGTGGCGAACTCGGCCTTGAGACGGGCGCCGTCGCGGTAAGTGTGATAGCTTGGATGCAGGCCGAGCTCGTGGCCGCGCGCATGGATTTCGCGGAGCACAGGGGCGACCGGCGCGGTCTCGAGCGAGTAGGCCTCGTCGAATTGCGGCTCCGAGACCCCGGCTTTGAGAAAAAAGGTGGTCTTGAGCCCGTGCCGCTCGCCGGTCGTCATCATGAAATCGAAGGTGTTGTTCGGATCGCAACGCATGCCGACGACCCCGCCGGCGGCTCTGGCGCGCAAGCGGCGCCAGGCGAGCTCCGGAGCGCGCCGCTTGGCCAGGTCCGCCGCGAGGCTGAGCGCCAGCCGGCGCCAGGGTCGGCCGACCGCGGAAAACGGTACGTCCACATCGCAGCTCAGATCCACGCAGTAGGTATGGCGCCGGCGCTCCAGCCCGGGCCAGAGCCGGTGCAAGCGGGTCCAGAGAATCTCGAGATACTCGTTCGCCAACGGTCGCTCGAGCAGCCCGAATCGATGGCTGAACGATCCGGTGCCGGCAAAGCGATCGCGTCGATCGCGTGCTGCGCAAACGACTTCCTCGTAGCGTGACAGCATGAAGAAGATCGAGCCGAAGATGTCGATCGGAAGATGCAGCTGTCCGTCCTCCGGTTCGCTCGAGTGGCGCTCGCAATCCGGCTCGCCAAACAGGATCGGGACGGGACACTGGAGCCCAGGCGCGGCGGCGCATGAGGCCGGCCAGGCTCCCGTGGGCTCGACTGGCAGCGATGCCTGCTCGAGCCAAGCCGCTGCGGCCCGCGGGAAGAACACGTCCGGCAGATAAAGAGCGCGCTCACCGGCGTCGCCGGCGACCGTGATCCGAGTGTCCTGCCGCTCTGCGACCTGGGTGGCGTAATCGAGGCCGAGCCAATCGCGGAGCACCACGTTGCAGACGTACTCTCGCTCCTCTTCTCGACCCGGCGGATTGGTGACGAGGAGACTAACCATTGGCCGACTGCCGGGCGCGGTCGGAGTGCAGATTGTAGGCCATTAGGGCCAGCTGGCCCTTCAGGGTGGCCCCGCGCGCGAGGCGCGGAAACTGCACCTGGCGGCCGCCGAAGGCGCGGAAGAAACGCTCCACCGGCTGTAGCATCGAGCCTTCGAAGTCGAAACGTCGGGTCACTTGGGCGGCATGCTTAATCGCTTCCCACATGAGCAGACTCATCGCCCCGCTGCTCCGCAGCTCAGGGTTGCCGCCACCCATCAGGTAGTAGGCTGTCTCAGAGTCCCATACCAGATAGAGAGCGGCATGGGGCGTGCCGTCGGCGCCTTCTGCGAGGAAGATACGCCGGACGCCGCGCGCGCAGCAGGCGGCGTCTACCCGCCGGATCAGCTCTGTCGAATAGGGCACCGCGATCCCCTGGCGCTCATAGGTCATCTCGTTCAGCGCAATGAAAAGCTCGACGTCATCGATCGCGCGCACGACCACCTGCTGCTCGGCCTTCCGAATGCGCGTGCGCACTTCCTGGCGGAACCCTGTCCAGACCTTGTCGTGATCATCCAATTCATCGAGCACGTAGGTATAGCG
>JBKPNX010000267.1:0-9351 GCA_046732855.1 Pseudomonadota bacterium
GTCGGCGGCACCCTCTATGCCGATGCGCTGTCCAAGCCAGGAGGCCCGGCCGACACCTATCTGAAGATGTTCCAGCACAATGTGCCGCTCTTGAAAGCCGCCATGGCGGCCAACGCGGCCTGACAATCTTTGCACCCATGCCCATCTTCAATCACCCTTAGGGCTAAGGAGAGCCGACCAAATGCGTAGTAATCTCTCCCGGCGGAGCTTGCTCACAGGCTCAGCCGCGATCATTCCTGGCCTCGCTGTGCTCGTGCTGAGCCGCTCGGCAAATGCGTTCTCGACCGAGACGATGGCGCCCCACAGCTCGGTCGGCTTGGCCTTCAGCAAGCGGTGCGGGAGCGACTCCATGCATCCGCTGATCACCGCCCGGCTCGAGGCCGAGCTTGCCAACCGAACCGCAGCCCCGGGAACCACGCTCTCGGAGACTGAGGTCTGCCCCGTGTGCGGCTGCCCGATCACAGTCACCCGTCTCGTGCACTGAAATCGGAGCCATCGACCCGCCATGGGGTACCGGGCGGACGCGCGGCCGTCCCGGGCCCTCCTTTGTTCGACTGCGCCACCGAGAACGCAATCGAGCCTCAGCGCGCTTGCAATCGAAGTGAACTGGGGAGTTGACATGATCAAACCGATTCGGCTCGACGGATTCGCCATTCTTCTTCTCATCGGGCTCGGGTTCTACTCGGGGCTCGGGCTATGCGCACCGGCCATGGCCGATCCGTTCACCGGGCGAGATCCACAAACGCCCGCCGCGGCATCCCACGTCGAGCGGGCGCCGGGCCCACTCGCCCTAGTTGGGCGGACGCTGCTGACCTTCCAGCGCGAGACTAACCGCATGATCGCCGAGCATATGCGGGCGATTCGCGACGGCGAGACCTCGGCCCCGTTATTGATCGGCATGCTGCTGGCCTTCGCCTATGGGGTAGTGCACGCGCTCGGGCCGGGGCACGGCAAGGTGGTCGTCGTGTCATACTTTCTCTCACGCGACGCGCAGATCTTGCGCGGGTTCCTCATGGGTCTGCAGATCGCCGTGTTCCATGTTCTGTCGGCGGCGGTCATGGTTGCGCTCGCCGATCTCGTGCTGCGTCAGGCGCTCGGCGGCGCGCCAGGCGAGGTCGCCGGCGTTCGTCTCGCCAGCTATGGCCTGATCGCGCTGATCGGCTGCTCAATGCTGGTTCAGGCGGTGCGGCGCTCGCGTCTGCGGCGCGCCGGCATCACGGTCGTGGACGAGTGCTGTGCGCACGGCCATGCGCATCGGCATGGGCCGTCCGGCACGCGGATGGGGGCGGGTGAGCGGGCGCGGCAGGGCGCGCTGTCGCTCGGCGTCGGTCTGGTGCCGTGCACCGGGGCGGTGCTGATCCTGCTGTACGCCATGGCCAATGACATTCTGTTCGCGGGCGTGGCGCTGGTCGTGGCCATTGCCGCCGGCATGGCGATTACCATGGGCGCACTCGGCGTGCTCAGCATCGTCGCCCGCAACACCGTAGCCGCTCGGGTCGAAGCGGGTGGGAATGGGCCGGGGCGCCTCGCCATCGCCATGGACTACGCCGGTGCGCTCGCGATAACCGCTCTGGGCGGCGGTTTGTTCTGGGCGACTTTGCAATAGACGCTTCCGAGTTCGGGATCGGGCAGCCTGAAGTGTTGGACCAGAGTCGACATCAACCGGCAGTATCCGCAACGCCAAGTCCTGCGACATCGGGCCAAGAACTGATCTGCACAGCGGATGATCAGCGTGGAACCGTTGGCCTCGACCAAGGTGCTACCGTCTGCCGCCGATCGTGCCCCCGCGGTGCAGCCGATCTTGGTGCTGGACGGCCTCGCCCGGGCCTACGACGCGCGCACGGTCGTGGCGATCCCGTCATGGACGGTCGCCGCTGGCCAGCACAGCCTGATCCTCGGCCCATCGGGCTCCGGCAAGAGCACCCTGCTGCACCTCATCGCCGGCCTGCTGCGCCCGAGCACCGGCCGCGTCCTGGTCGCGGGGCGGGATCTGGCGGCGCTGACGACGGCTGAGCTGGATGCCTTTCGCGGAAGGACGATCGGGATTGTGCTGCAACGCCTGCATCTCATTCCGGCGCTCACCGTGCGGGACAACCTTCGGCTCGCCCGCACACTTGCTCGTCTGCCGCCGGCCGCGGTGCGCATCAATGCGCTGATCGCGGACCTCGGGCTCAGCGCTCTGGCCGGGGCGCGCCCGAGCCGGCTAAGCCAGGGTGAGGCGCAACGCGTCGCGATCGCCCGCGCGGTGGTCAACCGGCCCGCGCTGATCCTGGCCGACGAGCCGACCTCCGCACTCGACGACGCGAACTGCGAGACGGTGCTCGCGCTGCTGCGCGCTCAGGCGGAGGCATCCGGCGCCACGCTCGTCATCGCAACACACGACGCCCGCGTGAAGCCCTTCTTCGGGCATCGTCTCGAGCTGCCGGCCCAGCCATGAGCCTGTTCGGCCTCAGCCTCGCCTATATTCGCGCTCGGGCGCTCAACGCCGCGCTCAATCTGGCGCTGCTCGCGCTCGGCGTTGCCATGATCGTGCTGCTGCTGCTCTTCAGTGCGCAACTCGAGGACCGCCTCACCCGGGATGCCCGTGGCATCGACCTCGTGATCGGCAGCAAGGGCAGTCCCCTGCAGCTCATCCTGTCCAGCATCTATCACGTCGATTTTCCGACAGGGAACATTCCGCTGGCCGAGGCCGAGCGCTGGGCGGAGCACCCCCTCGTCGCGGAAGCCATTCCGTTGGCGATGGGCGACAGTCTGGCGGGCTTTCGCATCATCGGCACCGAGCATGCGTATTCCCAGCACTATGGCGGCGAGCTGGCCGCAGGCCGGTTGTGGGAGGCCCCGTTCGAAGCGACGCTCGGCGCGCTCGTCGCGGCCCAGACGGGGTTGGGTGTGGGCGATCACTTCGTCGGCAGTCACGGCCTCGCTCCCGGGGGCCCGGAGCACGGCGAGCATCCCTATACCGTGGTCGGCGTGCTCAAGCCGACCGCGAGCGTCATCGATCGGGTGGTTCTCACCCCAGTCGAGAGCGTCTGGCTGGTCCATGGTATGGAATCCCACGAGCATCACGACGAAGCGGGCCAGGACGAGCACGCTACCGAGCACGACGACCAGAATGAGGAGCACGCGGGCGCGCCGAACGACGAGCCTGCGCCTGGTGCGGTTGGCCATGACACCGATCGACCGCTCGAGATCACATCGCTTCTCGTGCGCTACAAGTCGCCGGTCGCCGCGGTTCAGTTGCCGCTCCTGGTGAACCGCGAGAGCGCGCTACAGGCGGCGTCGCCGGCGTTCGAGACGGCGCGTCTGTTGTCGCTGGTCGGGATCGGCGTCGATACGCTGCGCGGCCTCGGCCTGCTGCTGATCGCCACGGCCGGGCTGAGCGTGTTCATTGCGCTCTCGAATGCGATGCAGGAGCGGCGCTACGATCTCGCCGTGATGCGCACGCTCGGGGCGTCACGCGCCCAGCTGTTCACGCAGCCGCTGCTCGAAGCGCTGCTGCTCGCCGGTGCGGGCGCCCTGATCGGCATTGCGCTGGGCCATGCCGTCGCCGAGGCGGTCGGCCATTTCCTCCCCGAAGGGCGGAACATGGGCCTGAGCGGCCTTACTTGGCTGCCGCAGGAGCTCTACGTCCTGATCCTGGCCATGCTGGTCGGCCTCGTCGCCGCCCTGCTGCCGGCGATCCAAGCTTACCGAACGGACATTGCCGCGGTGCTGGCGGCGCGCGTGTAAATCTCTACACTGGAACCTACGGCATCGCAGCGGGAGAGGGCACCATGCGCAAGACACGATCGTCCGGTTTGGCTTCCGCGCTCCTTGGGATGAGCATGATGGCCTGGACTGGAAGCTCCGGGGCGTTCAGTCAGGAGCCGCTGCAGCAGTCCGGCCTGATCGATCCGAGCCAGATCCCGCAGGTCCACAACACCTTATATAAGGTGCCCGAGGGGGTCGTCGGCTGGGATACGCTCGGCAACCTGCAAGTCACGTCGGAAGCGGTTGCGCCCCTGCAGGCGATCTTCCACACGGATTACAGCCCCGAGGTCAAGGCACTCGACGGCGAGGAGGTGAAGCTTATGGGCTTCATCTACCCGCTCGAGGGCGGCTTGAAACATGAGCATTTCCTGCTCACCGCCTGGCCGCCGACCTGCCCGTTCTGCCTACCTGCCGGGCCGTCACAAATGGTCGAAGTGTTCTGCAAGGATCCGATCGAGTTCAGTGACGGCGCGATCGTGTTGGCCGGCACATTCGAGACTCTCAAAGACGACCCCTCAGGTATGTACTACCGTGTGAGGGGAGCCGAGTTGGTCGAACGGCACGACGACATCCGTTGGACCGGCCAGCTGCCGCAGCAGCCGAAGGCAACCCAATAAGAAAGGAGCCGGCCCGCAGGCCGGCTCCAGACACCGGGCAGCGCCAGGTGTTTAGTACAGGGCTATCGGATTGCCGGGCGAACCGGTCGCCCCAACCATCTTGAGCGGCGCCCAGACGTACAGGAACTCATAAACCCCGTCCTCGAGCAGCGGCGAGAAGTCGAGGTTCTCGATGTTCCAGATGCCGTGCCGGGTCTGCATCTCGGTGTGGCAGGGCACGGCCTCGCCCTCGATCTCGCCGACCGGCTGGGCGTCGTTGGCCGACGTGTCGCCGCCGGTCAGGATGATCTTCTGCTCGGCCATGTACTCGCAGGCGGAGCGACCGAAGCCGGGCTCGCCGGAGGTGAACTCCTTGGTGTGCGCGGCCTTTTCCTCGGGCGAGAGATTCGGCCAGTCGGAGTTCTTCCACAGGTCGCCGTGACCCGTGTACAGGAACACGCAGTCGCCCTCGCCGATCGGATCCAACCCCTGAGCTTCGACGATTTTCTTGAGGTCATCGGCGGTGACGATGCCCGGGCTGTCGGTCGACTTCGGGACCGGCAGCCGGTCGACACCTCTGTACTTCGCAGCATTGAGCAGCACGCCACGGCAGACGAACCCCTTTTCCGCGACGAACTCGACGCCGAGATCGCCCATCCCGACCACCGTGTTACCCGGGCCACGCTTGTAGGCCTTCTCGCGATCGCGGCCGTTGTAAAAGAGGTCGCCCTTGGAGGTCCGCACGCCGATGTGGCCGGGACCGTCGAACTGAGTACCGACCTGGCCGATCTCAGTGTCGACGAACTCGTCGTGGAACACGAGCTTGTTGCTACCGAACGGCCCCCCGGTCGGGGTTCCTGGAATGATCATTCGATAGGATCGCCAGGGAATCAGCGGCATGTCGGCGACATACAGCTTGCCGAGAGTGGCCACCTTACCCTGCTTCACCAGCTTTAGATTCTCGAGCACCATCTCAGGGGTCGTGCGGTTTGGCGCACCGACCTTGTCGTCGGGGCCCCACTCGCTCGGCCACCAGTTTTCCTGTAACGGCTTGTCGTTGAAGTCCTGGGCGGCAACGCCGAGCGCGAGACCGACACACAAGCCACCTGCCGCTCCGGCCATCGTCGCAGCTTTCATGATCGACATCGAACTCCCTCCCTGCTTAGTAGTGGCACGGTCGACCCCGATCGTCCCACGGAATGCAGTGATACCTCCCGCGTCGACAGCGGGAAAGTGCCATCACACGGTCAGTACGCCGTCTCGACGGCAGTCCGGTGAGATCAATCACCACGATGGCGGTCGCGGCGTCTATTTCGAGGTTCCCGATGGTCACCTACTGGAGGTGATCACCCGGCCTGACGGCAGCGGCGGCTGGAACCGTAGCCGTCAGCACCTGCAGGCGGCGCCGGCTTGAGATAGCGGAACGTCCGGGGACGGCACCAGCGGTGACGAGAACGCGGGTGGTATGGCGGGATCGCGGCGCACCACGACGTTGATATTACTGCCTGCTCGAGGTCCGATCGAAGACCGTCTTTCAGGCCGTGCACCGGCATGCCGGCCGTCAACTCGGAGAATCGCCTTTTTTACACAAATTTTGTAGATAATATGTTATTCTAAGTTATTGAAATCCCACGCTGAGAGGGTTTGACGACAGTGTCGGGTAGCCGGCCGGCCTTGCGGCCGCCCAGCCCCCCTTAGAACCGAACGTGCAGATTGCTCCGCATATGACTCGAGCATCGGCCAGCGCATGCGAGGTCGATCGCGGGGACCGTCCTGGACGGCACCTGCGGTCGACGAGAACGCGGGTCGTATCTCCCGTGGCGGGTCGCGGCGCACCACGATGTTGGTGTTGCCGCGCTGCTCGAGGTCCGGATCGGCGACTATCTTGCACGCGCACCGGACCGCCGACCTCTCGGGCATCTTGGAGAACGTACTCGACGATGATGTCGCCACATTGAGCCCATGCGAAGACTATCCGCCGGTCCTCTGGGACTCCCGTGTTGCGCTCGGCCATGCCCACCTGCACCTCGACGGCAAAGGCGATCGCATCGACCACGCTGGCGAACTCCATCGACGCCCCGTCGTCCCTCAGCTTCACGGTGCGGCCGTGATACTGCTATTGCTTCGGCTTCACACGCGAACCGGCCGTTCGTCCTGCCAGCGGCTCGCCGCCGGCGGCGGGCGAGGCTCCCGAGTTCGTGCCGGTGGGGGTCGGGGAAGGAGGCGCGGGGGCACCTTCAGGTGCGGGGACACTCGCGCCGGCTCGCGGCGCTCTCAGGCGGCAACAGGCCGCGGTAGCTCCTGCTCTGTGTGCAAGGTGATGAGGGCCGCCAGCCGCGCTGCGTCCTCACCGACGCCGGACAGGAACGAGGAGTTCATCCTGGACAGCCAGGGCAGACCGAGGAAATAAAGGCCGGGCACCGCGGACGCGCCGCGCACATGGACCGGCACCCCGCCCGCGTTGAGGACCGGGAGATCGATCCAGCCGAAGTCGTAGACATACCCGGTCGCCCAGACCACCGCGCGAACGCCGGCGGCCCGGAGGTCGAGCTCCGCGACGGGCTCGACAGCGCAGGGCGGATTAGGCAGGGCCAACCGGGCCGCAGGGTCGGCCGGGAAATCCAGTGCGTTGCGTGCTACGTGTGCGTCGACCGTATCGAGGAAGGCGGCGTAGGCCGCGTCGCCAAATGCGAGGCTCTCGTTGAGGTCCGGCGCCAGCGACACCGAACGCCCGCGCAGGCCGCGCAGCCGACCCAGCAGGATGACGCCCCGCGCCGCGAAGTCACGGAAGTCGACTGTATGGCCCCCGTAAGCCCCAGTGATCAGGGGCAGGGTCGCGTCCGGACCGCGGCGCTCGAGGGGCATGCGGTCGAGGCCCATCTCGATCAGCCACCAGTAGAGGTCGCGCCCGCGGTAGCGGCGTGGCATGCGCCGATGCCGCCCGACCGAAAGATAAACAGTCCGCCCGGCCAGGGCGAGCTCCTCGGCGATCTGCGCCCCGGACGCGCCGGAGCCGACGACCAGCACCGCCCCAGGGGGGAGCTGGGCAGGCTCGCGGTAGGCGCTCGCGTGGACCTGGAACAGGTCGGCGGCGGCGCCGCCCGACAGGCGGGGCACAACGGGGCGCTGGTAGGGGCCCGTGGCGATAACCACGTTTTGGGCCTCGATGTCTCCGGACGGCGTCTCCGCCACGAGGCCCGCACCCTGCTTGGACCGGCGCAGGCGCGTCACGGCGCAACCATACCGGATCGGCGGCGCGACGAAGGCCGCATAGGCGGTCAGGTAATCCAGAATTTCGGCCGCCGACGCGAACCCGTCCGGCTCGGGGTGGGTGAACGGGAAATATGGGAGCCGGACGGACCAGTTTGGGAACTGGAACCGCAGGCCGACCCAGCGCTCGGTCCGCCAGCGCTCCGCGATCCGCCCGCGCTCCACAACCAGGTGGGGGCGCCCGCGCCGGCGCAGCATGTGGCTCATCGCCAGGCCGGCCTGGCCCCCGCCGACGATGAGCGTCTCCACGTGTTCGAGCGGCATCGCAGGATCCTCTGACAGCTTGCGATCCTGGCGCATCGCCGCCGTTGGTAGAAGCGATATCTTTTCACAAGATTATTTAGCCCTGCTAACATCCGGGGATGCCCAGAACGCTGCCTCCACTCGCCTCGCTGCGTGCCTTCGAGGCCGTCGCGCGCCGGCTGAGTTTTAGCCGGGCCGCCGAGGAACTCCACGTCACCCCGGGCGCCGTCAGCCAGCAGATCCGTTTGCTCGAGGGACTGCTCGGCGCGAAGCTGTTCGACCGGACGAAGCGGTCCGTCTTCATGACCGACATGGCCGCGAGGATGCTCCCGGACGTCCAGTCCGGGCTCGAGGCGCTATCGCGGGCCGTGGCCGGCAAGGGAGTGGCCCCCGACGCGAACACGCTGGCGATCAGCGTCACGCCCTCGTTCGCGACCAAATGGCTGCTCCCCCGGCTGTCGGACTTCTCCGACCGGCACCCTGACATCGACCTGCGGATCTCGGCCACGGTCGGGCTGGCGGACTTCAGGCGGGACAACGTCGATCTCGCGATCCGCCTCGGCCACGGCGACTACCCCGGTGTCCAGGCGGAGCGGCTGTTCCCGGAGGGCCTGACGCCACTGTGCTCGCCGGCCCTAATCAAAGCCAAGGGGCGCCTGACGAGCCCGGACGACCTCAGGCGGCACCGGCTCCTGCACGACACCTCGATCCCGGGCGACGCCGAGCAGAGCGCCTGGGAGCGGTGGCTGGCCCTTGCGGGGACGACGGATGTTTCCGCCCGGCGCGGCACGCGGTTCAGCCTCGCCGAGCTCGCGATGCAGGCCGCGATCGACGGGGCTGGGGTGGTGCTGGGGCGCGTCGTGCTGGCCGAGCTCGATGTGGCCGCAGGGCGGCTGATGCGGCCCTTTGACCTCGTGTTGCCGTTGGCGGTGAGCTACTTCCTGGTGACGCCGAAGGCGAGCCCGCGCCGCAGAGAAATCGAGTGCTTCCGGGACTGGCTCGTCCGTTCGCTGAAGCAGCTGGACCGGCCCCGGGCCAGGGTCCGTGGACGAGGAAGGAAGAACAATGATGCTGCCGGACCCGCGCGCCGCTGAGAGTGCCGAACGGATGCTCCACGAGGGCGGCTGCCTGTGCGGCGACGTCCGCTATGGCACGACCGCCGAGCCCGTGCGGGTCACGGTATGCCACTGCACCTTCTGCCAGAGGATCACGGGGTCGGCATTCTTGGTCGAGCCGATCTTCCGGCGGGAGGAGGTCGCCTTCTCCGGGGTATCGGCGCGGGCCTACGAGCACCGGTCTGACAGCAGCGGGAAGCGAGTCACGCTGAGGTTCTGCGGCCGCTGCGGGACGACGGTCTGCCTGGAGCTGGAGCGGTTCCCGGACGTGCTGGGCCTGTGCGGGGGCACCTTCGACGACCCCAACTGGTTCGACCGGGGTCCGGGGAGGTGCCGGCACATCTTCACGCGCTCGGCGCAGCGCGGCGTCGTGCTCC
>JBKPNX010000268.1:0-11501 GCA_046732855.1 Pseudomonadota bacterium
CCCGAGGACATCTCGCTCGACGATGTCGCGCGACCGATTGCGCTCGTGGGCAATGGCGCGGCTCTGATCCGCGTCGCGCTGCCCGAGGACCGGCCGATCGTCCGCGCGGACGTCGAGCCGGACGCGTCGGGCGTGGCGCGCCGGGCGCTTGCTCGCATCGCCGCAGGCGAGCGGGCGCGCGCGGGACCGGAGGTGCAGCCGCTCTATCTGCGGCCGCCCGATGCGCGACTCCCGGCGCCTCGGCCGGCGCGCGCCGGCGCAGCAGCTGGCGCCTGACATGCTCGCGCTCAAACGCGACAGCACGCTCAAGATCAAGCCGGTCGGACCGTTCGACCTCGGTCGCCTCGCCCGCCTGCACCAGGCCTGTTTCGAGGAACCCTGGAGCCGCGCCGATCTGGCCCATCTGCTCGCATTGCCTGGCGGCTTCGGCCTGCTCGCCCGTCTGTTCGAGCCGCATCTCGCCGGGCTCGACGGCATGCGCGGCGTCGGCTTCGCCTTGTGCCGCGTGGTGCGCGATGAGGGCGAACTGCTCTCGATCGGGGTCGGTCCGGCCTACCGCCGCCGCGCCATCGGCACGGCGCTCCTGCGCGAAAGCATGGAGCGCTGTCGCCGCGCCGGCGCCGGCGTCATGTTCCTGGAAGTCGCCACCGACAACCGTTCGGCGCAGGCTCTCTACGAGACCTTCGGCTTCCAAGGTGTCGGCCGGCGCGACGGCTACTACCAGCGCGCCAACGGTACCCGCATCAGCGCGTACACCATGCGCTGCGACCTCGCCGGGCTTGCCTTGCCCGACCACCGCCCGCGCCTCTGGCGCTGACCGCGCGCCGCACCGCTCATCTTCACCAGTCGCCCCGCGACCGACTGGCCCGCGAGCTCAACGCGGTGGGTGCGGCGCCCGCGCGGCGGCGTCCGCAGCTTGCCGACTGCTGATCGGGGACTGCCCGGTGGCCGCACCTTCGCCATTTTCTCCGGGAACAGCATGGTGTTCGAGGACGGGGAATGGCCAGACCTCGGCCGAGACATCAAAGCTCTATTCGGCTTTGTTCAAGGCTTTCTTGGCTCATCTTCCCGAAATAGCAAAAAAATGCTTGCGCCTTTGAAAACTCGAAATATGTTTCGGGGTGACAACTAACCAAGCCAGCTCGCAGAGGGCGCAGTGCGCTATGACTGAAAAGATGAGCCAAAACGAGCTCCTGGCGCTGACCACTGAAATTGTGGCATCGCACGTTTCCAACAACACCGTCGCCGTGTCCGACCTTCCCGAGCTGATTCGGCAGGTCTACGGGAGTCTCACCAACCTCTCGCCGACACCTGCGCCCGAGCAGCCGGAGAAGCCACAACCTGCGGTTCCCGTTAAGAAGTCGGTCACGCCGGAGTACATCGTCTGTCTGGAAGACGGGAAGAAGCTCAAGATGCTGAAGCGGCATCTGAAGACCCGTTACGACATGACGCCGGAGGAGTATCGCAAGCGCTGGGGTCTGCAGGAAGATTATCCGATGGTTGCGCCGAGCTACGCCCAGCAGCGCAGCGCGCTCGCCAAGAAGATCGGGCTTGGCACCAAACGGGGCGCCCGCACCAGACGGGGCGCTGCATGACGTTGAAATCACCGGCGGCATAGCCGCATCGCGCGAGCCGCGGGCCCCGCCGTGCTCCGGCGCCGCACGGCGCGTGCGTGGCGTCGAGAAATGCGGGGCCTGCCAGCGCGGGACTTGCCGGGGCGGCACAGGAGCGCCGTGAAGCGGAAGTGACCGCTCTCCTCGCCCTCCGCCCTGCACTGATCGCGACCGCTGCATCGCGCCGGATCGCCCCCAGACGGGCCTCGCGTGTGCCCGTGCATCGCAGCGGCTTGACGCGGTGCCGGCGGATTCCCATAAAAGCGTCATGAGGGAGTGTTAGCCGACACGCATGACAGGTGGCGATCCGCGCATCGATTTGATCACGCCGGCCCTCGAACTGACGACTGGTGGCCATTGAGGCGTGTCCAAGAAACTCTTTATCAAGACCTTCGGCTGCCAGATGAACGTGTATGACTCCGCCCGGATGGCGGATGCTCTCACGTTGCATGGCTATGTCGCCACCGCCTGCGCCGAAGACGCCGATCTGGTCATCCTCAACACCTGCCATATCCGGGAAAAGGCAGCCGAGAAGGTGTATTCGGAGCTCGGCCGGCTGCGCCAACTGCGCGCGCGCCGGCGCGCGGCCGGCACCGACATGGTGATCGGGGTCGCCGGCTGCGTGGCGCAGGCGGAAGGCCAGGCCCTGCTCGAGCGGGCGCCGTTCGTCGACATCGTGGTCGGCCCGCAGGCCTATCACCGCCTGCCCGAGCTGCTGCACCGGCGCGCGCGCTCTGCGGGCGGCGTGCTCGATACGGAGTTCCCGGCCGAGAGCAAGTTCGACCGTCTGCCCGAGGAGCTGGCGAGCCCGCCCGGCGTCTCCGCGTTCCTGACCGTTCAGGAAGGCTGCGACAAGTTCTGCACGTTCTGCGTGGTGCCGTACACCCGAGGCGCCGAGGCGTCGCGCCCCGCCGCAGCGATCCTCGCCGAGGCGCGGCGCCTGGTCGACGCCGGCGCGCGCGAGATCACCCTGCTCGGTCAGAACGTCAACGCTTACCGCGGCGACGGACCCGAGGGGCGGCCGTGGAGTCTGGCCCGGCTGATCCGGGCGCTGGCCGAAATCGACGAGCTTGCGCACATCCGGTACACCACCTCCCATCCACGCGATATGACCGCCGACCTGATCGAGGCGCACGGCAGCATCGACAAGCTGATGCCGTTCCTGCACCTGCCGGTGCAATCGGGCGCCGATCCGGTGCTTCAGGCCATGAACCGGCGCCACACCGCCGACGATTACCGGCGGACCGTCGAGCGCCTGCGCGCGGCGCGCCCGGACCTCGCCCTGTCGTCCGATTTCATCGTCGGCTTCCCGGGCGAGAGCGAGCGCGATTTCGCGGCGACGCTCGCGCTGGTCGAAGAGATCGGCTTCGCTCAGGCGTTCTCGTTCAAGTACAGCCCCCGGCCGGGCACCCCGGCGGCCGCCCTGCGCAAGCAGATCGCGGACCCGATCAAGAGCGAGCGCCTGATGCGCCTGCAGGCGCTGCTGGCCGAGCAGACGCGCACGTTCAACGACCGCGCCGTCGGCCGGGTTCTGCCGGTCCTGCTCGAGCGTCCGGGGCGACATCCCGGCCAACAGGTCGGGCGCACGCCCTATCTGCAGGCGGTTCACGTTGAGAGGCCCGGCGCGGTCCTCGGCGAGACGATCGATGTCCTGATCACCGACAGTCGCGCCCACAGCCTGGCCGCGGTCGCGGTCGCGCCGGGATCCGGGCGATCAGATGTCCATTGCCGAGGAATGCGTCCATGCGCTTGAAGCCGGTGTCGCTCGAGCCCCAAGGCGTCGTGTCGCGAACCTTGAGTTTCGAGGACAACGCGCGCTGTGCGGTGCTGTTCGGCAGGCATCACGAGCATCTCGCCCTGGTCGAGCAGCAGTTGCCCGTGACGCTTGCGGCCCGTGGCAACCTGGTCACCATCAGCGGCGAACCGGAGCCCGCAGACACCGCCGCCGCGGTGCTCGAGGAGCTCTATCGCCAGCTCGATGGCCGTCTGGATCTGGGCCGGAGCGAGGTCGACGCCGCGATTCGCATGATCGTGCGCGGGCCGCGCGAAGCGTTGACCGGCGATGACGTCGTGATCCGCACCGAGCGGCGGCGGGTCACCCCGCGCTCGCCCACCCAGGCGGCGTACCTCCGGGCGATGAGCCAGCACGATCTGGTGTTCGGCATCGGTCCGGCCGGCACCGGCAAGACTTATCTCGCGGTCGCCACCGGCGTCGGCCTGCTCCGGCAGCGGGTGGTCGACCGGTTGATCCTGTCGCGTCCCGCGGTCGAGGCCGGCGAGCGCTTGGGTTTCCTCCCGGGCGACATGAAGGACAAGGTCGATCCGTACCTGCGGCCGCTGTACGATGCCCTGCAGGACATGCTGCCGGACGGCAAACTCGGAGCGAAGCTGGAGAGTGGCCAGATCGAGATCGCGCCGCTCGCGTTCATGCGCGGCCGCACCTTGGCCAATGCGTTCGTGATCCTAGATGAGGCACAGAACACCACGCCCGCGCAGATGAAGATGTTCTTGACCCGGCTCGGCGAGAATTCCCGGATGGTGGTGACCGGGGATCCCTCGCAGGACGACCTGCCGCCCGGCACCAGGTCCGGCCTGATCGACGCAGTCAACCGAATCGACCAGACCAGCGGGGTCGCGGTGGTCCGCTTCTCCGAGCAGGACATTGTCCGACATCCCCTGGTCGAGGTCATCCTTCAGGCTTACAACACTAACGAGGGCGCCCCGCAGGTTCAGGCGGACGTCGACCATGGCTGATCCGATGGGCCCGGTCCGGCCGACGCTTCGGGTGGCGGCGGGTCGGCCGGCCGCACGGTGCGGCCGCTCCTAGCCAACATGGATCCTGACCCACCAAGTACCATCGCGCTGACCGTCGGCACCCCCGCCTGGCGGAGGCTTCTGGCCGATCCCGAGAGTGTCTGTCGGCGCGCGGTCGCGGCGACGCTCGCCGGCGTGCCGAGCCCGGCCTGGCTCGCGCGCTCCGAAGTGAGCGTGCTGCTGGCCGACGATGCCACGGTGCGCAAGCTGAACGCCCACTTTCGCGGCAGGGATCGCGCGACCGACGTCCTGTCCTTCCCCGCATTCGACAATGTGCTCGATGAAGCGCCCCGGCACCCGGCGCCCGGGCCCCTCCCGCTCGGCGACATCGTGCTGGCGCTCGAGACCGTCCAGGCCGAGGCGGCGGACGCGGGCACGCCGTTCGCCGATCACGTCAGCCACCTGGTGGTCCACGCCTGCCTGCACCTCTTGGGCTATGACCATCAGACCGACGACGACGGGGCGCGCATGGAGGGGCTGGAGCGCGGCATTCTCGCGCGCCTCGGGCTACCGGATCCGTACGTCGACGCCGCCGAGAGGCCGGCGCCGGCAACCGCGGGCGAGCCCGCTGCGGAGATGCGATCATGAAGGAACTGCCGGCAGGCGGGCGCGAGGCGAACGTCTCGCTGCTCCAGGGGCTGCTCGCCCGGCTGCGCGTCTTGGCCCGGCGCCGCAACGGCGATGGCCATTCCCTGCGCGAGACGCTCGAGGAGCTGATCGAGGAGGACGAAGGCGACCAGGGCCAGGACCGCGCCGAGTTCACCGAGCAGGAGCGCGAGCTGCTGCTCAACGCGCTCAGCTTCGGGGAGCTGCAGGTCTGGGATGTCATGGTGCCGCGCTCGGACATCCAGGCGGTCGAGGCCTCGGCCGGCCTGAGCGAGGTGGTCGGCACCATGCGCACGGCGATGCATACCCGCCTGCCGGTCTACCGGGACAATCTCGACGACGTCGTCGGCATGATCCACATCAAGGACCTGCTGCCCTATTGGGGCGACGGCGCCGAGTTCCGGCTGGAGCCGATCATCCGCGAGGTGCTGTTCGTGCCGCCGTCGATGCGGGTTCTCGACCTGCTCCTGCAGATGCGCGACACCGGCGTGCACATGGCGATCGTGGTCGACGAGTACGGCGGCACCGATGGTCTGGCGACGATCGAGGATCTGGTCGAGGAGATCGTCGGCGAGATCCAGGACGAGCACGACAAGATCGTGCCGCCGCAGATCGTCGAGGTCGGCGCCGGCGTGTTCGAGGCCGACGCGCGGGTCGAGGTCGAGGAGCTGGAGGAGCGGCTCGGCACCCAGCTGCTGGACGCCGAGCGGCGGGAGGACGTCGATACCTTGGGCGGGCTGATCTTCACGCTGCTCGATCGGGTGCCGGCGCGCGGCGAGATCGTGCGCCATCCGGCGGGCATCGAGTTCGAGGTGCTCGAGGCGGATCCCCGCCGCATCAAACGGGTGCGCATCATCCGACAGGATCAGCCGGCGACCGTGGACGAGGCCTGAGCTTGGGCGCTGCGACGCGGGCGACCGCGGGACGCTTGCTCGGCCGTCTGCGCGACCATCCGCGCCTGACGGCGCTGGCGCTCGGCGCGCTTGCCGCGCTGGCCCTGCCGCCGTTTCACCTGTACCCGCTGCTGCTCGCGTTCGCCGGGCTGCTCGATCTGCTGCGGCATGCCGAGCGCCGGGGCGCGGCGTTCGTGCTCGGCTGGTGCTTCGGCTTCGCCCATTTCCTGGTCGGGTTGTACTGGATCGGCATCGCGTTCTTCACCGACGCCGAGCGGTTCGGGGCGCTGGCCGCGCCGGCCGTCCTTCTCTTATGCGTCTATCTCGCCTGCTATCCGGCGCTGGCCGCGTGGCTGACGGTGCTCCACCGCTGGCGGAGCCCGGTCGCGTCGGCGCTGGTTCTGGCGCTCGCCTGGACGGCCGGCGAGGTCGCGCGCGGCATCCTGTTGGGCGGCTTTCCCTGGAACCTAATCGGCTATGCCTTCGCCCAGTCGACCGCGATCAGCCAGCTGGCGGCGCTGACCGGCATTCACGGCCTCAGCCTGCTCGCGGTCGCGCTCGGCGCGTTGCCCGTGGCCTGGCTGGAACCGGCGGAACGCGCCCGCTGGCAGCCGCTCGCCGCGGCTGGCCTGATCCTGGTCGCCATATGGGCCGGCGGCGCGCTGCGCCTGGCCACTGCCGTCCCCGAAACGGTCGGTGGGGTGCGGCTGCGCCTGGTCCAGGCCAACATCGCGCAAGAGGAAAAATGGCGGCCCGAAGCGCGCGCCCAGGCCTTCGAACGTCAGCTCGCGCTGTCGGCGGCGGACGGCCGCCCCGTGAGCGACCTCATCTGGCCCGAATCGGCGGCGCTCTACCTGCTCGACCAGGACCCCGTGGCCCGGCAGATGATCGCGAGGGTGGTGCCGCCGGGTGGTTTGCTGCTCACCGGCGGCGAACGAGTCGATCTGGCCAGCGCGCCGCCGCGCGCCTGGAACACTCTGTTCGCGATCGATCACACGGGCGCCATCGTGGCGCGCTACGACAAGCGCGACCTGGTGCCCTTCGGCGAGTTCCTGCCGTTGCGTGACCTGCTGGGCCGCTTCGGCCTGGAGAAGCTCACCCACGGCAGCATCGACTTCCAGTCCGGCCCGGGCCGACAGACGATCGCGTTGCCCGGGCTGCCGCCGGTGAGCCCGCTGATCTGCTACGAGGCGATCTTCCCGGGCAGCGTGGTCGACCCCGCGGCCCGGCCCGACTGGCTGCTCAACGTCACCAACGATGCCTGGTTCGGACGCAGCTCGGGGCCGTATCAGCATCTGGCCATGGCGCGCCTGCGCGCGATCGAGGAGGGATTGCCGTTGGTGCGCAGCGCCAACAGCGGCATTTCGGCCGTGGTCGATTCCTGGGGCCGCGTCCAGGCCGAGCTGGGGCTGGGGCAGACCGGGACGCTCGATGCCAGCCTGCCGCAGCCCCTGCCGGAGGCTACGCCCTTTGCCCGCACCGGCGTCGTGATCGTCCTCCTGCCCGCCGGTGCGCTCGCGCTGTGCGCGCTGCTGCTCGAGGCCCGTCGGCGGCGCGCGTTGCCGGAGATTAACAAGACGCGAAAAGCGGCTAGAATTTGACCTGACGGCCGCCTCTGGCCCCTGCAGCTGGAACGCGTGGAATGTCAGACAAGCCCAACCCGATCGACGTGCACGTTGGTCACCGGCTGCGCCTGCGCCGAACGTTGCTTGGCATGAGTCAGGAGCGGTTGGCTCATCTGCTCGGCCTGACCTTCCAGCAGATCCAGAAATACGAGCGCGGGGTCAATCGGATCGGCTCGTCGCGGCTGTACGAGCTCGGCCAGATCCTGAATGTGCCGATCTCGTTCTTCTTCGACGACATGGCGGAGGGCGACCACGCCCCGGAGCTGCTCGCGCCCGGCCTCGCCGAGGAGGCCGCCGACTTTGCCTTCGACGGCGACCGGGACCTGCAGCTCGACAAGCGCGAGACGCTCGAGTTCGTGCGCGCCTACAACCGGATCGTCGATCCCGCGGTGCGCAAGCGCCTGTTCGAGTTGGCCAAGGCCCTGGCCAACCTGTGCGACAGTCCGCGCGACTCCGCGCACTGAGCCGTACCCCCGGGCTCGTTCCGAGCCAACACGTCGCTTGACCGCGGCCGGGCGCCTCGGCACAAGAATGCGCTTGCCGAACAGCGGTGTCGACATCGGCACGATGCATTTTGGTCGCCTTCTGTCGGCTCCGTCGTCGCGTCGATCAGATCGATGACGGGCGCAGGTCGGCGCGAGGGGGAGTGTATGCACAGATCCGAATACCTGTTCACGAGCGAATCCGTGGCCGAAGGGCACCCGGACAAGATTTGCGATCGCATTTCCGACAGCATCGTCGACATCTACCTCGCGGCTGATCCCGGCGCGCGCGTCGCTGCCGAGACCCTGTCCACGACCAACCGCATCGTGATCGCCGGCGAGGTGCGCGGGCCGGCGAGCATCACGCCTGAGCACATCGAGCAGGTCGCGCGCGATGCGGTCCGCGACATCGGCTACGAGCAGGCGGGCTTCCATTGGAAGAGCGCCAAGGTCGAGGTGCTGCTGCACGCCCAGTCTCCGGACATCGCCCAGGGCGTCGACGCGGTCGGCAACAAGGACGAAGGCGCCGGCGACCAGGGCATCATGTTCGGTTTCGCGTGCCGCGAGACCCCGGCCATGATGCCGGCGCCGATCCAGCTCGCCCACGACATCCTGCGGTCCATGGCCTACGCCCGCCATGCCGGCGAGGCGCCGCACTTCGGGCCCGACGCCAAGAGCCAGGTGACGCTGCGCTACGTCGACCGCAAGCCGGTCTGCGCCACCTCGGTCGTGGTCTCGACCCAGCACGCCCCCGAGCTCAGCCAGGACGACGTGCGCGAGCTGGTCCGCCCCTACGTCCTGCGGGCCCTGCCCGAGGGCTGGATGTGCCCGGAGAGCGAGTTCTACGTCAACCCGACCGGCAAGTTCGTGATCGGCGGCCCCGACGGTGACGCCGGCCTGACCGGACGCAAGATCATCGTCGACACCTATGGCGGCGCCGCGCCGCACGGCGGCGGCGCCTTCTCCGGCAAGGACCCCACGAAGGTCGACCGGTCCGCCGCGTACGCCGCGCGCTATTTGGCCAAGAACGTGGTCGCCGCCGGCCTCGCCGAGCGCTGCCTGATTCAGGTGTCCTACGCGATCGGCGTGTCCAAGCCGCTGTCGCTGTACGTCGATGTCGGCTGCGCCGCGCAGGTGGACACGGCGCGCCTGAGCGAGGTGTTGCGCGAGCTCATGGACCTGTCGCCACGCGGCATCCGCGAGCATCTCGGGCTGTCGCGACCGATCTACGCGCGCACCTCCGCCTACGGTCATTTCGGGCGGGAACCCGACGCCGATGGCGGCTTCTCCTGGGAGCGCACCGATCTCGTGGACGAGCTGCGCGCCGCGTTCTAGCCGGAAGCACGTCCGGATCCCGTGCACCGCCTGATCTACGGCCGCCGCACCGGACATCGACTGCGCCCGGGCCGCCGCCGCCTGCTCGATGAGCTGCTGCCGCAACTGCAGGTGAGCCTGCCTGAAGACGGCAAGCTCGATCCGGCCGGCCTGTTCGCGCATCGTCCAGAGCGGTTCTGGCTGGAGATCGGTTTCGGCGGCGGCGAGCACCTGGCGGCGCAGGCCGAGGCGCATCCGGAGGTCGGCCTGCTCGGCTGCGAACCGTTCATGAGCGGGGTGGCGCGCCTGCTGTCGCTGATCGCCGCGCGCGGCCTGAGCAACGTCCGTCTGTTCACCGACGATGCGCGGCTCCTGATGCAGGCATTGCCGGACCGCTGCCTCGGGCGGATCTTCGTCCTGTTCCCGGATCCCTGGCCCAAGACCCGGCATCACAAACGACGCATCGTGAGCCCGGCGAGCGCGGCGGAGTTCATCCGGCTGCTGCAGCCCGGCGGCGAGGTGCGGCTCGCGACCGACGACATGAGCTATGCGCGCGCCATGCTGCTCGTGCTGCGCCATCGGCCGGAACTGCGCTGGCAGGCCGGGCGAGCGCCGGACTGGCGCGAGCGGCCGCCCGACTGGCCGATGACGCGCTACGAAGGCAAGGCTCTGGCGGACGGCCGGCGGTGCGTCTATCTGAGATTTGTCCGCCTCCCCTGAACGGCCCGAAAAGCCTTGAAGCGCGCCGCCAAAAAGCGCATATAAGCCTTGCTACATTCCCCGAACCGAGAGGTAAGGTGGGCTTCCGGCCCACTTTTTTGTTGGTGTGGACCGCATCCGACAGGTCAGCGAACTGATCGAACCGACGTTGCGCGACATGGGCTTCGAGCTCGTGCGTGCGCAGGTGAGTGGAGGCGAGCGGCCGACATTGCAGATCATGGTGGAGCGGGGCGACTACGCGCCGACCACGCTTGAGGACTGCGCCGAGGTCAGCCGTGCCGTGTCCGCCTTGCTCGACGTCGCCGATCTGCTGCCCGGCGCCTATCGCCTGGAAGTGAGCTCTCCGGGCATCGATCGGCCGCTGGTGCGGCGCTCGGACTACGAGCGCTTCGCCGGCCTCGAGGCGCGCCTGGAGACCGAGCTGCCGATCGACGGCCGGCGGCGCTTCCGCGGGCGGCTGCTCGGTCTGGCCGGCGATCAGGTCCGCCTGGCGCTGCCGGAAGGGGAACAGTCGATTCCCTTGGAGGCCATCAAGAAGGCCAAGCTGGTGCTGACCGACGAGCTGCTCGCGGCCGCGCCAGATGGAGCGAAGGAGCTTGGGTCTTGACCGACTACGGCATGGAGACATCGGCAGGGTTCGGCCGCCTGGAATTGATTCGGATCGCCGAGAACGTCGCGCAGGAGAAGGGCATCGGCGTCGAGGACGTGATCGTCGCGATGGAGCAGGCGATCCAGACCGCGGCCCGGCGCAAGTACGGCCAGGAGCACCAGATCGTCGCCGAGGTCGACCGCAAGACCGGCGATATCGGCTTGTACCGCGACCTGGAGGTGGCCGAGGAGATCGCCGATCCGGCGCTCCAGATCGCGCTCGAGGACGCGCGCGAACGCAACCCGGCGGCGCAGATCGGCGATCACATCCTGGAGCCGCTGCCGCCGATTGATCTCGGTCGCATCGCGGCGCAGAGCGCCAAGCAGGTGATCGTGCAGAAGGTGCGCGAGGCCGAGCGCGAGCGGCAGTACAACGAGTACAAGGACCGCATCGGCGAGATCGTGGTCGGCGAGGTCAAGCGGATCGAATACGGCAACGTGCTGGTCGATCTCGGCCGCGCCGAGGCGATCCTGCGCCGCGACGAGATGCAGCCGCGCGAGACGTTCCGCAACAAGGATCGGGTGCGCGCCTACGTCTACGACGTCCGGCCGGAGGCGCGCGGCCCGCAGATCTTCCTGTCGCGCACGCATCCCCAGTTCATGGCGAGCCTGTTCGCGCAGGAGGTGCCCGAGATCTACGACGGCATCATCGAGATCAAGTCGGTCGCGCGCGATCCGGGCTCGCGCGCCAAGATCGCCGTGGTCTCCAAGGACAGCAGCATCGACCCGGTCGGCGCCTGCGTCGGCATGCGCGGCTCGCGCGTGCAGGCGGTGGTGAACGAGCTC
>JBKPNX010000269.1:0-3327 GCA_046732855.1 Pseudomonadota bacterium
ATCCGGCCACGGGCGAGATCGTGCGCCGCAGGCCTTGAAGCATGCGCCACGTGGCAACGATGCGCAGCGCCGGGCCGTTCCGGGCGAAGGGCGCGGCTGTGCCGAGCCGGTCGTGCGCGGATCCCGCTCGCCTGGCCCGCCGGCGCCGCCCTCGTGGTCGGGAGGGGCGATCCGCGGCGGACGATCGAGCGCGCGCCGACGGTCTGCGACCGTGCCTCGCAGGGGGCTGCGCGTGAGCTCCGCTCCCCGAGGGCACGCGCCGCTGGAGGCGGGCTGGGTGCTGCGCGGCCGCGATGGCGCCGGCCGGCCGGTGCGGCTGGTCCTCGGCGATACCGAGCTGTCCCAGGCCTATCTCGGCCTCGTGATCGGGCGGCATCCGGCGCTGTGCGACCGGGTGGTCGACGATTCCGGCGTGTCGCGGCGGCACCTGCGCGTCGGCATGGCCGAAGGCAAAGCCTACGTCGAGGACCTCAACTCGCTGAACGGCACGCTCTTGGACGGCGTGGAGGTGCCGCAGTTCGAGCCGGTGCCGCTCGCCGCCGGGCAGGAGCTGACGCTCGGCCGGGTGGTGCTCGAGGTGACCCGCTCCGAGGCGCCCTGAGGCGTCGGCGACCGAGCAAGCGGACCACCGCTCATTGCGGCTCGACGCCGATCTTGCGCAGCAGCTCGATGAACCGGGGCTCGGAATGGAGGGGATCGAATACCGGGAAAACCTTGAGCCAGAGCAGGAAAGGCGTGGAGTCCTCCTCATAGTCTCGCCATAATGCATCAACAGCTTTCTCGTAGTCACCAAGCCCGACATAGAGCGGAGCAAAGGCGTAGGCCACGACATGCTGCCGCTGCGCTCGATCTTGTAATGTCTGGAGGATTTCCAGTGCTTTGTCGCGCTGGCCCGCCATGCCGTAGGCGTAGCCAAGATAGCCGAGGGCATAATCCGTGCGGCCTTCCGTGAGTTCGACGTACTTCTGCATGTGCGCAATAGCTTTGTCGTACATGCCCTTCTGCACATAGATCTCGCCCAAGCACCGATCCACGTCGACCGCGCCGGGTTCCAACTCCAGTGATTTCTGGAGGAATTCAATAGCTGGGTCATATTGGTGCGCCATATAGTATACCCACCCCAAATTACTAAGATGCAACACGGAAATTGGATCGAGCTCAACCGCGCGTCTCAGTTCGGCGATAGCCTCCTCATGTCGACCCATCGGCGAAAGATATTGGATGCCGTACCAGTCACGAGCGGTGGCTGAATTCGGCGCTAGCTCGACCGCCCGCTGGTAAGCAATCCCAGCGTGCACCTGATCGTAATCCAAGACCTGACTCACGACCGCCGCCGCGACGTGGGCGTGACAGTGGTGTCATCGAGCTCTAGCGCCTTCTCTGCCGCAGCTCTCGACTTCTCAAATGCTTCTCTCGGAGCAAGAAGGCCACTGAACCCGAGCAGCTGGTAGGCCCACGCGATGCCCGCGTGCGCCTGCGCAAAGTCTGGATCGTGTTGCAGCGCTCTTTCAAAGTAAGTGATGCTGTTTTTCAAACCTTCTGCGCTCTGCGTGTTAAACAGATAAAGGCCCCGGAGATAAAGATTGTACGCTTCCAGATTTTGCGTTCCCTGCCCCTCGAGCTGCCGTCTTTCGGCAGGCGGGAGGGTCACCTCCAGCGCGTCGGCAACGCTCTCGGCAACGGCGCTCTGAATCGCGAACACGTCGTCGAGCGTGCGATCGTAGTCCTGCGACCAGAGGTGGCCCTGGCTTTCGACGTCGATCAATTGCGCCGTGATGCGCAACCGATCGCCCGCCTTGCGCACGCTGCCTTCGAGGATCGTGCCGACCTGCAGCTCCCGGCCGATCTCGGCGACGCCCTTGCCGGTCGCCTTGTACTGCATCACCGAGGTGCGCGCGATCACCGAGAGGTCACGCAGCCGCGACAGTTTCGAGATCAGCTCCTCCGTCATGCCGTCGGAGAAATACTCGTCCTCGGGATCGGCGCTGATGTTCGCGAACGGCAGCACCGCCAGGCGGCGTTTGTCCAAGGGCGTCTGCGAAGCAACGACGGGTGCCGTGGCGGCCGTCACCGGCGTCGCGGCCTGGTCGGGCGATGCCGATTCACGATCGGCCGAGCGCAGCCACAACCCGAGGCCGCCGGCCGCGACCAGGAGCACGACTGCCGCCGCGGCGAGCGCGCCAAGGCGCCAGCGCCGCATGCCGGCACGCCGCAGGCCGAGCGCCTTGGCCAGCGGCCCGGGTTCGGGGATCACCCGATAGACCGTGACCGGCTCGGCGATGTTCTTGACCCGGTGCTCGCCCATCGACTCGAAGCCGAAGGCGACCTTGGCCCTGGCGTGGTCATGGACGGTGCGCGAGACGCAGATCTCACCCGGCTCGGCGAGCGCCTCGAGGCGCGCGGCGATGTTCACGCCGTCGCCCAGGATGTCGCCGTCCTCGACGATGATGTCGCCGATGTTGACCCCGATGCGAAAAGCGATGCGCCGGTCCTCGGGCGCGGCGGCCTCGCGCTCGGCCACGCCACGCTGCACGGCGACCGCGCATTCGACCGCATCGACCGCGCTCGCGAACTCGACCAGCGCGCCGTCGCCCATGAGCTTGACGATGCGGCCGCGGTGCTCCGCGATCAGCGGCTCGATCAGCTCCTTGCGCAGCGCTTTCAGGCGCGCGACCGTGCCGGCTTCGTCGTGCCCGACCAGCCGGCTGTAGCCGACCACGTCCGCGGCCAGAATCGCCGCGAGCCTGCGTTCCGCGCGCGGGGCCATTCGTGGCACCCTCCGCCTGCGCCGCCGCAAATTGGCGGCGGGCAAAATCTACCGCTGTTGCGCGCCGCGGTCGATTGAATACCGCCATGCGCGGGCCAAGGGACGGTCCCGGCGCAGCAGGGCCTCTCCCCGTTTTGCCACCTTCGTGTTCAGAGAGTCACGCTGCGCTTGGTGCGTGCAGGTCAAACAGCGGATGTCGTCCGTACCAAGCGGCCGGGGGCGCGCTGGATTCGGGATCTCGGCCGAGGCCGTCCAACTTCAGGTTTAAGCCGCTGGCTTCAGGGAAGCTTGATACGACATTGATCGGCCGCCGGGCAGGACTAACCTGCTGGCAGCAGATCCGGGGCGCGTTCAAGTTCCGGAGAACGCTCAAGAAAAACGGCGAGGGCTCAGCCGTGCCACAGGGGGAGTGAGTCACCACGGGCCTGTTCGATAAGGTCAAGGATGCAGCCGGCAACGTCGGTGACGTAATCCCTGCGGTTCCCGTCGATGATGCAGCGGACAAGGTCGGCGATGTCGTGTCCGACGTCCCGGTGGGAGATGCGGCGGGCAAGGTCGGC
>JBKPNX010000270.1:0-5928 GCA_046732855.1 Pseudomonadota bacterium
ACTACGACGCTTACGGCGTGCGCTGCGCCAACCTCGAAGTCGTCCGTCCGGGCGGCAGCCGGCCCCGCGAGATCCTCGTGATCGGCGCCCACTATGACAGCGTGCGCGGCTGTCCCGGCGCCAACGATAACGGCAGCGGCGTGGCGGCGATGCTTGAGATCTCGCGCCACTTCGCCGCGCTGACGCCGGCGCTCACCGTGCGCTTCGTGGCGTTCGTCAACGAGGAGCCGCCGTCGTTCTTTACCGCGCAGCAGGGCAGCGCGGTTTACGCCAAGGCGGCGCGCGAGCGCGGCGACGACATCCGCCTGATGGTCTCGCTCGAGACGCTCGGCTGCTACTTCGACCAGCAGGGGTCGCAGCGCTACCCGCCGCTGTTTCGCTACTTCTTTCCCGATCGCGGCAACTTTTTGGGGCTGGTGTCCGACTTGCGCTCGGGCGGCGTCATGCGCCGCATGGCGAAGACGTTCCGGCGCCACTCCGACTTCCCGCTCGAGCACGTCGCCGCCTTCCGCTGGATACCCGGCATCGCCTGGAGCGACCATCTGTCGTTCTGGCGCGAGCGCTATCCTGCGCTCATGGTCACCGACACGGCGTTCTACCGCTACCGCTACTACCACACGCCCGAGGACACCCCGGACAAATTGACCTATCCGGCGTTCGGGCGCGCGACCGAAGCCCTCGCCCGCTGCTTGGCGGATATGGCCGCAGAGGGGCCGTGAGGTTTAGTCCCGGCGCCGTCCGAGGGAGATGAGCCGGGCTGCACGAGAGACAGCCGGTGTCCCGGCCCGCTCAACGCATGCCGATCGCCGTCTTGTAGATCTCGAGCAGCTCCTCCTGCTCGGATCGGTCGGCGTCACGCAGCCGGCGCAGCCGCAGCAACTGGCGCATGATCCTGGTGTCGAAGCCGACGCCCTTGGCTTCGGAGAACACTTCCTTGATCTGCTCCTGCACGTCCTTCTTCTCGTCCTCGAGGCGCTCGATTCGCTCGATGAACGCGCGCAGCTGCTCGCCAGCGATGCCGCCGACCTGGGTCATGTCTCCGCTCACTCCGTCTGGCTGAAGCGATTCAGGTCCGCCCTTTACGCGATCGCGCCGCCCGCGTCAGCCCTCCGCACGCGGCGCGGAGGCCCGCAGAGCTTGGGCACCTGACGGACAGGCAAGGACGGCAGTAACATCAAGGCGAGATATCGCCGGGCCACGCGCCCACGCCTGGCGCGCGGAGGTCGACCAAATTCGTCCTGGGCAAAAGGGCGCTGCTGCGAAGCTGGAGCCGGGGAGACGTTGCTGGCGCATCTCTCGTTGACACCGCCCCCCTCGCTCTGTCGCGCAAGTATTGGTCGAGTCATGAGGTGGAATACATCTCGGCAAATAGATGTAATTGGAATAATTCTCGATTGGATTTCTGTTCTCTAGAATAATTCAAATTAAGAATTTGCCAGACCACCTTTACGCCTGGATGAGCCTCTGTTACAAGCCGTCGGTCGACTTGACCGACGGACGCCCTCCGCCAGGGTGCGGAGCGGGAGATGGATGCGATCCGCTTCAACGAGGACCGAACGATGACCAAGCCAAGCCGCCGTGGAGAGACCGAGGCCAGCGTCAGGGTCAAGGTGTGGACCGGGCTCGGTACCGTGATGCTGGCCGGCGCCGCGCTGTCGCTGACGCCGTCCGCGCTCCATGCCGGCGTCCTCGACAAGACCGGCAAACCGGCATCCGGCGCCGCATCGCCCATGCAGCTCGCCCAGCACAGCCACGAAGGTGGTGAAGGCGGCGAACGCGGCCAGGGCGGCGAAGGTGGCGAAAACGGCGCGGCGGCAAACCTCGCCGCGGATGACGTCGCCTATCTGACCCAGCTCGGGCTCGTGCGCGGCCACCTCGACGTCGGCATGGACCTGTATCGTCAGGGCGAGCGCGCCGCGGCCGAGCCGCACATGGAACATCCCGCGAAGGAGCTGTACGAGGCGCTGGAGCCGGCCCTCCAGACGCGCGGCGCGGCCGCCTTTGAGGAGCAGCTGGAGGAGCTCGAGCATCTGGTGGAGAAGGGCGCCCCGGTCGACCAGGTCGAGGCCGCCTACCGCGAGGTGATCGAGGGCGTGAGCGCCGCCGAGGGGGCCGTGCCCGAGGCGGCGCGGGCCGACCTGGCAAACCGGTTCCACGTGATTGTCAATCTCGTGCGCACCGCGGCCGACGAGTACGCCGAGGCGCTCGATGACGACGGTAAGATCGTGAACGCGGTCGAGTACCAGGACGCCCTCGGCTTCGTGCGGATGGCGCAAGCCATGCTCGACGGCATCGATGTGGAGCAGGCTGCAGCGGCGGCGAAGGCCGTCGCCTCGTCCAAGGAGCAGCTCGACGGCGTCGCGTTGCTGTGGCCGAGCCTCGTTCCGCCGGCCAGCGTCGAGGGCGACCCGTCGCAGCTGTACGGCGCCGCGGCACGCATCGAGATCGCGGCGCTGCACCTCAAATGAGCGTCCGTTGCGGCTCGATCCGGCGCGAGCTTGGCCGGACCGGTCTGCAGCGGCCGATTGGCACGCGCCGAAGTTGATCCGCATCGGGAATCTGTTCGATGCGCCAACGCTTGCCGCGCTCCAGCAGGCGCTCGCCGACCCTGCGCTGTTCGTCGATGGCCGGCGGACCGCCGGCTGGCACGCGCGCCAGGTCAAGCGCAATCTGCAGGCCCGGCGCGGCGGTGTGGTCGACCGCGCGCTCGCGCAGATCCAGGCGGCCCTGCTCAGCCATGAGGTGTTCATTGCCGCCGCGCGCCCGAAAGGTATCGTCCGGCTCCTGATCAGCCGCTACGAGCCCGGCATGACTTACGGCACGCATGTCGACGACGCGCTCATGGGCGGCGTGCGCACCGATCTCTCCTTCACGCTCTTTCTGTCCGACCCGGAGAGCTACGAGGGCGGCGCTTTGGTCATGGACGACGCCTATGGCGAGCGCGAGGTCAAGCTGCCCGCGGGCGAGCTGATCCTCTATCCCTCAACCACGCTGCATCGGGTCGAGCCGGTCACTGCGGGAGTGCGCCTCGCTGCGGTCGGCTGGGTGCGCAGCTTCGTGCGCGACGCCGCCCAGCGGGAGGTGCTGTTCGACCTCGAGACGGCGCTGCGCAGCGTGCACGAGGCGGCCGGCAAGTCCCCGCTGTTCGACCTGCTGGCGAAGACGCGGACCAATCTGCTGCGCATGTGGGCGGAAGACTAGGACCGGAGTGGGCGCGTCATGCCACGACCCTGCGCGGTTCCGCAGGGCCGTGATCTGGCTGATCGGCCTCTGGCGCCAGGCCCGCGCCTCGGGCCGCGCGTGACGACGCGGAAAGAGCGCCGCCCGGATCGGACCGAGAGCGCGCCGGGGGTCGCAGCGCCGGGGGAGCGTCCCGGTTGACCTTCGGTCGGCCGCGGCGCAGCCTGCATCCGACGGCGGAGGCCACCCGAGCGCCGGCGCCGAAAGCAGCAGGAGGGAGCATTGGGCAGGACGGTTCAGGGCACGGCCGCCGATGGGCATGGCTTCGGCATCTACCGCGCGGATCCCGCCGGGGCGCCGCGCGGTGCGCTCGTGATCGTGCAGGAGATCTTCGGGGTCAACAGCCACATCCGCGCGGTGTGCGACGACTATGCGGCGCAAGGCTACGTCGCCGTGGCGCCTGCGCTGTTCGACCGGGTCGAGCGCGGCATCGAGCTCGGTTACCAGCCGGACGACATCGCGGCGGGGCGGGCGATCCGCGAGAAGGTGCCGCTCGATCAGGCGCTCGCCGACGTCGAGGGCGCGGCCAGGGAGGTCGCCACAGTGGGCCGTGTCGGCGTGGTCGGCTATTGCTGGGGCGGGACGGTAGCGTGGGTCGCCGCGACCCGCTCGCACACGTTCGCCGCGGCGGTCAGCTACTACGGCGGCGGCGTGCCGGACCTCGCGGATGAGCAGCCGAACTGCCCGGTGCTGCTCCACTTTGGCGAGCAGGACCACGCCATCCCGCTCGACGGCGTAGAAAGGCTGAATGCCGCGCATCCCGAGCTCCCGGTGCACATCTACCCGGCCGGCCATGGCTTCAACTGCGACCAGCGCGCTTCGTATCATGCCGAAAGCGCGCGCTTGGCGCGCGAGCGCACCCTCGCTTTCCTGGGCGAGCACGTCGGCTGATCCGGTTCGCACCCCGCCTGCGGCTGGACGACGCCCGGGCCGTCGTCGTAGAGCCGGGTGCGGTCTGATCGGGCGGGCGATCGAGTGGAGGGCATGGCGGGCGGGCGAGCCGTCTGGCGCGAGGAGTTCGAGGCTCTGGCGCAACGCCATCCGCGCGAGACCTGGGCGAGCGAACCCAATCTCGGCGAGCTGGCGCGCTTCTGGCTGCAGCGTCACGACCTGTTTCGACAGCTCGACGAGGCCATCCGGAGCGGCGTCCAAAACGCGCTGGAGCAACGCGTCGAGGCCGCGACGTTCAGGCCCTGGCTCAGCCGTCACCTGGGCTGGTCGCTGTGGCAGCTCGAACAGCATCATCAGGTCGAGGACCATCACTATTTTCCGCTGTTCCGGCGCGCGGAGCCACGCCTTGCGCCGGGTTTCGAGCTGCTCGAGAAGGACCACGCCGCGCTGCACGCCAAGATTGCAGTGTTGGCTGAGCGCGCCAAGGCG
This sequence comes from Pseudomonadota bacterium, assembly GCA_046732855.1. Lineage (GTDB taxonomy): Bacteria > Pseudomonadota > Alphaproteobacteria > Geminicoccales > Geminicoccaceae > JBKPNX01. The sequence continues at coordinate 4,621 of JBKPNX010000270.1, forward strand.
GTGCTCGCGAGCAAGTTCTCGAGTTCCGAGGCGTTTCGCTCCGACTTGACCCGCTTTCATGACGCCCAAATCGCCCTCGGGCGCGCGCTGATCCGCCACCTCCACGACGAGGAGGACCTCGTCATTCCGCTGCTGCTCCAGCGCGGCGAGCAGTCCCTGATCAGCGGCGAGTGAAGCCGGCCTGAGTGGATCGGGCTGGTCGTGAGCACGCCTGCGTCCAGGCGCGTGCCGGAGGCGCCCGTGCCGGGCGAGCCTACGCGACCGGCATTACATCGAGGCGCACCGCGATGCCCTCCAGCTCCGGGGCGGGCGCCGGATAGCGCGCGCGCACCAGCGGGTCGTGGCCGGGCACCACATGGTCGGCGCTGGCGGCGAGCCGACGGCAGCGGGCCCAGCCTTCCATCATGTCGCCGATGTTGAAAACGATTGGAAACGGATTGCCGGTCTCGACATTGGCATAGAAATGGATCGCGTCCGAGGCGACCACGACCCAGCCGCGTTTCGTGTGCACGCGCACGAACTGCAGGCCGGCGCTGTGGCCGCCGACCAGATGCAGGCTGATGCCGGAGGCGAGCTCGTCGTCGCCGTCGTGGAACGCAACGCGCCCGCGATGCACCTCGCGCACCATGCCGGTGACGTTCTCGATGTCGAACGGCATGCGCAGGCGCGCGTGGCACATGTAGCGCCCGGTGGCGTACGCCATCTCGCGGTCCTGCAGATGGAAGCGGGCGCGCGGGAAGATTTCGAAATTGCCGACGTGGTCGTGGTGCATGTGGGTGATGATCACGTCGTCGATCTGCGCGGCGTCGATGTCGAGCGCGGCCAGACCCTCGCGCGGGTTGCGAATGACCGTGCGGTTGCGCCGCGCGCCGGTCTCCTCGCTGAAGCCGGTGTCGATCACGAAGGTCCGCTCGGGCGACTTCGCCACCCACAGGAAGAAGTCGAGCGGCATCGGGCCGTCGTGAACGTCGCGAAAGACGAAGTTCTCCGGCGCCGGGCGGTCGATCGCGGCGTACTTGATCGCGAACAGCTCGTAGGTGGTCGGTGACGACATGGGGCCTCCCGCAGCGTTGCGCAGGGCGCGCGCCGGGAGTATGGCCGCCTGGCGCGCTCCGGCCAAGGCGCCACATGCGGTAGCGATGCGTCTGGGCCACTGCTGACGAGGCTCGACGCAGGTGATATATCTCTTGCGACAATTGCCTCTTGGTTTCTCTTTGGCGCGACCCAATTTGAGGAATGCGGGTCTTTGGACACCGCGGAGCGAGGAAGAAAAAATGGATCTCAAAGAGCGCGGCCCGCGGCAACGCC
>JBKPNX010000271.1:0-5806 GCA_046732855.1 Pseudomonadota bacterium
GGGCAGCTGGTGGTCGCGGCGGCGGCGCGGTCGCGGCGGTGGCGCCGCCAATTGCCGCGCCGGCGATGCCCCCGATCAGCGCGCCATAAGGGCCGGCCACGGCGCCGGTCGAGGCACCGGTAACGGCACCCTGCAGCGCGCCCGAGAGCGAGAACTCCAGGGATGCCGAGACATTGCCCTGTTCGGTCGACCAGTATCCGATTTCCGGCATGGCTAGGTTCCAACCCGCGGTCGCGAGTCGGCGACCGCTTCCCGGATTAGTCCGATCAGGCCTTGCAGACCGTAGCCGCGCCTGACGGAACGACCGTAGACATCGATGGTGGAACCATCGACGCTGATGGCGACCACCGGGATGGCCCGTGGACCGAAAAGGGCGGCGCGGAAGGGCGGCGCCAAACTCTCGCCGGAGGTGGCCGTGATGATCACGTCCACCCGTCCGGTAAGGGCGTCCGCCAGCGACTCAGGCGATGCGATCTCCGCCACGATCGTCATGCTGCGCTCCCCTTCCACCGTGCTGCGCACCATGTCCGCCAGCAGACGCGGCATGTTGGCCATCACGGCCCTAATCCCCTCGGCTTCGCTGTTGCCGTCTTCTGGCATTGCGCGAGTATTTGCGGCGCGCACCCGGGCGCCAATGGATCGAAGAATTCAAAACGGATGCAGGCGTGGGTCCGGATCGTCGGCGCAATGCGGCCCGGCGGCGCGGCACGGGCGAGGCGATGCCCGACTCCAAGGCCTTGTGGCGGCGCGATGTGCGCCTGAACCCTAGGTACTGGATCCTGCCGGCTGCAGCAGGCACCGGCGGATCTGGGCCCGCCGAAAATGCGCCGCTGCCTGAGCCCGCCGCGAGGCATGCAGTTTCTCAAGGATGCGATGCACGTGGTTCTTCACCGTCGACAGCTCAATGCCCAAGCGCCGGGCGATCTCCTTGTTCGACAGGCCATCATCGATCAGCCCGACGATAGTGCGTTCGCGCGGCGTCAGATGATCGTCGCGGCGATCCTCCACGACGCCCTGCGCCAGCGCCGATACGCGCCGCACCAGCATGGCCGCCATTCGGGGCGAGCATTGGAATTCACCGCAGGCGCATCCCAAGATTGTGGCGACCAACTCCTGTGCCGTTGCGTCGCTCATGACGAATGCGGCGACACCAGCCTCGGCGCAGCGCAACGCCTGTTCTTCGTCGTTCTGCACACCATAGGCAACGACGTTGATCCCGGGTGCCTGCCACGCAAGATCCCGAACTTTGGTCGTCTGGCACGCGACGGAAGCCTCGAGCAGCACGACGTCGGGCCGCAGGGCAAGAACGTGTCCAAGGGTATCGCCCTCGACCGGCCCGGCACCCGCCAGCCGCACACGGCTGTCGGCCGCCAGCAGGCGCGCGAGACCTTCCCGATACAGGCGGACGTCGGCAAGCACCATCACCCGCACCGGCGCTTCTATTGTCGCGGATTCGTCCGGGGTTTCCGACATATGGAGTAGTCACAATAATCGAATGGTCCGCGAAGTGGCCGCGTGCAATCCTCAGATCAAGCAGGCAGAGCCACCCCAGTCGGCATGGTAGACGGTTCCGCCGAACCCCGATACTAAATCGGGCGGCTCGCCGGCTTCGAGTGCCGCTTCGACCTCGGGCAATTAGCGCGTGTCCAATCGGCACGCGTTCGACCTTGTTGCCGGACTAGCTCTAAGGCAGCAATCATCTCCGGGACGCCTCGTCGACTTCGGGGTACCAACCTTCCTACGACATCAGGAGGTCCGTGGCCCTCGCGCCGAGCGGCTGTCCTCGCGAGCATAGTGACGCGACCCAACGCCTCAATGCACATTGTGCCCCCCTGCTCATATCACTGGATGAGTATGCTCCCAATGGGCGGGACCGGCAACGATGCGGTCAACCTGCCGTCTTGAGCACAGCTAAAAGCGCTTGCGCCATTCGTCGCTCCACATGGGCAGAAAGGCGGCAGGGTCGAACGGATGCGCCTTCGCGACCTCGACCTGGAACTCGCCCACGCCGAGGCCGGGGCCGGTCGGGATCTCGTACTGGCCATTCACCGGCCGGGGCGCCTGCTCCAAGAGGTCGAAGCGCCAGGGCTCGCTGAACTCGCTGAACGATTCCTGCATGATGAAGTTGGTCGTGCAGGCATCCAGCTGGAGCGCGGCCGCGGTCGCGACCGGCCCGAACGGGTTGTGGTACGAGACCGGGATGTAGCTCGCGTCCGCGATCGCCGCGATCTTCTTCGCCTCGAGGATGCCGCCGACGTGCATGATGTCGGGCTGCAGCACGCCGACCTCGCAGTCCCGCAGCAGCGCCGGCAGATGATGCTTCGTGTAGCAGCGCTCGCCGGTCGCAAGCCGCGTCTTGATGCTGCGACCGATCTTGGCCAATGCCTCGACGTTCTCGGGATCGCACGGTTCCTCGAGCCAGTAGAGGCGGTACGGCTCGAGCACTTCAGCGATCGCGATCGCTGACGCCGGGCTGAACCGGCCGTGACAGTCGATCAGCATCTCCATCTCCGGACCGATCGCGTCGCGCACCGCGGCGACCCGCTCGACCGCCTGGCGGATCAGGCGGTAATCCGGGTCGCGGCCGGAGCTCTCGAACGGATCCAGCTTGAGCCCGCGGTAGCCCTTGTCCCTGACCGCGCGCGCCGCTTCGCCGATCTCGGCCGCGGTCGCGCCGGCGCCGTACCAGGCGTTGGCGTAGGCCGGCAGTCGCTCGCGCACGCGGCCGCCCAATAGCTCGTGCACGGGCCGGTCCAGCGCCTTGCCGACAATGTCCCACAGCGCGATCTCGATGGCTCCCATCGCGCTGTTCAGGATCGGCCCGCCGCGCGCGAACTCGTTGCGGAACATGGCCTGCCATAATCGCTCGATCGCGAACGCCGACTGCCCGATGACATGGCGCTCGGCCAGCTGATGGATCGCCGCCTCGACCGCCGTCGCCTGCCATTCGCAGGTGCCCTCGCCGACGCCCGCAATGCCGTCGTCGGTGAATACCCGGGCAAACACCCAGTTGCACCAGCGGGTGCCGACCAGATGGGTCTCGATCTTGGTAACCCGGCAGTCGCGGCGGCTCGCGGACATGATCGTCTCCCTCCGTTGCGGCGCGGTCCTCCGGCATCGTTCGATGGCAAATCCGACGCGCGGTCAAGCTCCCGGCGCGCTGCGACTCGCGCGAGGAGCGCCGATCGGCTAGTCCTGGCGCCGCGCATTTGCGGACCGGACGGGAGAGGCGACGTTGGCGGCGATCGGCGTGGGCATGGTGGGCGGCGGGTTCATGGCCCGGACCTATTCTCTGGCGCTCAGCGCCGTCTACGGGCTCGCTTGGCCCGCCGCGCCCGAGATCCGGCGGCGGCGCCTCGCCGACGTCTCGCGCCGGCTCGGCGAGAGCGCCGCGCAGGCGTGGGGCTGGGAGGAGCTGAGCGACGACTGGCGGGCGGTGACCCGCGCCGACGACGTCGACCTCGTGTTCGTCCTCACCCCGAACGACAGCCACGCCGAGATCGGCATCGACGCGCTCGCCCACGGCAAGCACGTACTGTGCGAGAAGCCCTTGTCCAACACGCTGGATGGCGCGCGCGCGATGGCCCGGGCCGCGGCGCGGAGCGGGCGGGTGCACCAGGTCGGCTTCGTCTATCGCAAATGGCCGGCAGCCGCCTTCGCCCGCCAGGTGATCGCGGCCGGCGGCCTCGGCGAGATCGTCCATTACCGCGGCCATTTCTTCCACGACTACGGCCTCGACCCGGACCTGCCGGTCACCTGGCGGCTGAGCAAGGCGGTCGCCGGCGGGGGCAGCGGCACCGACATCGGCAGCCACGTGATCGACATGGCGCGCTATCTGGTCGGCGAGATCGGCGCGGTGTGCGCCGCCTCGCGCACCCATTTCACGCGCCGCCCGCTCGCCGGCCGCCCCGGCGAGACCGCCCCGGTCGACGTCGACGAGATCACCGACATGCTGGTCGAGTTCGAGGGCGGCGGCACTGGCACGTTGCAGACCAGCTGGCTCGCCGGCGGTCACAAGATGGACATCGGCTTCGCCGTGCACGGCAGCAAAGGTTCGATCGAGTTCACGTCCGAGGAGCCGACCGAGGTGCGCCTCTACAAGACCAGCGATCCGGCCGCCGAAAGCGGCTTTCGCGCGATCCCGGTCGGCCCGGCGCACCCGGGCGCGGAGCTGTTCTGGCCGGTGCCCGGCATGGCGCTAGGCTTCGGCGACGGTTTCATCATCGCGGTGCGCGATCTGCTGCGCGCGATCGCCGAGGGCGAGGCCGCGACGCCCGATTTTCTGGACGGTCTGCGCGCGGCCGAGGTCGTCGCCGCCGCCCAGGCCTCGGCCGCGGAACGCAGCTGGCAGCGGGTCGAGCGCCTGAACCTCGTCCCGGAGTGAACGGGGGAGACTTCGCCCGGAACGGACCCGCCGGCCGGCTCTCGTCCGCAATGGGTGTCCGCCGCGCGACGATCATGCGGAACAGGTGCCCGTCGCGCCACGCTCATTTGGGTGAGGGGCGGCGCCTGATTTAGAGCCGGACCGAGGCAGGGGGGCCAGCCGGTCAGCGACAAACGTCGGCAGACCGGTTCCGTCGCGCCGCCAACTCCCCTAGAGTGCGTCCAGGGACCGCACGTCACGACCGGGAGGCGCGCATGAAAACGATCAAGGGGCCGGCGATCTTTCTCGCTCAGTTCGCGGGCGATCAGGCGCCGTTCAATTCGCTCGCCGACATCGCCAGGTGGGCGGCGGAGCTCGGCTACGAGGGCGTGCAGATCCCGAGCTGGGATGGCCGTCTGTTCGACCTGAAGCGCGCCGCTGAGAGCGATGCCTACTGCGACGAGGTCAAGGGCACGCTCGCCGATGCCGGTGTCGCGCTGACCGAACTGTCGACCCATCTGCAAGGCCAGCTGGTCGCGGTCCATCCCGCGTACGACGCTGGCTTCGACGCGTTCGCCGCGCCCGAGGTGCGCGGCAATCCGAAGGCGCGCCAGGAGTGGGCGGTGCAGCAGATGCGTCATGCCGCCGAGGCCTCGCGCCGCCTCGGCCTCGATGCCCACGTTACCTTCTCGGGCGCGCTCGCCTGGCCCTACGTCTACCCCTGGCCGCCGCGCCCGGCGGGGCTGATCGAGACCGCGTTCGACGAACTGGCGAAGCGCTGGCGACCGATCCTTGATGCCTTCGACGAGCAGGGCGTCGACGTCTGCTACGAGATCCACCCGGGCGAGGACCTGATCGACGGTGCCAGCTTCGAGATGTTCCTCGAGCGCGTCGGCGACCATCCGCGCTGCTGCATCAATTACGACCCCAGCCACTTCGTCCTGCAGCAGCTCGACTACCTCGGCTTCATCGATGTCTACCATGAGCGGATCAAGGCGTTTCACGTCAAAGACGCGGAGTTCAACCCGAGCCCCAAGCAGGGGGTGTACTCGGGCTTCCAGCCCTGGCTGAACCGCGCCGGCCGCTTCCGCTCGCTCGGCGACGGCCAGGTCGACTTCGGCGCCATCTTCTCCAAGCTCGCCGGCTACGATTACGCCAGCTGGGCGGTGCTGGAATGGGAGTGCTGCCTGAAGCACCCCGAGGACGGCGCGCGCGAGGGGGCCGAGTTCATCGCCGCGCACATCATCCGGGTGACCGAGACCTCTTTCGAGGACTTCATCGGCCAGGGCGCCGACCAGGCAGCCAACCGGCGCATGCTCGGCATCGGCTGAGGGAGGGCGGCATGGCGATCGAAGGCAAGGGCGACGGCAGGCTCGGGCGCCGGCTGCGCCTCGGCATGGTCGGCGGCGGCCAGGGCGCGTTCATCGGCGCGGTGCACCGCAT
>JBKPNX010000272.1:0-4579 GCA_046732855.1 Pseudomonadota bacterium
AGGCGGTCTGGCACGATGCGGTGGCGAGCGTGGGGGTGCGCCCGACCTTCGGCGGCGGCGCGCGCGTCCTCGAGATCCATGTGTTCGACCGCAAGCTCGATCTGTACGGGCGCCGGGTCTGCTGCGCGTTCATCGAGCGCCTGCGCGCCGAGGAGACGTTCGCAACGGCGGACGCCCTCAAGCTCCAGATGGATCGGGACAGCGCGGCCGCGCGCGCGGCGCTCGCCGCCGCCGGTCTTTGACGCGGGCGCGCCCGCGAGCGGCTCCTGCTTGCCTAGCCGTCACAGCGAAAGCGGCGTGGGATTCCCGCGCGTTCAGCCGCGCACGAACGGATTGGTGCGGCGCTCGGCGCCGATGGTCGAGCCCGGCCCGTGGCCGCAGATGAACGAGACATCGTCGCCGAGCGGCAGCAGCTTGTTGCGGATAGCGGTGATCAGAGCGGCGTGATCGCCATAGGGAAAGTCGGTGCGGCCGACCGAGCCCGCGAACAGCACGTCGCCAACGATGGCAAAGCGCGCGGCCCGGTTGACGAACACGACGTGGCCCGGCGTGTGACCGGGGCAGTGGAGGACCTCGAACGCCTGCTCACCGACCCTGACCTCGTCGCCCTCGCGGAGCCAGCGGTCGGGCAGGACGTTGCGCACGCCGCGCATGCCGAACGTCGGCGCCTGCGTCTCGAGACCCTGCAGAAGGAAGCGGTCGCGCTGATCCGGCCCTTCGATCGGCACCGTCGCGGACCCTACACGATCGGCCGCCGGACTGTCGTCGGCCCCCTCGGGATGGACCACGGCGCTGCTCTCGCCGCTCGCGGCCGCGCCCTGCTCGAGCGCCTCCTTCAATGCCGCGGCGCCGCCGGCATGGTCGATGTGGCCGTGGGTCAGAAGAATGCGCTCGACCCGCACGCCGAGCTCCGCGATCGCCTCCAGGACGCGCGGGATCTCGCCGCCCGGGTCGATCACCACCGCGCGCTTTCCCGGCTCCTCCCACAGAATCGTGCAGTTCTGCTGGAACGGGGTCACCGGCACGATCGCGGCTTTGAGTTCCGGCATGGTGAGAATTCCCTAAGTTTCGAGCGCGCCCGAGCGAACCCGAGATCGCGCGCGGGATCAAGGCCTGTTCGAACGGCAGTCCTATGGCGCGCTGCCGGGGCGATGCGGTAGCGACAAGTCGAGCCCGACTTATCCTGGGCATCGGGCGCGACCTCCTGGCGTTGGTCATGGCCGGGCCAGGGACGGCTTGCGTTCGCGGCGGATTCGGATTTTCTGATCGGGCGCGGCGGGCACCGACGGAGGGAGAAACGATGCGGATCGAGGCGGTCGAGACCACACTCGCGCGGCTGCCGCTGCCGAGCGCCTGGCAGGACGCGATCCAGGACGTGACCCACATCGAGCTCGTGGTCACCGACGTGACCACGGAGACCGGGCTGGTCGGTACGGGCTTTGCCTACACCGGCGGCGTCGGCGGCCGGACGCTCAAGGCGATGCTCGACCACGACATCGCGCCCTTCGTGATCGGCAAGGCGGCGGCGCCGCGCGGTCTCTGGCACCAATGCTGGCATCATCTGCACAACATGGGCGGCGGCGGGGTCACCACGACCGCGCTCGCGGCGCTCGACATCGCGCTCTGGGACCTCGCCGCGAAGGAGGTCGGCCGGTCGCTGGTGGCGCTGCTCGGCCCGGTGCGCGCGCGCGTCCTCGCCTACGCGAGCGGGATCAATCTGAACAAGACCGAAAGCCAGCTTATCGAGCAGGTGCGCGGCTGGCGCGCGGCCGGCTTCAAGGCGTTCAAGATCAAGGTCGGCAAACCGGAGTTCGAGGAGGACGTCGAGCGCCTGAGCAAGGTCCGGGAGGTCGCCGGCCGCCTCCCGGTGATGATCGACGCCAACCAGGGCTGGGACATCGGCCGCGCCGCGCGCGCGATCGACGCGCTGACGCCGCTATCGCCCTATTGGATCGAGGAGCCGCTGCTCGCCGACGACGTCGACGGCCACGCCCGCCTGCGGCCGCTGATCCGTACCCCGATCGCGCTGGGCGAGAACGTCTACACGCTCCAGCAGTTCGCCCAGTTCCTCGCGCGCGGTGGGTGCGACTTCGTCCAGGCGGACGTGGTCCGGGTCGGCGGCATCACGCCCTACCTCGAGATCGCGGCGCTCGCGCGCGCCTTTGGCACCCCGCTCGCCCCTCACTACGCGATGGAGCTCTCCGGCCAGCTGCTCTGCTGCCTGACGCACGGCCATATCCTCGAGAACATCGACGGTGGCTCCTTCACCGACCTCGGCGCGCTATCCGAGCCGATCCGCATCGAGGACGGCTGGTTCACCCCGCCCGACCGACCCGGCCACGGCATCGTGTTCGACCGCGCCGTCCTCGCCGACCACGCGGTCGAGGGCTGAGCCCCGCCCCCGAGCCGCCCCTTTCTTGAGCCAACCGTGACGGCGGTAGACAGCAACTCATGACCAAGAAGGGCCATGGGGTAACAAGTCGGGTTACTGGAGCCCGGGGAAGTCGGCCTGGACCCATGACCTCAGCGTATGCTCGAGCGGCTTAAAGTCGACTCCAGGGAACTCGCGCGAAAGCCTCCCTTGCATACGCATGGCATCTGGAGAAATGAGAAGCACCGACGAACTACCGGACTCGAGCGAGGTAAAGAGTGGATTATACGAGGCACGATCATGAGGGTTGAAGCTGTAGCCTATCGCGACAAGCGGAATGGCGGAAGAGCGGAGAAGTTGGTCAGCGCGTTCATAAACCTCGGTTATGAACTCTCCCTTGAGCCCCTGGGCCTTGTCCGGAACGGGGGCAAGCACCCTGCTTTCAGGCAGATCCCAATCATGGTTCGGAAGTACCCGTTGATAGGGGCGGAAGAGTCGTGTAATCTTGTCGGGATCAAAGCGAAATTGTGGTTGTCCCCGTTCCTTGAGCGATGCAAGCTTCTCACCTGGAACCTCTTCGAACCTATAATGCGAAGCGTACAAACAGAGACTTCCGTGGAGGTGGAGCACGAGGGAAGTTGAAGATCGATTTTTTAGGTGAGCATCCGTGGGGTATATCTCACAGTCGACTGGTACACCGTACCCATCGTGTGGGTACCATAGGTTCTGATGAAAGAGAAAGAGTTCGGGGAGCGAGTCGTAGTTGAACGTCAGGTACTGCGATCCTGCAAAGCGCTCGAAGAACCTTGAATAGCAATTACGCTTTGCCCCAGGCAGGATTCGGTCCACGAAATCGTAGTCCGCCTTCATAAGGCAGTCGGCGAGGCGACGGATAGGCTCGCGATTATCGTTCTTCTGAGCGTCGTTGAACAGATCCTCAACGGACTGCACCTCGGTAAGGGAAGGAAAGCAGATGCGAGCGAGGTCGCCGGCAAGAGGATAGGCGACGCCATCAATGGAGTGGCTCTCGGCTTTCACGTCGGCATTGAATCCCGCACCGAGCAAGAATATCGGTCCCGAGTCGGTACTCACGGCCTTGGCCCCTCAGTGGCGGGATGGATCAGTAGCACCTCGTGGTAACCATACCCGGGGTCGGCGACATGGTGGTGCAGTTCATCGATGATCTGGGAGTAGGCGCGGGCGTCGCCACCGGTGAAGGACTTGCCATCATGGCCGAGCCGAGCCCTAGCAGCGCCGCGCTCTCCGCCATGTTCTGGCTGCGCTCGGCTTGGTAGGATCGTTCGAGGCGATGGATACACTTGCCCAAGGCACGGCTTTCGTCCTCAGTGACACTGACCATGCCGTTCTCGTCTACGGGATGCCCGCATGCGGCGGACCACTTTTGGACCCGGGCAATGACCTTCTCCTCTGGCGATTGGCAGCCAGTCACGATCAGAGCCGCCGTGCAGATCAGTAAGGGCGTTCGCATCGTCAACTCCCAACTCGCGAATACCGCCTGGTATCGGAGCTATCGCGCGAGAGCCTATCGCAACCGATGGATATCTTCAACCAAAAGTAGATTTGTATGGCCTCATAATGCGTAACAGAAAAGAACCCAGGCGGTGGTGAGAGGCGGGGAGCGAATTGCAGTTCGGATAGGGGTTGGCTGGAGCAGTGGTTCTGATGCTCAAATTCATGGCGGCTAATATTGCACGCGGCGTTCGACGTGGCGGAACTGGAGCACGGTGAGGACCGTCACGATCGGAATCAGATCACCGATGGGGTCGAGGGCCCGCCGAGGTCGGGCCTTTTCCAGCCTTCTCCCCTTGTGCGGCTGACACCCTTCGCCTGCCCTGACATCCTGCTCCTGCGCCAATCACCTGCTTGACAGGTGTACACAATCTGTGACCATGGCAGGTCATGGCGTTCCAATGGGACGAACGCAAGCGGCTTAGCAATATCGCGAAGCACGGCTTCGACTTCCTGCGGGCCTATGAGCTGTTCGAGGAGCCGCATGTCATCGTCCCGTCCAGGCGCGGCCGGCCGGAGAAGCGCTTCCTGGCGGTTGGCAAGGTGTCCGGCAGGTGGGCGACGGTCGTCTACACGCTCCGGGACGGCCACCGCCGGATCATCTCGATGAGGAGCGCACGCGATGCGGAAAGACGAATTTATCAGAAGCTACACGGCTGAAGAGCTCAAGGCGATGCG
>JBKPNX010000273.1:0-11416 GCA_046732855.1 Pseudomonadota bacterium
GAGCTGATGGCGCACGGCGGCACCACGATCGAGATCCAGAAGCAGGACAACGCCTGGACCGTGGTCCCGGGCAGCCAGTACGCGCGCCGGATCACGCTCGCGACGGAGATGGAGATCGTCGGGCCGGCGGCCGGCCACGACCGCCTCAAGACGAATGCCGATCCGACCGGCACCAGGGTGCTGGGTACCCTCAACAACTGCGCCGGAGGCAAGACCCCCTGGGGCACAGTGCTGATGGCGGAGGAGAATTTCCACCAGTATTTCGGCGGCGCACTGCCCGATCGTTCGCCGGAGGCGGCCAACTACGAGCGCTACGGGATCACAGGAAAGGCGGAGTACCCCTGGCACCGGACGGTCGAGCGCTTCGACGTCGCCAAGGAGCCGAAAGAGCCGAACCGCTTCGGTTGGATCGTCGAGTACGATCCCTACGATCCGGCGGTCATGCCGAAGAAGCACACCGCGCTCGGCCGCTTCAAGCACGAGGGCGCGACCAGCCTGATCAACAAGGACGGCCGGCTGGTGCTGTACAGCGGCGATGACGAGCGCTTCGACTATCTGTACAAATACGTCTCCAGCGGTACCTACGACCCGGCCGCCGGCGTCGCCAACAGCGCACTGCTCGATGACGGCACCCTTTACGTCGCCAAGTTCGACGAGAATAAGCTCATCTGGCTGCCGCTGATCCAGGGCGAGGGTCCCCTGACCGCGGCGAACGGCTTTGCCAGCCAGGCGGACGTGCTCATCGGGACCCGGCTCGCAGCCGACCGGGTCGGCGCGACCCCCATGGACCGGCCCGAGGACGTCGAGCCGAACCCGGTGAACGGACGCGTCTACGTCAACCTCACCAACAATTCCAAGCGCAAGGCCGATCAGGTCGACGGGCCCAACCCGCGGGCGGAGAACGAGCACGGCCAAGTGCTCGAGCTGATCCCGCCGGGCGGCGCTGGTAAGGATGCCGACCACGCCGCCACCGAGTTCGGCTGGGACCTGCTGCTGCTCGCGGGCGATCCCAAGAAGGAGGGCTCGGGGGCGAAGTACCATCCCGAAACCCAGGCCTGGATTTCCTCACCCGACAACTGCGCAATCGACGCTCAGGGGCGGCTTTGGATCGCGACTGATCAGGGCTCGAACCAGCGCAAGACTGCGATCCCGGACGGGATCTACGCGTGCGACGTCTCGGGCGACGGGCGCGCGCTGCTCAAGTTCTTCTACGCCTGCCCGAAGGATGCCGAGATGTGCGGGCCGGAGTTCACGCCCGACGGCAAGACCCTGTTCGTCGCCCCGCAGCATCCGGGCGAGGCCGAGGACTCGACCTTCGAAACACCTTCGACCCGCTGGCCGGACTTCAAGGACGGGGTGCCGCCGCGGCCGTCGGTGGTCGCGATCACCAAGGACGACGGCGGCGCAATCGGCGGCTGAGCTCAGGTCAGTGGACCGGTCGGGGGGGCCGCGGCCGCCCCGACTCGCGCGCATCGGGGCCTCAGCTGCGCTTCATTTTGGGATCGGGCGCGTCGTGTGGATGCTCGAACTGCCTGATCGTCGCCTGCCGCTCAGACGCGCGGCCGCGCCACTACGTACTGGATCAGCTCATCGACGACGAACCGAGCCTGCTCGAGCTCGAGCCCGGCGGCGGGGACATGCCGCGCGACGTCACGATCGAAGCTCGCGCCGTACGCCCAGCGCACCCACGGCTCCCAGGCGCGGGTGAGCCCACGGCGGAACGGCGATCGCGGTCGCGTATACTCCAGCAGTCGGATCTCGCCGCCGGCCTTGCATATTCGCGCAAGCTCGCGCAGCGCCGGCATCTGATCCTGCTCCGGCAGCACGCAAAACAGGAAGGTCGCCACCACGGCATCGAATGAGCTGTCCGCAAACCCCGTGGCAAGCACATCGCGCTCGAGCAGTTCCACCCTGGCCCCAAGGCGGGCGCGGCGGCGTTCCGCGCGCGCGAGCATCTCGCGGCTGCCATCGATCGCCGTGACCTCGGCACCGGGCGGATAGAACGGGATGTTGCGGCCGGTGCCGACCCCCGCATCGAGGATGCGGCCGGACAGTCCCGCGAACAGCATCCGCCGAAGCGGTCGGTAGCGGAAGTATTCGAACGGCAGATCCAAAAGATCGTAGAGGGGCGCGATCCGTCGATAGCGCATCCGGTTTTGGTCGGTCGTCACGGGGTCACCCGTGCCTCACTCGCGCCGAGGGGCGGGCCTTGGATCGCCGCGACGACATCGGACCGCCATAAATCGACCGGCGCAGAAGGATGGCGCCGAAAACGCTTCGCCAGAGGGCGCGCGGCGGCCGCCCGATGTCCCCGCCCGCATCGCCGCTTCAGCTGCGCTTCATCTTGGGATCGAGCGCGTCGCGCAGGCCGTCGCCCATCAGATTGAAGGCGAGCACGGTGATCAGGATCGCGAGGCCCGGGAAGGTCACCACCCACCACGCACGCAGCACGAACTCGCGGGCATCGGCGAGCATGGTGCCCCATTCCGGGGTCGGCGGCTGCGCGCCAAGGCCGAGGAAGCCGAGCGCGGCGGCGTCCAGGATCGCATTCGAGAAGCCGAGCGTCGCCTGGACGATCAGCGGGGCCAGGCAGTTCGGCAGGATGGTCGAGACCATCAGGCGCAGCCGGCCCGCGCCGGCGACCCTGCTCGCGACCACGTAGTCCTTGGTCCGCTCGGCGATCACCGAGCCGCGGGTCAGCCGGGTGTAGTGGGGCAGATAGGTGACCGCGACCGCGATCATGGCGTTGATCAGCCCGGGACCGAGGATCGCCACGATCACGATCGCGAGCAGCAGGCTCGGCAGGGCGAGGATGATGTCCATCAGGCGCATGATCATGGTCTCGAGCCAGCCGCGGAAGAAGCCGGCGACGAGGCCGAGGCCGACGCCGATCGAGAGCGACAGCGTGACCACGATCAGGCCGATCACGAGCGAGAAGCGCGCGCCGTAGATGATGCGCGAGAGGATGTCGCGCCCGACCGCATCGGTGCCGAGCAGGAATTGCGCGCTGCCGCCGTCCTGCCAAGCAGGCGGCGTCAGCAGATGGTCGCGGAACTGGCGAAACGGCTCGTGCGGTGCGATCACGTCGGCGAAAATCGCGGCGAGCACGATCGCGCAGATCACGACGAGGCCGGCGACGGCGCCGCGGTTCTCGCTGAAGTAGACCCAGAACTCGCGCAGCGGCCCGGGCGGCCCTTTCACCTCCAGCGTGACGGCATCAGCGTCGAGCTCGGCGCGCATCGCCCTTACCTCGCGTGCCGGATGCGCGGGTTGATCAGCCCGTACATCACGTCGACCAGAAGATTGACCAGCATGATCATGGTCGCGATCAGCACCAGCGCGCCCTGGACCGCGGGGTAGTCGCGCCGCGCGATCGAATCGACCAGCCACTTGCCGATCCCCGGCCAGGCGAAGATGGTCTCGGTCAGGATCGCGCCCGAGAACAGCAGCCCGACCTGGAGCCCGATCACGGTGACCACCGGGATCAGCGCGTTCCGCAGCGCATGTAGGCCGATCACCCGCGACGGCGGCAGGCCCTTGGCGCGCGCGGTGCGCACGTAATCCTCGTTCAGCACCTCGAGCATCGCCGAGCGGGTCTGGCGCGCAATCACCGCCATCGGCACGGTGCCGAGCACGATCGCCGGCAGGATCAGGTGGCGCGCCGTCGAGGCGAACGCGCCCTGCTGGCCCGACAGCAGGCTATCGATCAGCATGAAGCCGGTCACCGGCGGGAAGTAATAAAGCACGTCGATGCGCCCGGACACCGGCGTCCAGCCGAGGTTGCCAGAGAAGAAGATGATCAGCAGCAGGGCCCACCAGAAGATCGGCATCGAATAGCCGGTGAGCGAGAGGCCCATCAACGCGTGGTCGAAGCTCGAGCCGCGCTTGACCCCGGCGACAATGCCCGCGGGCAGGCCGACGAGGATCGCGACGAGCAACGCGCAGAGCGACAGCTCGACCGTCGCCGGGAACAGATTGAGGAACTCCTGGAGGATCGGCTGCCGGGTGACGATCGAGCGCCCGAGATCGCCCTCGGCGAGGTCGCCGAGGAAGAAAAGGTACTGCTGCCAGAGCGGCCGATCGAAGCCGAACTGCGCCTGGAGCTTGGCGTGACGCTCGGGGCTGAGGCCGCGCTCGCCGACCAGGAGCTCGATCGGATCGCCCGGAACCAGCCGGATCAGCGCGAACGCGACGATGGTCACCCCAAGAAAGGTCGGGATCAGAACGCCCAATCGCGCAATGAGAAAGCGCAGCATCCGCCGGCCGATCCCAATGATCGGGGACGTCACCCCCTGTCGCCCTAAAGGCTACTCAGGCGGCGCTCCCGCTTCGCAAATACACCCTCGTCCGCCCCCGATCCATTCAATTCGCCGTGCCAGGCGAGGCTTCGCCCGTCGCTGGCCGAGCCGGAGCGAAGCCGATGCAGGCCCGGTCGGACGGGGCGTCGCGCGCCTCGCCGGGGGGCGGAGCTGCCACCCCCGATTAACCAACAACCGGCAGATTAACCAAACAGACATCGGCGTGGGCTAGCGTCGCTGCGGGCGCGTGGCGGAAGAGGCCGAAGCCAGGCGGGTAAGGCGCAACATGGGTATCGGCGCGGAGCTGCCGTTCTCGAGATGAGCTTCTGGCGACTGTACCGCCGTGTCGTGAGCCTGCTCGCGCCCGAGCGCGGCCTCGCGATCACGCTGATCCTGGCGAACGCGGCGCTCGCCGGGGTCGGGTTCCTCGGCCCGCTGCTGTTCGGCAGCATCGTCGATACGCTCGCCAGCAGCAGCGCACGCGCGCGGCACGAGACCTGGCAGCAGATCCTTCTGCTGCTCGGCCTGTGGGGTGGGATCGGGGTCGGCGGCATCGGCGCCGGCATTCTGGTCGCGCTCCACGCCGACCGGCTGGCGCAGCGCCGGCGTCTCGCCGCAATGAACCAGTATTTCGAGCACGTCCTACGCCTGCCGCACGCCTTCCACGGCGGCACGCATTCGGGGCGCCAGCTGAAGATCATGTGGCAGGGCGCCGATACCCTGTTCGGGGTATGGCTGTCGTTCCTGCGCGAGAACCTCGCCACCTTCGTCGCCCTGTTCGTGCTCCTGCCGCTGACCCTGTTCCTGAACTGGCGGCTCGGCGCCATGCTCATCGTCCTGATCGTCGTGATCACCGGCCTGACCTGGTCCGTGTTCCGCCACACGCATGCTGCCCAGGCCCGGGTCGAGACCTACCACTCGGCGCTGGCCGAGCAGGCGGGCGATGCGCTCGGCAACATCGTGCTGGTCCAGAGCTTCGTGCGGCTGGCCGCCGAGGCGCGCAAGCTGCGCGACGCCATGGACCAGATGGTCGCGCTGCAGTTCCCGGTGCTCAACTGGTGGGCCCTGCTGACCGTGCTGTCGGGAGCCAGCTCGACCATCACGCTGATCGCGATCTTCGCGGTCGGCGCCTGGCTGCACCTGCACGAGCGGGCATCGGTCGGGGAGATCGTGACCTTCATGGGGCTGGCGAGCCAGCTGATCGGCCGGGTCGACCAGGCGATCGGCTTCGTCAACCGACTGTTCTTCCATGCGCCGCGGCTCGCCGAGTTCTTCGCCGTGCTCGACACGCCTTCGGCGCTGGTCGAGAAGCCCGGCGCGATCGCGTTGGGCAGGGTCCGGGGGCGGGTCGAGTTCGAGCGGGTCAGCCTGTCCTACGGCGGCGACCGCCCCGCGGTGCACGAACTCTCGTTGGTCGCGGAACCCGGCCAGACGGTGGCGCTGGTCGGACATACCGGCGCCGGCAAGAGCACCGCGGTCGCCCTGCTCCAGCGCATGCGCGACCCCGATGCCGGGGCGATCCGCATCGACGGCGTCGACCTGCGCGACGCCACGCTCGACTCGCTGCGCGCCAACATCGGCGTGGTGTTTCAGGAGAGCATGCTGTTCTACCGGAGCATCGCCGACAACCTGCGGGTGGGCCGGCCCGAGGCGAGCGAGGCCGAGCTGCTCGCCGCGGCGCGCCTGGCCGAGGCGCACGAGTTCATCCTGCGCCAGCCCGACGGCTACAACACGCTGGTCGGCGAGCGCGGCGCGACGCTCTCCGGCGGCGAGCGCCAGCGTCTCGCGATCGCCCGCGCGCTGCTCAAGGACCCGCCGATCCTGATCCTGGACGAGGCGACCAGCGCGCTCGATGCGGCGACCGAGGCGAGGGTGCAGCAGGCGCTGAAGAGCGTGATGCGCAACCGCACCACGTTCGTGATCGCGCACCGCCTGTCGACCGTGCGCGAGGCCGACCTGATCCTGGTGTTCGAGGCAGGCCGGATCGTCGAGCGCGGCAGCTTCGCCGAGCTGCTCGCGCGCGGCGGCGCGTTCGCGCATCTCGTCGCCACCCAGCTCGGCCCGCTGCAGGCCGCGGAGCCTGCCCCGCGCGCCGCCCTCGCCTCCTGAGGGCGTGCGGACCCCCTACCCTCCTTCGCCCGGGCTGTACTAACCGGCGGCGGGATCTCGCCGCCGATGCGATGCCGGAGCTTGGCCGGTGGCGCGGTCGGTCGCTGTCACCGGCGAGGTTGGGGGCGCCTGCGTCGGCGCGCGTAGTCCCGCAGCGCGCGGCCAGGCGTTGCACCAGCTGGTGGCGGGATCTTGCTGCTGGGCGACGCTGGCGCCGCGGGTATCTCGCGGGAGGGTCGGGAAACGGATCGTCGCGGCGCAGAGGCGGTCGCTCGCGTAGGCGATGGACGCCGAGCGGGTGGGCGTCGGGCCAAAGGGTCGTTGCGGTCCAGGGAGCGGTCGCGCACACGAGCGATGGACGCCGGCAGGGCGGGCGTTAGAATGGCGCGAAGTCAGCCGCGACCTGCCACATCGGGGGCTGAGAGGTGACGGTGGGCGGGCGCACGACGCCTCCAAGCGACGGATCGGCCAATGACCATGCTCAGCGAGCTCGACACGCCGGCGGTGACCATCCTGCTCGATCGGATGGAGGCCAACATCGCCCGGGTGCAGCGCCATCTGGACCGGCACGGCGTCGCCAACCGGCCGCACATCAAGACCCACAAGATCCCGGCGATCGCGAAAATGCAGGTGGCCGCGGGCGCGGTCGGCATCACCTGCCAGAAGGTCGGCGAGGTCGAGGTGTTCGTCGATGCCGGCGCGTGCGACGACATTCTGCTGACCTACAACATCATCGGCGAGGCCAAGACCGAGCGGCTGATGGCGCAGATCAAGCGAATCGGACGCCTCGCCGTGGTCCTGGACAACGAGGTGGTCGCGCGCGGCCTGTCGCGCGCCGCGGTCCGCCACGGCGCCGACGTGCGGTTCCTGATCGAGTGCGACACCGGCTACGGGCGCAACGGCGTGCAGACGCCGGACGCCGCCCTGGAGCTCGCGCGGCTGGTCATGGACCTGCCGCGGATGCAGTTCGACGGCCTGATGACCTTTCCGAACAAGGCGCCCGACACGGCCGCGTTCATGGAGCGCGCCCTGCCGCTGTTCAAGCGCGCCGGGATCCGCGTCCCCGTGGTGTCCGGCGGCGGCACCCCGGCGCTCGCGAGCGTCGGCGATTTTCCCATGATGACCGAGCATCGGGCGGGGACCTACGTCTACAACGACGTGATGATGGTCTCCTCGGGCGCGGCGACCTGGGACGATTGCGCGATGCGCGTGCGGCTGACGGTGGTCAGCCGTCCGACGGCAGAGCGCGCGATTCTCGATGGCGGCTCGAAGGTGCTGACCTCGGACCAGTATTATGTCCAGAATCACGGCCGGATCGTGGAATACCCGGACGCCGTCATCCGCAGCCTGTCCGAAGAGCACGCGACCGTCGATCTGTCGGGCTGCCGTGAGCGACCGAGCGTCGGCGACGTGGTCAACGTCATCCCGAACCATTGCTGCGTGGTCAGCAACATGGTGAACGAGATCTACGGCATCCTCGGCGAGCGCGTGGAGACGGTATGGCCGGTCGCCGCGCGGGGAGCGGTGCGCTGACCGGATTGTAGCGGCGTCCGCCGGGCGGTGCCCCTGCCCTTCTGTCCGCCCCCTGCTCTTTTGCCTGCTTCCTGCCGCTTCTGCCCGATGATGCTCTGGGGGAGACGCGAGCGAACGGCCCACCGGCGCAGATCTGCCGATGCGGGCCGTGGGATCCGAGGCCTACTGCGCCGCGACGTCCGGCGGCGCGCGCGACTGCGTCGTCTCGTCGAGCAAAACGCCCAACTCGCGCTCGCAGCGATCGAGCAGCGCGACGATGCGCTCCCGCACCGCGGCGGCCTCGGCGGGATCCTCGGCCCGCGCCAGCTGGTCGACCTGGCGCTGCAGATCGTGCATCGCCGCAGCCACTGATTCCGCGGCGCCCGTGCGAGCATCGCCGGCCTGCTCGCGCCGGCCCTCGAGCAGGCGGTCCAGCCGCCGGTTGGCCGCGGCCACGATCGTCACCATGCTGTGCCGCTGGAACACCGGGCCGCCGTCGCCGAGATCGGTGTTGAAGGCGACCATCTGCCGCCCCGCATCCCGCGCCGACGGATCGATTAGCTCGAGCTGGGCGCGCAAGGCGCCGAGGTCGCGCCTGATTTCGTGCGCGAGCCGGGCCGGATTGGCGGCCTGCGCGACCGTGATCGAGACCGAGACCAGCAGCATGACCGACAGCGCGACCGTGAGCCAGAACGGCCGCTGACACTCGGAGCGCTTGAGAACGGCGAAACCGGGCATGATCCTCACTGCGAATATGGCCGGCCTCAGCATCGGCCCGCCGTTATCCTCTCCTTAAGCGATTAACAAAGTTTAAATTTTGAGCGCTCAAAGGTTTTTGAGATTTATTTGATTAATATGAATTAATCCTTTTTCCTGGCAAGCATTCTCAGATTTGGCTTGATTACATACCCGTCGATGAGACCAACTATCTATCGATTGGGTGAGAGGAGCACGTTCTGGACTCCTCTTCGTGTGCGAGGGTAATCTCCAAGGAAGGGAAAAGTTACCGTCCCCGTAACACACCCGCCGGGCATTTTGCTAGCACTGGTTGAGCCAGACAAAGGAAAGGGTGGCGCTCCGCGTCTGGAGCGATAACGCTCCCCAAACCTCTGACGCTCGTCTGCTCGGGCATGGGCGATTAGCGCAACGGTTTCGTCACAAAGTTGGCTTATGCACCGTAGCGTCACTTCTGGCTTGATGCTCCCACCACCTAGCCGTTGGGCCACCCTTGCCCGGTGGCCCTTTTTGTCGAGCTGCCAAAGGCCAACAACGGTCGAGTCAGGGTAAGCCGACAGTGCCGGGCGGGAAGTTCCCTGCTGGCATGAAACCGAAAGTCGGCCTCTCAGAGAGTTCCGCGATTGGTGCTCAGCTAAATACGGGCTCGGATGAGCGCCGAAACGGGTGCCCGGCTCGGGCTCACAGAATCGGCAGGAGCTGGCGCAGGATGCGCGCTGAGCTCTGCGCGACCTCGTCGACGAAGCGGGCGAAGTCGAACCGGGAGTCCTTGCCGGCGAGGTCCGAGAGCGCGCGGATCTCCAGCCAGGGCACGCCGAAATGCCCCGCCACCTGGGCGAGCGCGCCGCCCTCCATGGCGACCGCCTGCGCCTGGAATTCGCGGTGCAGCCGCTCGCGCGTCGCCTCGCAGTGAATGAACTGATCGCCTGTGAGGACCGTGCCGTAGACCAGCTTCGGCCGCCTGCCGCTGCCGCCCGCCGCGGCGGAAAGCGGCTCGAGCTCGAGCTTGTCCAGGCGGGCGCGCACCCGTTTCAAGAGATCCGGGTCCGCGGCGTAGCCGAGCTCGCGCGTCGGGTTGAAGAACGGCACGTGGCCGGCCTGATAGGGATGCAGGTGGCCCTCCTCGATCACGCCGGCGTCGTGCTGGATGGCGCGCTCGGCGATCACCACGTCGCCGATCGCCAGCTCGGGATCGAGGCCGCCGGCGACCCCGCTGAACACCAGGGCGCCCGCGTCGAAGCGCGCGGCGAGCAGGGTCGCGACGGTCGCCGTGTTGACCTTGCCGATGCCGGCCTCGGCCAGCACCACCGGCCGCCCGTCGAGGCGCCCTTGATCCAGATCAAAGCCGCCGATCCGGGTGCGCCGATCATGCTCGAGCGCGGCGCGCAGATCGACTAGCTCCTGCCGAATGGCGCAGATCAGGCCGATCGTAGGGGCACCTGCCATGGCCGAATCCGCCTCCCATGGATCTCGTGGTTTACGGCGCTCGCCAGAAGCCGGTATTTCTATGCGAAGGGTCGCCGTTCCGGAAGGGCGCGCGACGGGAGGAGCCGGGGATGGCGCAGTGTCTCGGCGGTATCGATCACGCCCTGGTCGGGGTGCGGGATCTGGAGCAGGCGCGGACCACGTTCGAGCGGCTCGGCTTTCGCACCACGCCGCTCGGGCGCCACCTCGGGCGCGGTACGGGCGAGTATCGCCTGATGTTCGCCGACGACTACGTCGAGCTGTGCGGCATCATCGATCCCGCCGGGGACACCGACGATCTCGCGCGCTTTCTCGCCACCGGCGAGGGACTATGGGCGCTCGCGTTGCGCACCCTCGACCCGGACGCCACCTACGCCGCGTGGCAGGCGTCCGGCCTCGGCCCGACCGCCGTCGTCGAGGATGCGCGCACGATCGACCCCGACGTGGAGGTGCGCAGCAAGGACGTGACGCTCGACCTCACCGCGACGAGCGGCGTCCCGCTGTTCGCCTCGGCGCCCCTCGATCTGGAGCCGCTGCGCCGTCCCGAGTGGCTGCGCCACCCCAACGGCGCCCGCGCGATCGGCTCGGTCACCGTGGTGGTCGAGGAGCCGGCGGCGCTGGTCGCGCCGATGAGCAAGGTGTTCGGCGCCACCTGCCTGACCGAGACCGACGACACGCTCGCGGTGCACGTCGGGCGCAGCATCATCCTGTTCGCCACCCCGGACGATCTCGACATGCTGCACCCCGAGCTCAAGGTCAGCATCGACCCGGTGCAGCCGACGCTCGCGGCGCTCACGGTGCGGGTGCCGGACCTCGCGAAAACCGCAGCCTTGCTCGATCGCCACGACGTTGCCTACCGGCAGGACCTGAGCGGGGCGATCGGCATCGCGCCCGAGTACAGCCACGGCGTGATGCTGGAGTTCGTCGCTGGCTAGCGCATCGCTCCGCCGGCGTGACGCCGGGGTCCGTGGCGGCTAGCGCATCGCGCCGCCGGCGCGATCGTCGCGCGCGCTCTTGGCGTACACGTTGACCGGACCGGCGCTGCCGGCGACCACCTCGCGGTTGATCACGACCTCCTCGACGCCGTGCAAGGACGGCAGCTCGAACATGGTCTCCAGGAGGATGATCTCCATGATCGAGCGCAGGCCGCGCGCCCCGGTCTTGCGCAGGATCGCCTTGGTCGCGATCGCCTTCAGCGCGTCCTCGGTCAGGGTCAGGCGCACGTCCTCCATCTCGAACAGCTTCTGGTACTGCTTGACCAGCGCGTTCTTCGGCTCGATCAGGATCTTGACCAGCGC
>JBKPNX010000274.1:0-7524 GCA_046732855.1 Pseudomonadota bacterium
GGACGCTGACGCGGCGCGCGGAGATCCGCATCGATCCCAAGGAGAAGAGTCGCCTGCTTCCCTCCGAACTACGGGCGGGGCAGACGGCAGCCGGTTAGAACGACGATGGCTGCTCTTTAGAGAGTCAAGGCCAAAGTCGGCATGCCCGGGCAGGTGATTCGCCGGGGCCGAGGCCGATGCGGCAGGAGCAGGTGGAGGGTATCTTGATCACGCCGTGCACGGGCTTTCGGTTGTGAGGAGGCAGCCTGAGGTCGGTTGCTCTCACTCGGGGCCGAGGCCTGACTCGGCCACCGGCACAGAAGAACAGCACCCCGCATGCACGACATGGTATCGTCAACGCTTCCACATCACTGTTCAACAGAAGCCCGTGCAGAGCCTGCTCGTGATCTTATTTTTGGCCTGGGCGCTCTCCCCGTCCGGAACGAGCGCATGCGGGCTGAGCGGGCCCTGGTATGTGACGAGTGAGGACGGCTACACTGGGATCTTCATAGTCGAGAAGCCGATCGACGATACGAGTTGCGAGGCACGGCTGAGCGTCTTTTCGCCGCTCGGGGACAGCGCCGTCGAGACATGCCGCGTGCTCCGCTCGGAGAAGGTGGTCATCTATTGCGAGATCGTCTCTGGAGGCTTTTTCAAGGCTCCAGACAACTTCATCCTGCAGGATCAGGGCGAGGTCCTAAGAGGGCGCTGGATTTCGGATATTTCCGCAAACGTGCTGTTTGCAAAAGAGTAGCTTAATCGAGTGTTGGAACTCGTCGGCCAGCATGTCGGCACAGGGCGGACACGGGTGAGGCAGCAGCAGGCGCAAAAGTCCTAGTGGCAGCGCTCGCGATACTGGTGGCGCATGTCGAGTATGGCGAGGACAGGCGGGCCTCCTGAAAAGATGCATGTGCGACCTTTGGGCGACCGCTTCCGGATCGGTGAGCAGAAGTCGAAATTGGCGAAGGCGACCGCCGCTCGTGACCCTGGCTGTGTGAAAACGGCTGGCTTCATAGGGTTCGCGCGGTATGAATCCGGCACCAATTGCGGGGGATCGGATGAAGCGGTTCGTCGAGGGCGTGGATCGCGCGCAGAGCACCCTGTTTCCCGAATGCCTGGACGACTGGATCGGCGAGGAGAGTCCCGTTCGCGTGATCGACGTCTTTGTCGACGAGCTCGATCTGGCCGAGCTTGGCTTCAGCGGGGTCGATCCCGAGGCCACCGGCCGGCCTTCGTATCATCCGGCGGTGCTGCTGAAGCTCTACATCTACGGCTATCTCAATCGGGTTCAGTCGAGCCGCCGGCTCGAGCGTGAGGCCGGCCGCAACGTTGAAGTGATGTGGCTCACCGGCCGCCTGGTTCCCGATCACAAGACCATCGCGGACTTCCGCAAGGACAATGGCCGCGCCATCCGCCAGGTCTGCGCACGCTTCGTCGTCCTGTGCCGCACGATGGGCCTGTTCACGCAAGCCAGCGTCGCGATTGACGGCAGCAAGTTCAAAGCGGTGAACACCCGTGACAAGAACTTCACGCGGGCCAAGATGGCGCGGCGGCGGGCCCAGATCGAGGCGAGCGTCGCGCGCTACCTGCAGCAGCTCGACACCGCCGACCGGCAGGAGCCCTCAGACGCGCTCGCGACCAAGATCACTGGGCTGAGAGAGAAGATCGCGAAGCTCCGGGACGAGATGCGACGCCTCGCAGGCATCGAGACGCGGCTGCTCGAGAGCCCGGATCAGCAGGTCTCGCTGACCGATCCCGATGCGCGCTCGATGGCGACGAGCGGGCGCGGCTCCGGCGTCGTCGGCTACAACGTGCAGGTCGCGGTGGAGGCCGCGCACCATCTGATCGTCGCGCACGAGGTCACCAATACTGGTTCGGATCGCTCGCAGCTTGCCACCATGGCGAAGGCAGCCAAGGGCGCGCTCCGAGCGGAGCGGCTCGATGCCGTCGCCGATCGCGGCTACTTCAACAGTGAGGAAATTCTGGCCTGCGCGCAGGCGGGGATCACGGTGACGCTGCCCAAGCCGATGACGTCCGGCGCGAAGGCCGAAGGTCGCTTCGGCAAACAGGACTTCGTCTACCAGCCGGCGGCGGACGTCTATCGCTGCCCGGCCGGCAAAACCTTGAAGTACTACTATACGAACGTCGAAAACGGCCTGAGGCTACGTCGCTATTGGACAAACGCCTGCCCGAGCTGCCCGATCAAGCGCCAGTGCACGCCAGCCAAACTGCGCCGGATCACGCGTTGGGAGCATGAGCATGTTCTCGAAGCCGTGCAGCGGCGGCTCGACGAGAACCCGAAGGCAATGCGCCAGCGGCGCGAGATGGTCGAGCATCCGTTCGGCACGATCAAAGCCCGGATGGGAGCCACCCACTTCCTGATGAAGACCCTGCCGCGCGTCGCGGGCGAGATGGCGCTGCACGTCCTCGCCTACAATCTCACCCGCGTCATCAACATCGTCGGAAGTAGGTCGCTGATCGCCGCGATCAGGGCCTGAGGTCGGGCCGCCGTCGCGTACATCCTCGGCGTCAGAAACCCCGGGGCGCGCACACACGCTTGGTCTCCGCTCGTCCGGTCAATCCGTAGTTCCCCGGTCGTCCCTCCTCGGCAATCGTGCCGCCCCGTTCTCGAAAGGGCTTTTTACACGACCAAGACCCAAAGCGGACCAATTCTGGGCACCAAGTCGGCCCGGCCCTGGCAAGGTCGAGGATCGAAGCCCCGCCCTGGTAATTTCGGGCGGGGCAGTGAAGCACCACGGACCTCGCGAGGAACACCAGGTCAGGAATTAGCTGTCCGTCGACTTCATCGCTTCGTCGGGCGGATGCCTGGTCGCTCGCACTTCGGCACGTCGGGTCGCTCCGTCGACACCCGTTGGTACGCCCACTTGCAGGTTTCGAAGTCGGGAACCCCCCGGTCCAAGGGAAAGTCGTCCGTGAAGAAGATGGAATCGGCATCGAAGCGGCTATTGTCCGCGGAGGTTTCAATCCGCCGCAGCCGGACGAGCTCCTCGGCTTTGTAGTCGCCACCGCAGATGCCAGCCAGCGCCTCGAACTGATCGCTGCCTTCGACCGTCTGAATGACGCCCTCATAGACCAGATCGTCGGCAATATCCTCCTCGTCTCCGATGTAGACGAACCTGAACCTGTCACCATCTTGAACGACGCGAAGCACGTTATCGGTGATCACGAAGTCGGCGAACTCTCCCCCGATGAGGTCGTCGCAGATCTGGGCACCCTTCCAGGTGCCGGTGAGGTCGGCCTCCGACCCGTCCTGGGCCAAAGCGCCAGAGCCGAAAGCCAAAGAGCCAAGCATGCTGCTAAGGGCGAGAGCCCTTGAAGTGCGGCGCATGGTTCGTTCCTCCCCTGGGGTAGGCCGGCATTTAGCGGATACGAAACCGACCGTAGTGAAGCTTGCGCCCGTCTGCCTCGGCGTGCAAGCGCTGGTTGCCCCGCTCCCGCTGCCGTCACAGCGTTTGGTCGTGTGCTGGCACTGATGCATGGCGAACAAAGAGGATCCCCGGCCAACCGAGTGGTCGGGTTTCCCTAACGCATCCCGTCTTGTCGCGACGCCACTTTTGTCTTGCGCGCGTCGCCGTGAAAGAGACCCGGACCGCTCATGTGCTGTGCGGGATGTCCGTTGTTGGCTAAACTCGGAGTCGATGCGTGGGACGCGAGGGTCCGCTGTCGCCCCTCAAGCTGACCCGCGGGTGGGCGCTTTAACCGCGCGACCTAGTGAATCTCTGCGGCCTCGGCCATGGCGCGCTCGAGCGCCTCGAGCGAGAAATCGGGGCTGCGCGCCACCTTGAGGATCGGCTCCTCGCGCCGGGCGCAGAGCCCGGCGGCCTTCGCCACCTCGCGCGCGACCTCGCGCGGGATCACCACGGCGCCGTGGCGGTCGGCGTGGATCAGATCGTTCGAGCGCGCGATCATGCCGAACACGTCAACGGTGCCGCCGAACGCGATCGCGTGCACCCAGGCGTGCGACGGCGTGATCTTGCCGCACAGCACCTGGAAGGCCGGCGCGACCGCGTCCAGATCGCGCACGCCGCCGTCGGTGACCAGCCCTTGGCAGCCGAGCGCTTTGTGGATTGCGGTCTGCACCTCGCCCCAGAAGCAGCCGAAGCCGATCCGCGAATCGACGTCCTGGATGACCACGACCTTCGGCCCGCCGCCGGCCGCGACGTAGCGGTAGTACTCGAGCCGCGCCTGACGCTGCTCGGCCGCGGACAGGCCGGACGGCAGGGCGGAGCGGATCAGCGCAGTGCGCGCGTAGCCGACCATCGGCGGCAGCTGCGGGAACGGGCAGATTAGGGTCTGCGTGGTGAACCCGAGCGCGCGGCGCTCCGGCGCGACCAGCTCGAGCGCGTTGCAGATAGTCGGCGTGTCGAACTGACGCAGTGCATCGAGCTCGGCCTCGGTCAGCGCTGCTTCCGGCAAGATCCCCTCCCGATCGTGCAGGTGGTGCGTTGGGGGACCTATCGCCGATTGCGGCAGGGCTGACAAGCGGGTCCCGGCCCGTGGCCTGACAGAGTGGCGAAGCCCGCCCCCGGAGCCTATAACGGTCGCAAACGGAGGTCAGCAGGAGGCGATCGATGACCACGGTTTCCCGCGTCGTCGTGACGCTCGGCCTCGCCGGCGCGCTCACCATGGCAGTCAGCGGCAGCGTTCTCGCCCAGACCCAGCTCAAGGCCTCGCATCAGTGGCCGGGCGGCAAGGGCGACGTGCGCGACGAGATGGTGCAGATGATCGCACGTGAAGTGGCGGCAGCCAATGTCGGACTGGACATCCGGATCTATCCGGCAGCGTCACTGTTCAAGCCCACCCAGCAATGGGACGCGATGGTCCAGGGTCAGCTCGACATCTCGGCCTTCCCGCTCGATTACGCGAGCGGCAAGCATCCGCAGTTCAGCGCCACCCTGATGCCGGGCCTGGTCAAGAATCACGAGCACGCCAGGCGCCTGAACGACTCGCCCTTCATGGACGACATCAAGCGGATCATCGACGAACAGGGCGTGATGGTGCTGTCGGACGCCTGGCTCGCCGGCGGGTTCGCCAGCAAGGGCGAGTGCGTGCTCGAGCCCGCCAATGCCCAGGGCAAGGTCATGCGCGCGGCGGGGCCGGCGTTCGAGCAGATGCTCGCGGCGGCCGGCGCCTCGATCAACTCCATGCCGAGCTCCGAGATCTACACCGGGCTGCAGACCGGCGTGCTCGATGCCGTCAACACCAGCTCCGGCAGCTTCGTCTCGTACCGCATCTACGAGCAGGTCGACTGTCTGACGCCGCCAGGCGACCTCGCGCTCTGGTTCATGTACGAGCCGATCCTGATGTCCAAGGCGAGCTTCGAGCGGCTCGATCAGGCCCAGCAGAAGGCTCTGATGGACGCGGGCCAGAAAGCCGAGGACTATTTCTTCGAGGCGGCCAAGGGCCTGGATCAGGAGCTGGTCCAGACGTTCGAGAAAGCGGGGGTTAAGGTCCAGGCCATGAGCCAGGGCCAGTACGACCAATGGCTCGATCTCGCCAAGAGCTCATCCTACAAGAACTTCGCCGAGCAGGTGCCGGGCGGGAACAAGCTGATCGAGGAGGCGCTCGCGGTCCAGTAAGGGGCGGCCCGCACTGAGCCGCCCGCGCCGCGATGGCCGAGCGCCAGCCCTCGAGGGACGCCGACCAGACGGTCGGCAACAACGGCGCGATCGATCGGCTGATCGGCGGGGTCGCCTGGCTCTCGCGGCTCGGCGGGATCGTCGCGGTCGGGCTGCTGCTCGCGGCGGTGCTGGTGATCTGCCAGATGGTATTCGTGCGCTACGTCCTGAAAGGCTCGGGCATCTGGCAGCACGAGTTCGCCACCTTCGCCCTGATCGGCGCAACCTTCATCGGCGCGCCGTACGTGCTGTTGACCCACGGCCACGTCAACATCGATCTCCTGCCGGTCTACCTTGGCCCGCGAGGGCGACTCGCGCTGGCGCTGGTCGCCGCATCGATCACGCTGGTGTTCTGCGCCACGCTCGCCGGCTACGGGGTGGCCTTCTGGTACGAGGCGTGGGTCAACGACTGGCACGCGCAGACGGTCTGGCGGCCGGCGCTTTGGATCCCGTATCTCGCGGTGCCGCTCGGCATGGGCCTGCTCGCGTTGCAGTGCCTGGCCCAGATTGTCGCCCTGCTGACCGGCCGAACGGCGCCCTTCGCGGGCGGGAGCGAACGGTCGTGAGCGAGCTGCAGCTCGGCCTGATCGTCGCGGTGGTGACCGTTGCCGTGCTCCTGACCGGCACCCCCATCGCGTTTGGCCTCGGCATCGTCGCGATGGGCTTTCTGGTCTGGTTCGAGGGGCTGCACGCGCTCGGCTTCGTGCCGGACATCTTCTACGGGGCGCTCGACAGCTTCGCGCTCCTGTCGATCCCGATGTTCATCCTGATGGGCGGCGCGATCGCCAGCTCGCGCGCCGGCGCCGACCTGTACGAGGCGCTGGACCGGTGGCTGTACCGGGTGCCCGGCGGCCTGCTCGCCTCGAATCTCGGCGCCTGCGCCATCTTCGCCGCGCTCTGCGGCTCGTCGCCGGCGACCTGCGCGGCGATCGGCAAAATGGGTGTGCCGGAAATGCGCAAGCGCGGCTATCCGGCGGACGTCGCCACGGGCTCGATCTGCGCCGGCGGCACGCTCGGCATTCTGATCCCGCCCTCGATCACCCTGATCGTCTACGGCATCGCCACCGAAACCTCGATCGGGCGCCTGTTCGCCGCGGGCTTCCTTCCCGGCCTGATGCTGACGGCCCTGTTCATTGCGTGGGGCATTTTCGCGACATGGCGGCGCGGGCGCGATCTCGCGGCCGCCGAGGTCCGCTACTCGCTCCGCCAGAAGCTCGAGGTGCTGCCGAAGATCGTCCCGTTCCTCCTGGTCATCGTCGGCGTGCTCTACGTGCTCTATGGCGGCATCGCGACGCCGTCGGAGGCCGCCGGCGTCGGCGCCCTGCTCTGCCTGGTCCTGGTCATGGCGATCTACCGGCTGTGGCGCGGCGCGGATCTCTGGCAAATCTTTCGGGCGGCCATGCGCGAATCGGTGATGATCATGATGATCATCGCGGCGGCCGACCTGTTCAGCTACATGATGTCGACCCTGTTCATCACCCAGGCGCTCGCGGCGCAGATCGCAGCACTCGAGGTCAACCGCTGGCTGGTGATGCTCTGGATCAACCTCTTCCTGCTGGTCGCCGGCTGCTTCCTGCCGCCGGTCGCGATCATCCTGATGACCGCGCCGACACTCCTGCCGATCATCGAGGGCCTGGGCTTCGACGCCATCTGGTTCGGCATCGTCCTGACCATCAACATGGAGATCGGCCTGATCACGCCACCCGTCGGGCTCAACCTTTACGTGATCAACGGCATCGCGCCGGACGTGCCCCTGCAGACCATCCTCTGGGGCGCGCTTCCCTTCGTGCTGTGCATGGTGCTCGCCATCGTGATCCTGTGCCTGTTCCCGCAGATCGCGCTGTGGCTGCCGGGCGTCCTCATGGGCCCGACGGCTTAGCGCGCGTTTTGGCCCCCGCCCTTGATC
>JBKPNX010000275.1:0-10886 GCA_046732855.1 Pseudomonadota bacterium
CCGGAGCGGGTCGTGCTCGTGGTGGTGCGCGGCCTGCCCGAGGGCGCGCGCCTGTCGGCGGGCGTCGCGAGCGGCGATGGCGGCTGGCTGCTCTCGCCTGCGGATCTGCCCGGGCTGGCGCTGATGCCGCCCAAGGACTGCGCGGCGGAGCTCAGCCTGGAGGTCGCGGCGATCGCGCTCGCGAGCCCGAGGGGGAACTGACCGCGGGCACCAGCACGGTCCGCGTGCCTTGGCGCTCGGCCGCGGGCGAGCCTGCGCCATCCCTCATCGGCGAGCCTGCGCCCTCTTGCACGGTCGAGCCCGCGTCATCTGCCAGCGCGGGCGCCGCATCCTCTTCGTCGGTGCGGCCTGCGCCATCGGCCACAGTGGGTTCCGCATCCTCGCCGTGGCTCGAGTCGCCCGTCGGCGCCGCACCTTCGCCGTGGGAGGAGCCTGCCCGCGCATCGGCCGCAGTGGGTTCCGCATCCTCGCCGTGGCTCGAGTCGCCCGTCGGCGCCGCACCTTCGCCGTGGGAGGAGCCTGCCCGCGCATCGGCCGCAGTGGGCTCCGCGCCATCGCCGTGGGACGAGCCTGCGCCATCGGCCGCAGTGGGCTCCGCGCCGTCGCCGTGGGACGAGCCTGCCCGCGCCTCGGTCCCGCTCGATCTCGACCCGCAGTCCCTCTGCGAGAATGGGTCGTTCGATGCCTTCGTCGTGCGCGACCTGCCGGCCGGCCTGAGCCTGTCCGCCGGCACCTTCGATCCCGCCATGGGCGTCTGGGTGGTCCTGCCGCACCAGCTGAGCGGGCTGAGCGTCCTAACGCCGGACGGGCGACTTGATAACTTCTCGCTCGGCGTGCTGGGCGTCTCTCTGCGCGCCGACGCCGGCGCGCGGCCGCGCCTGTTGGCCCGGGTGCCGGTGAAGATCGCTCGCTGACCGCCGCGGAGGGCAGGTCGGAG
This sequence comes from Pseudomonadota bacterium, assembly GCA_046732855.1. GTDB lineage: Bacteria > Pseudomonadota > Alphaproteobacteria > Geminicoccales > Geminicoccaceae > JBKPNX01. Next base: position 938 of record JBKPNX010000275.1, read on the forward strand.
GGATCTCAGGGCCGGGAGTCACCGGAGAAACCAGGAAGCGCCCGGCAGCCCGCCAGCGCCTGGAGCCGCACGCACCTGGGGCGAGCAAATCCCGTTCCAGTGCGGCGTGGCCTGGGGAGCGCGGTAATCGGGCCCGGTGCGCCGGTCGTCCAGACCAAGGCTCGATCGAGTCCCTCTCACGTGCGCGCTTCAGATCGCTCGGCGGCCAGCCTCAACAGGGCGGCAAGAGGAACACTCGCCGCAACCGCTCGAGGCCGAGCTCGCCTTTGTCCTGTGTGCGTGAGCCGCAGACCGCGCGCTTTGTCACCGCCCCCCACGATCTTCGCCCTCCAGTGCGTTCCCGTTAACCATCCGTTAACCACCGGTCGCCAGCATCACCCCGCATCCGGTCCATGTGATCCTGGGAATCCGTGCGCCATCGCAGAGACGGAGGACGGAGCTGTGCTGCGACGCCAGCTGTACTGTTGATCGGTCAGCGGAAGCGGATCGAGACCGCTCGATGGAGATCGTTCCCATGAGCCGGCGTGGTTGCAATCCTAGCAACGCCACTGGCCGAGGCTTCGGGGCATCGGGGCTTCGGAGATGACAGGCGGTGCGGAGCGGCTGGCGTGGCGATCCCGCTGCGGCAATGCCGGAAGTGGATCAGGGCTGGCCTGTGTTCCGCGAGGAGGGAACACGGGGGCTGAATCTTTCTGCGCGTGACCCTCCCTGCCCCCAAACGGTCGCTCGAGCCGAACTCTCCAGCAGGCCGTCAGGCACCCGACCTTGGGCGGCTGCCCCGGCTCGGCCCGCGAAACCCCGCCGGCTCAGTTCTCGCCGCGCCGAGCGCTTCTGCGCAGGCAGGCGCAGTCGATCGGCCGGCGTGGCGATCCCGCTGCGGCAATGCCGGAAGTGGATCAGGGCTGGCCTGTGTTCCGCGAGGAGGGGAACACGGGGGCTGGATCTTTCGGCGCGTGACCCTCCCTGCCCCCAAACGGTCGCTCGAGCCGGACGTCTTCAGCAGGCGATCGGGCACCCGCCCTTGGGCAGCTGCCCCGGCTCGGCCGCGAAACCCCGCCGGCTCAGTTCTCGCCGCGCCGCGCGCTGCTGCGCAGGCAGGCGCAGTCGACGGCGCACGCGTCAAGATAGGCGTCGAGCGCCCGGAGCAGCAGCTCCTGGCCGGAGCGGGCGCGCCGCGCCGCCAGAATCTTGAGGCGGGTGTAGCGGGCGCGGTCGAGCCGCAGCGTCAACGCCACCCGCTCATCCTGCGCGGGGCGCCGGCTCGGCTCCTGCGCGGGTCGCCTCGGCTCAGGCAAGAGCGCCTCGTGCGGCAGGGGCGCGCCGCACCGGTGCTGCTCCGGCTTGGCCGCCGATGGCAGTCGCGGCACCAGATCGAGCTTGGCATGGGCAAAGCCGCCCGTGGGCAGCGCCTGGCCTTTACGCGCCAGGAGGCCGCTCGTCAGCCTGGCCGGTTGAGCCATGTTCCTCTCCTACAGGGTGGCGCGTCGCCCGAAGCCAAGCGCGGTCGGTTGGTGGAACACGCGCTGACGTTCCTGCTTTTCCAGCTGGCTGGCGAGGTACTCCCACAGGCGCGCTATCTCCAGGGCGGAGCGGCCGTCGGGCTCGAGCTCGCACACCGTGCGGCCGTCGATCATCGAGGTCGCGTAGTCGGTGCGCTGCTGGATGAACACCGGCGCGACGGTGCCGTGCTGGGACAGCGCGATCACCGCATCCGAGGTGATCTTGGCGCGCATGTTGACCGCGTTGAGCACGAACACCAAGCGGCAGTGCGCCCGCTCGACCATGTCGACGGTGCCGGCAACGGCGCGCAGGTCGTGCGGGCTCGGCCGGGTCGGAATCACCACGAGCTCGGCGACGTTGATCACCCGCTGGATCGCCATGTTGATCGCCGGCGGGGTGTCGATCAGCACCAGGCTGCAACCTTCGAGGCGCAGCCGCTCGATGTCCGCCGGCAGCTGGGCGAGGCTGGTCGAGACGAATGCCGGCGCTTCGCTCTGCCGCTCGTTCCACCACGCGGCGAGCGAGCCCTGGGGGTCGGTGTCGATCAGGGCGACCGGGCCGGCCCCGGCGAGCTCCGCCTGGACCGCGAGATGGCCCGAGAGGGTGGTCTTGCCCGACCCGCCCTTCTGGGAGCAGAGCGCCACGACGTGCATCGACGCGTCTCCTCGGGCGGCACGCGCGACCACGCGCCGGCGCGCCCCATGGGATTCCCGCCCGATTCAAGCCGATGCCCACTAACAATTTGTTAAAACGGGAACGCCTGCTAAGCCCCTGTGCTGGTTAATTTAACCAACGCCTATTCATTGAAATGTCAACGTTATGTTAACAGACAGTGTTAAGGAGTGTACTTTGCAGTTAAGCTGCATTAAGTTAGCCTGCGATAGCCCAGCGTTAACTTGGACGGAGTGATGGCTCGGCCGAATTTACGTTCTCCTTGCCAATATGTGCTTACGATCTGGATCTAGGCTTCTATTCCTTTCCTCGTAAAATGAAAAACGGGCCAGCGACGATTCATACGGTTGCGTTCAACGGAAACGAGGCAGGCCAGAATTACGAACGGTGAGGTACCAGTAGAACTCCCTCAGTTCTCGGTCCTCGGCAAGGAGAGCCTCGCGCACGTGCGCCTTGCCTTCACCAAGATAGCGGCTACGGGCAGTTGCGGGATCGAAAGGGCGTCTGTGAAAGTCGTTAACCCGTTTCATCGCCTCTAAGAATGGGCCGAGTGTGATGTCTATGTCCTGGTCGTTGCACCACTCCTGCCAGGATTCAGCAGTCGTGATTTCGCGGCATTTCCGACAGAAAACATCCCCCGCGCCATAAGCCTCAATATCCTGGCTACCGCAATGACTACATCCGTAAAGGTCTAGAGGACCGTCGAGATCGAACGCAAATCCAGAGCTTTCAGCCATCGTGCCTCACCTTGGATGTCAACCGTCTTCGGCAGCGCTTCGTCGCGCGCTCGGGCGGCTTCCCGGTTGCCATCGCCCCGGCCAAGGTGGTTTGTCAAGCGGATAGTCCCGCGCCACGTACTTGATCAGCGCTGGCGCTCTACTTCGGCGCGGGCGTTAACCAGGAGCTTACCCAGCCCCGACAGCAGACATAAAAGCTAATGAATACAACGGTTTATGCGCCAGACAGCGGTATCAATTTGTTAAGAGGCGGACGGGTGCTCAGCCGGCTGGGCCGCCGTCCCGACCCCTGTTCGCGCCGCCATGCCGTCCACGGGCTTGGGGCAATACGCCGGAAAGAGGTCTGAGCGAGTCCGCTACCCGGGCGACCGTGAGGTCGCAGGGCGCCGGGCCCGCATCCTGGGGCGGCCTCGCGCGCCTCACAGGGCGGTTGGCTTGCGCATCCTCGCGCGCTGCCTGCTCGCTGCGGAAGGGACGGTGTGCCGGACCCGTACATGTCTCGTCGGGCGCAAGCAGCTGCCACTACCAGCCATATGGCTCACTGTACGCGGTGACGGGGAACACTTCGAACGACGGCATGCCGAGCCCCCCAGCAGGCTACCGAGCGGGAAGCCGGCTCAGAATGAGAAACCGTCGTTATCCTGCGCACCAGGGGTGGCTGAGGCGTGGGCCGCGTCCAGGTCCGCGAAGAAGGCGCACCCGCCGTGCGGCACGGGGCACCATTTAAGCTTTGGATGGCATTCGAATGGCGCGGATCTCGCAGGCTGCACTCGGTCATGCCGGACAAGCCGTCGCACCAGTTGCCCGGGTCATTGCTGAAGTCACCTCGGGAGATCGCGCGAAACCTCGCAGCTACGATGCCGCGGGCGCGCTCGGTCGGCGACGGGCGACAGGGTATATCGCCGCGCAAGAGACCCCGATCAGCGGCCGAACAGGTAGGCCGGAAACCACAGCGAGATCTGCGGGAACAGCATGACCAGCAAGAGGCCGATCACCTGGATGACCATGAAGTCGGCCATGCCCCGATAGATCGTGCCGAGACCCCAGCTCGGTACGACCTGCTTCAGATAGTAGGCCGACATCGCGACCGGCGGCGACAGGAACGCGGTCTGCAGGTTTACCGCCACCAGCGCGCCGAACCAGAGGGGGTTGAAGTCCAGCGCCTGAACCACGGGATAGAGAATCGGCAAAAACACCAGGATGATCGCCGGCCATTCGAACGGCCAGCCCAACAGAAAGATCAGGGCCATGACCAGAAGGAGCATGGCGAACGGCGGCAAGGGCAAGGCGAGCAGCGTCTCGGTGATCACGCCCGCCGTGCCGAGCCTAGCGAACACCGCGCCGAACACGTTCGAGGCGACCGCGAGAAACAGCACCATGCTGGAGGTGGTCAACGTGCCGAACACGGCGCCCTTCAGCGCCTTGAGGGTCAGCCTGCGGTACGCCAGCGCGAGGATCAGCGCCCCGGTCGCCCCCACGCCGGCGGCCTCGGTCGGCGTCGCCAGCCCGCCCAGGATGGAGCCGAGCGTGGCGGTGATCAGGAGACCGAGCGGCACCACGCCGACGACCACCTCGCGCGCGATCCTCGCCACCGAATGCACGCGCTCCTCGACGGGCACCGGCGGGCCGAGCCGCGGGTTGATGAAACTGCGGACAAGGCAGTACACGATGTAAAGGGAGGCGAGCAGGAAGCCCGGTCCGAACGCTGCGGCATAGAGCTGGGCGACGGACACGCCGATCACCGGGCCCATCACGACCAGCATGACGCTCGGCGGAATCAGAATGCCGAGCGTGCCGCCGGCGGCGATCGCGCCGGCCGAGAGCCGCGGGTCGTAGGCGCTCTTGATCATGACCGGGGCCGCCATGATGCCGAGCACGGTCACCGCGGCCCCGACGATGCCGGTCGCCATCGCGAACACCGTGGCGGTCAGGATCACGACCAGGAACAGGGCGCCGCGCACCGGCGCCAGCACATCGCGGAAGGCGAGGAACAGCCGTTCCATCAGCCCCGCCTGCTCGGTCACGTAGCCCATGAAGATGAAGAGCGGCACGGCGGCCAGCACTTCCTCCTTCATCAGGCCGATGATCTGGAAGTAGGCGAGGTCGAACACCCGCGGCCCGAGCCCGATCAGGCCGAACGTGAACGCCAGAAACAACAGCGTGAAGGCGATCGGGAAGCCGATGAAGATGACGCCCAGCAGCAGGATCAGCATGACCAGGCCGAGCAGCTCGAGTCCGGTCATATGATGTGCGCCTCCGTCCGCTCGACAGGTCTGCCGGTGCGCGCGGCGTAGAGGCTCTTCAGGAGCTCGGACACGCCCTGGATCAACAGAAGGAGCGCGGCCAGCGGGACCACCGCCTTGAACGGGTAGAGGATCGGGCGCCAGGCGGTCTGCTCCGAGACCTCGCCGATCTGCCAGGCGTAGTAGGCTTCGTCCCAGCTGGCGAACAACAGGAACAGGATGCCGGGAAAAAAGAACAGGATGTACGCCGTGGCATCGACCAGGCCTTTGGTCCGGTCGGAGTAATTCTCCCACAGCATGTCGGTGCGGATGTGCGCGCCGCGGCGCAGCGCGTAGGCCGCGCCGAGCATGAACAGCGTGCCATACAGCATGTACGTGACGTCGTACGCCCAGATGGTCGGCGCGTGGAACACGTGGCGCGCGATGACCTCGTAGGTGACCGCGGCGACGAGCGGCAGAATCAACCAGGCGACGGCCTGGCCGCACCAGGTCGAGAAGGCGTCGATCGCGCGAATGGTCGCGAGCAGGCCCGGTGACGGCTCTGCCATAACGGCGTCTCCCTCAGCCGTGCAGGACGGCGGCGCAGCCGCACAACGAACGCTGCGGCTGCGCCTCGAAGCGCTGCTAGAGCTCGAAGATTAGTTCGTCGGCTTGCCCCAGTAATAGTCGGCGGCAAAGGAATAGGCCGGGAACATGAACTGCTTCGCCGGCACGACGACGCTCGCGTAGGCGCGCTTCGATTCCAGCACTTTCTTGAAGAACGGGTCCTGTGCGGCCTGCTCGGCGGCGATCGCGTCCCAGGTCCTGAGGAACTCGACCAGGATCGCCTCCGGCGTATGCAGGACCTGGACGCCGTGCTGCTCCTGCAGCTCCTTCAGCGCATCGGCGTTCTGCTTCTGCCATTTCGCCCACCAGCGGATGAAGGTCTCGGTCGCCGCGCTCTTGACGATCTCCTGGAGATTGGGGTCGAGCTCGTTCCAGGCATCGCCGTTGATCAGCAGCTCGCCGACCGTGACCGGCTCGTGCATCCCCGGCGTATAGTGATACTTCCAGATGTTGTAGAAGCCGAAGCGCAGGTCTTCGATGCCGCCGACCCACTCGGCGCAGTCGATCACGCCGCGATCGGCCGCCGGCATGATCTCGCCGCCCGGCATGTTGACCACGGACATGCCCATCCGGGTGAAGATCTCGGCGGCGATGCCGGTCTCGCGACACTTCATCCCCTTCAGGTCATCGAGGGTCTTGATCGGCTTGGCGAACCAGCCGAACGCCTGCGGGCCGGACGGCAGGATCGGGATCGCGATGACGTTGAGCTTGAGCACGTCGCGGTAGAATTCCTGGTACAGGTCGAAACCGCCGCCCTCGTACATCCAACCGAGATAGTCGATGTAGTCCATGCCGAAGGTGCCACCGGGACCGCCGGTGAACAGGATCGCCGTCTTGTTCTTGCCCTGCCAGTAACCCGCCCAGGCATGCGCGCCGTCGACCACCCGCTTGTTGGTCGCGTCGAGGAGCTCGAACGGCGGAACCACGGTGCCTGCCGGCAGGGTTTCGATCTTCAGCCGGCCGCCCGAGAGCTTGTCGACCCGATCGGCGAACATCGTGAAGTTGTCATAGAGGGTCTGCGACGCCGGCCAGGCAGCCTCCATCTGCAGCGTCTCTGCCGTGGCCGGCGACCCGGTGCCTGCCGTCCCGAGCGCGAGCCCCGCCACGACGAACGCGGCCGCCCGTGCGATCAGTCTGCTCATTCGTCAGCCTCCCCGAACGCCAAGTGCCTCACTGATATGACGACAGGGAATGTCCGCCCGATCAGCAGGCATGTCAACGGGCACGGGCTGCTCGACTGGTGCCCTCGCCCGATCGGCGCATTCTGGGACGTGGCGCTCGCGAACGCGAAGGTCGCGCAGCAGGCGCACGCGGCCGGCTCGCGCACTTCCAGCTGCCGAGATCTGCCCCGCGGAGATCGCCACGCCTTGGCCTTGCGGCATGGCAGTAGCGCCGGGCATGCTCGGCGCATGGCCGGTGGCGCGCCGACCGGCGCCGGCGCGTAACCGCGGTCAGGAAGGAGGAAGCCCCGATGGGCGTGCTGGACCGATTTCGACTGGACGGGAAGCGGCTCTTCATCAGCGGCGGCAGCCGGGGGCTCGGGCGGGAAATGGCGCTCGCGATCGCCGATGCGGGCGCGGACGTCGCGCTCACCGGCCGTGACGCGGCGAGCCTCGAGCGCACCGCCAGCGACATCCGCACGCTCGGTCGGCAGGCTTGGCCGATCCAAGCCGACATGAGCGCGCCCGATGCCTGCGCGGCGGCGTGCCAGCGTGCGCTCGCCGAGCACGGGCCGTTCGACATCCTGATCAACAACATCGGGGGCCGGCGGGACCCGACGCCGCTCCGCGACATGCCGCTCCAGCGCTGGCGCGAGCTGGTCGATCTCAACCTGACCAGCACCTTCGTCTGCACCAAGGTGATCGGGGGCGCCATGGTCGATCGGGGCGAGGGCGGGCGGGTGATCAACATCGCGTCGATCAATGCCTTCGTCGCGGGCCGGAACATCGGCGGCCGGCACTACGAGGCGGCCAAGGGCGCCGTTGTTCAGCTGACCCGCGCGACGGCGGCCGACTGGGCACCTTACGGCGTGACCGTCAACGCGATCTGCCCGGGTGTCTTCATGACCGAACCCAACCAGCGCTGGGCGCGCGAGCGACCCCAGGTCATCGACGGCATCAAGGAGCGCACACCGATGGCAAGTTTTGGCCAGCCGGAGGATCTCGGCCCGCTCGCCGTGTACCTCGCGAGCGACGCGTCGCGCTTCATGACCGGAGCGATTTTGATCATCGATGGCGGCTACACGCTTTGGTAGCCCAGCCGGGCGGATCAGCCCTCTGTGAACGCGGGAGTTGCTCGCCTTCGGCGGTATCGCCACATCGTGTCGAACTCGTCTGAGGCCCGGGCGTGAACCAACGCGGGCGTTGATGGTGCGTTTGGGAGCAATTGCGATCCGGCGCGCCGGGGAGTAGGCTAGTCTGCCAACGACGCGCAACCCGCGATCGTATGAATGGGCAAGCTTTTTAGATCGGAGAATTAGATGAGAGCATCTCACAGTGCTGCTGGTTTCGCCGTCGTCCTGATCATGCTCGGCTCATCGTCCGTGCAGGCTGAGATCCTGATCGGTTCCGCCGCGGCCCTCACTGGCCAGTTGGCGTGGCACGGCGAGCAGCACGAGCGCGGGATCCAGATGGCGGTATCCGAGATCAACGCGGCGGGGGGCCTTCTCGGCGAAACCGTCGAGACCGTCGTTGCCGATGATTATTGCGATCCCCAGCAAGCGGTCGCTGCCGCCAACAAGCTGATCGCCGACGGCGTCGACGTGGTCATCGGCCACAACTGCTCCGGCGATCCCGGCTTCCAAAGTGTACGCGGACGCCGGGGTGCCGATGATCACGGGCACGGCAACCAACCCGATGATCACCGATCAAGGCTTCGCACAAACCTTTCGCATGGTGGCCCGCGACACCCTGCAGGCTGAGATGGCCGCCGCGTACTTGGCCGAGCATCGGGCGGACCGCCGGATCGCCATCCTGCACGACGGTCAGGCCTATGGCCAGGGCCTGGCCGAGGTGACCAAGGCGGAGCTGAACCGGCGTGGCGTCACGGAGGCGCTCTACGACCAGATCACGCCGGGCGGGGCCGACTACCTGGACACGGTCGCAGAACTCGAGGCGGCCGGCATCGAGGTGCTGTTCTACGGCGGCTACCAGCGCGAGGCGGCGCTGCTGATCCGCCAGGCGCGCGACCATAACTACGACCTGCAGATGATCGGCAGCGACTCGCTGCTCACCGAAGATTTCTGGCTCGTCGCAGGACCGGCGGGAGCAGGCGTGCGGTTTGTGTCCATGGTCGATCCCCGCACCAACAAAGGCGCCGCGCCCGTCGTGGAGAAGTTCCGCGCCGAGGGTTACGAGCCGAAGGGCTTCACCCTGTACGCGTACGCCGCGGTCGAGGTTTGGGCGCAGGCGGTCGAGCAAGCGGGCACGTTCGAGCCCAAGGCGGTCGCCGAAGCGCGGCACGGCTATCAGTTCGACACTGTTCTTGGCAGGATCGGCTTCGACGAGAAGGGCGACGTCTACGGCTACGAGCCGTTCGTGTGGTATGTCTGGCAGAATGGCGACTACGCGCTGCTCGACCCGGCCAAGCTGACCGATTGAAGCTGCGTCGTGGCTGCCTCTGCCCTTCCGGGCCTGGCCGCAGCATGACCGGAATACGGCTCAGACTGGAGGTTCGGCCGTGTTTCGACCGCGATAAGCCATAGAGCGGACCTGCGATGGGCAGACATCCATACGCTGATCGTGATCCCAAAGCCGACCATAGGGTTCGCTGGGGCTAGAGCCGATCCTCCTCGACGGTCGGCCGGCTATGTCACCTCCGGCGCCTATGTCCCGGCGCTCGGTGCCGCGGTGCTGCTCGCGCGCATCGAGCGTGCCGCCGAAGCGGAGCGCTACGTGCTGCTCTGAATGGGACGGGAGGTCGCGCTGCGGCCCTATGCGCCGCCGGGTGCCGCCGTCGCGGCGCCGGAGTGCGTGGCAGTGCCGGCATGAAGGCCTTCGAGAGCGGACGGGCAGGCGTCGCCGCAACGGGAGGCAAGGCATGATCGATCTGACGGGCAAGGTGGCGCTGGTCACCGGCGGCGGGCGGGGCATCGGGACGGCGATCGTGCGCCGGCTCGCCGGGCTCGGCGGCGCGGTCGTGCTGCACGACCTGCCGGGCGCGGCCGGGGCGGTCCCCCTGCAGCAGGAGCTG
>JBKPNX010000276.1:0-23238 GCA_046732855.1 Pseudomonadota bacterium
GATGAACAGGCCGAACACCAGAATCCCGTAGCTGTGAATCTTGGCAACCAGCTCCTGGAAGGTATCCGGCCGATTGACGTGCTTGTGCACGCTGGTCAGCGTGCGGCGTGAGATCGATTCGAAGCCAATGCTGAGCATGTAACAGCCGCTCTCGGCGGCCAGCTCAAGCATCTCGTCCTGCAACGCCAGCTTGCTGGTCACGCCCGCTTGCCAGCGCACGCCGCGGCCCTTCATCGCGCGCATGACTTCCTTCGGCCGCTCGGGCGTCCCGAAAAAATCGGCATCGTTCAGCGAAACGTAGCGTTGACCGCAATTCTCGACCTCGCGGATCACCTCGTCCACCGGACGGTAGCGAAAACGCAGGCCGTTCATCAGCGGCTCGGAGCAGAAGGTGCAGCCGTGATGGCAGCCCCGCGAGGTCTGGATGAAGGTGCGATTGATGTAGCGGTTCTTCTTCACCAGGTCGTAGCGCGGCATCGGCATGTCGACCATGGGATGCAGCATGTCGGACTTGTAGATGCCGCGGAGCTGGCCCTGCTCGAGATCGTCCAGTACCTGCGGCATGACCAGCTCGGCCTCGCCCACGACCACGGCATCGGCATGCTCGAGCGCCTCGGCGGCCATGAAGCTTGGGTGCACGCCGCCCATGATCACCGGAACGCCGCGCGCTCGAAAGGCATCAGCGATTTCGTAGCCGCGCTTGACGTAGCTGGTCATCGCCGAGATGCCGACCAAATCGGACTTCAGGTCGAAGTCGATCGGCTCGATGTTTTCGTCGGTCAGCACGACTTCATACTGGTCGGTCGGGATCGTCGCCGCGACCGCCAATAATCCGGCGATCGGGGAGTAAAGCGCGCGGTTCAGGTACAGCGGGCGGGTCGTGAACGATTTGGTCTGTGGATTGATCAGATGAATTCGTCGCGTGCGCATCCGCGTCCCCCCTGGTCCCATCCCATCGCGCCTTGTGGGGCTCTTGATTCTTCTGATCGACGTTCAGGAGATGGCGATTCTTCCCTGACGAATCATGCTCCGCTTGCGGCCGCGCGACAACCTGGTCACGACGCGAGTTGCAACCGCACCGACGCCCGCAAGGGTTGGGCGGTCTACCAGTCAGAGCGCAGGGCGACGTTGCTCATGAAGCGCGCGACAACTCGCGCACGATGTGCTGGCGGTGCGCTTCGATGGCTGCGAGCCCCTCCTTCATCACCTGCAGCAGGTTCTCCGCATCCTTCGTATCGTGACCGTCATGTTCCAGCTCGCGCACAAGCTCGGCCTGGCGAGCTATTCGCGCTTGACACTCGGCGACGTGCCGATCCGCTACCGCCAACTCGTCCCGAACCCGTGCGATTTCAGCCATCGCTCAACTCCCCTCCACTGCATACGACGAACGGCCGCAACGGACCGTCGGTTCCGGGTCAAGTTCCTTGCGAGCGCGTTTAACTGGATGATCGACGTGATCGCCTGGTCTCTCGGTATTCGACCCGTCCAGGCCGACCCGAGCCGGTTCGAAAGGCTTCGCCTAGAGGCAGTTGCTCCGGCAATCTTCGCCAGGGGGTGTAATGGCGCACGAACGGGTGATCCTGACCCGGGCGTGCACGCGTAACGCACGGGCGGCCCGCAGGGACCGCCCAGTTTCGGACCAGACCAGCCAGCGGCTGCAGCTATACCCGGCCGATCGTTATCGCGGCGGTGGCCAGCCCGACCGCCGTTATCACTACGCCGGCTCCGACGGCAAGGGCGATGATCCTCCTTTTGCGCGCGTGCACCGCCCGAGGCTCTTCCTGCGTTTCTACGAGTGTCGGCATTCGCGCCATCACCGCGCGCTCCTCGCCCGGTTGCGTTGTTTGCGGAAGCACGTCAAGAAGTTCTGGCACCAATTTACTACCACAGCCGAACTGACCGAACAGAAAAACCAACTCCCTGATCCTGACACTGTGCAACGATTGCTCGACACTATACTTCGTCTTCAGCAATCCCCACAATGCAGCTAACTGGACCAACAGCACGGCGATATACAGAGAATCGCCGGAACCCGAACCGACGACCGGCAAGACATTCGCCGCTACCGATGCAATGAGCCCAACCACGGACAAGGAAATCAGGTAGCAACTGGCATACCAGATCGAACACAGCATCCGCACTTGAGCCTCATTGTGGGCGATCCTAGTATATTGCTCCGGAAACGTGAATTCCAACGCGGCTTTCATCAAACTGATCAGGTGTATTGTTCCTTGGCGCCCGCCCTGCTCGGACCAGCTGACCAGCCGCGCACACTCATACATAGCGTGACTATCGAACCAATTCTTAAGAGCCACATACGGAAAGTCGACGAGACAACGATATCTGCTATGTTTGCCGCCTAGGATGTTGCTGTACAGTCTCGATAAAAACATTGCCTCCCCAAGGTGATGCCAAATACGCTTAGGAGTCAGCTTCGGCAATGTTCCTTCATGCATTCGACCTACCGGATCGTCTTCCCTATGCTTACAGGGCAAACTCCAGTAACTTATGGTATCCGGCAATTGGGGATTTGAACGATAAAATACATAGCCCCATACAAATGAGAATGCAGCGACCGAGACTATAATAACTATTTTGAATTCATCGAAAGTTTGCAACATTTGGGGATCTGCAAAGTAATTGCTGGGATTCACAACACTTTCAGGCAAGGCAATGACCAATGCAAACACGGGGAAAACAAGTATTGGTAAAAGACCAGCTGTAAACGCGAACCCCGGGAGGAGCACTCCGAAGAACTCGACGATAAACTCACGAATCGGGTAGTGGGTTTCAGCATTGCGCGTGCGCTGATGAAAATCGGCCATCATAGCACGATCCTCCTGACTTGGACATCTGGTTCGATAAAAATCGGTGGCATCTGCAAAGGCGGTTTCTCGGCCTTGCGCCATCAGCACGTCGTGCCCATCGCCGATCTACGCCATCAGCACCTACCGAATCGCCACGTCGCGCAATCTCCCATTCAACGAATTAGAATCAGTAGATTAGTCGCAGTATCAACTTAGCGAGTTTGCTCTGGTTAGTCTGTGAACTGGCTCACAGCGGTTCGGTCCATATTAGCTACGAGGAGTGGTCGGAGGAGCACCATGATCGGGAGGTCCTGGGAAGGTCGCGCGGCGTCGGCGCGCAGTCTGGGTGACCACAAGCGTGTTCCGCAATCTGCAGCTGAGCATCTCGAGGCCCCGATGGCGAATAGTAGGCCTGCACCACTGCCTCGCGCCGTTTCATTGCCGAGGGGGCGAGTCAGCTGCGATCGCCGGAGCAGGGCGACAACTCGCGCACGATGTGCTGGCGATGCGCTTCGATGGCTGGGAGCCCCTCCTTCGTCACCTGCAGCAGGTTCTCCGCTTCCTTCGTATCGTGACCGTCATTTTCCAGCTCGCGCACAAGCTCGACCTGGCGAGCTATTCGCCCCTGGCACTCCGCGACGTGCCGATCCGCAACCGCCAACTCGGCCCGCAGCTTTGCGATTTCAGCCATCGCTCAACCCCCCTCCGCTGCATACGACGAAGACGCGCAACAGGCTGTCGGTTCCGGGTCGAGATCGGTCCGGCTGCAGGAACTCTCTGGGCCCGTCCCTGTTTAGCCGTCACGATCCACTCCCTCCAGGTAAAGCCATGACCGCGCAGATCCCATTGTCTTCGGATGCCAGCGCCCTCCAGCCTGCGCTCGACGCGGCGAGAAACGACAGGACGCACGAGGTGCTGCCCGACATTGCCTACCGGCGCCTGGGTATCGTGAATGTCGTGTTCTGCGGCCGGCCCCAGGCGGGGGACGGGCAGTGGGTACTGATCGATGCGGGCCTGCCCGGTACCAAGGGCCTGATCCAGGATGCGGCCGCTGCCCGGTTCGGTACGAGCAGTCGCCCCGCGGCGATCATCATGACCCACGGTCACTTCGATCACGTGGGCGCCCTCGAGGATTTGGCACGGGAATGGGATGTGCCCGTATACGCGCACCAGCTGGAGTTCCCCTACCTGGACGGGCGTGCCTCATACCCGCCCGGCGATCCGTCGGTAGGCGGCGGGCTGATGGCGGCGCTGGCGCGCTTCTATCCCCGCGGGCCGGTCGATGTCGGCGCACGCCTGCACGCCTTGCCGGACGACGGCACGCTGCCGGGCCTGCCAGGCTGGGCGTGGATCCATACCCACGGCCACAGCGTGGACCACGTATCCTTGTGGCGGGAGCTAGACCGTGCCCTGATCGTGGGCGATGCGTTTGTAACGACCGCACAGGAATCGGCATACGCCGTGGCCGTGCAGCGCGCGGAAATGCATGGCCCGCCGATGTACTACACGGTCGAGTGGGACAAGGCGGGGGAGTCCGTGGCTCGCCTCGCCGATCTGGAGCCGGAGGTCGTGGTGACCGGCCACCGGCTGCCCATGCAGGGCCCCGAGATGCGCGCCGCGCTCCATCGCCTCGCCGGCGATTTCAACAGGATCGCGGTTCCGGAGGATGGCCGCTACCTGCGCAAGCCGGCACGCGCGGAAGATGGCAGCGCGTACTGCGACCCAAGGGCCTGAAGTGACGCAGCGGCCCGCTCAGCGGCTTCGCGCTCGCGCGGAGCTTCGTCCAGGGGCCGGGAGCGGCATCAATGGCGATCCGGGCGCGAGCTTTCCCACCCTGGCCGGCATTCTCTTCGGGCTGGGTCTCGGGGGATTCTTCGACGGCATCGTCCTGCACCAGATCCTGCAGTGGCATCACATCTTGACGGCCGCCGGCTATCCCCCGACCAGCGTGGAAAACCTCGAGATCAACACGCTGTGGGACGGGCTCTTTCATGCCACGACGTACGTCTTCGTCGCGCTGGGCCTGGTCGTGCTGTGGCGAGCTTCGCGGCGAACCCACATCCGCTGGTCGAGCAAGCTCCTCGTGGGCAGCCTGTTGATCGGCTTCGGCGTTTTCAATCTGCTGGAGGGCATCGTCGACCATCACCTGCTCGGGATCCATCACGTCAACGAGATCGCGCCGCGGGCGCAGTGGATCTATTGGGACCTGGGCTTCCTTGCCTGGGGCGCTGGGATGCTGGTCGGCGGCTGGTTCCTGCTCGATACGGGCCGGCGCGAGACGGCAAACCAAGCCGCCGGACGCTCTGCACGGCCTTAGCTGAATCCGCCTTCGGCGCACTCAAGGTCAGGAGGCATACGCGGTGGGCGCGCCTGAGCCCGTTGCCTTTCAGGAATCGAAAATCCGTTTCAAGGCGGTCGTTGCGGGACCGTGGATCACCGTGCCATCCAGCGCGAAGCGGGAACCGTGGCATGAGCAGTCCCAGGTCCGGTCGACCGAGTTCCAGCCCAGCACGCAGCCCATGTGAGTGCACACCGCGGAGACCGCATGGAGCTGCCCGCGCTCGTCGCGGAACGCAGCGGTACGCTCGCCGTTCAGCTTGAGAATGGCTGCCTCGCCCGGGCGCACCTCAGCGAGCGAGCGCCGCTCGCCCTGCAGATAGCCGCCGACCAGGTCGGCCGCGGTCCCAATGTTCTCGCTGACGAAGCTCTTGGCGCTCGCCAGCGGCTTGACCCGAGTGGCATCGAACGTCTCCGCCCATGGGTTGTGCCGGCCGCCGATCAGGTCGCAGAGGATCATTCCGGCAGCGGTCCCGTTGGTGATGCCCCACGCGTTGAATCCGGTCGCGACGTAGAGGTGGTCGGCAGAAGAGCTCGCGCGGCCGACGAACGGCATGCCGTCCATCGACTCGTAGTCCTCGTTAGTCCACCGGTAATCGACCGAATCGACCCCGAACTCGGTTCGCAGAAAGTCCACGAGATCCTGGAGCGTCGCCTCGGCTTCGTCCGACTGGCCGGGTTTGTAGGAGCCGCCCGTCGCGACCAGCCAGGTCTCCTCGCCCGAGCGCGCCGTGCGCACGGAGCGGGTGGGCTGCTCGGTGCTGATGAACATGCCCTGGGGAGCGCGCGCCGGGTCGACCCGCGCGGCAACCACAGCATGGGCGTACGGATACGCCTTGGCGAAGAACTTGCCCTCGCTCACCAGCGGCATGTGCGTCGCGTCGATTACGCCCTGCGCCGTCACCGCGCCCTGCTCCGTCACGATCCGGCACGGAGCGCCGTGCTCGATGGCCTGCACGCGGGTGCCCTCGAACAGGTGACCGCCCGCGCTGCGCACCACCTGGGCAAGCCCGAGCAGGTACTTGCACGGATTAAACTGAGCCTGAGCCTCAAATCGTACCGCGCCTGCGACTTGGAAGGGCAGAGGACACTTGCGAACGAAGCTCGCCGGCAGCCCGAGCCGCCGCGCCACCTCCGCTTCCTTCTCGAGCTCCGCCAGCTGGTCGCCGGAGCGGCTGTAGACATAAGCGGGCTTGCGCTCGAGCTCGCATTCGATGCCGAGCTCTTCGGTGAAGCGGACGATCTGGGCCAAGCCGGCCTCGTTCGCCGCGCCGTACGCTCGCGCCGCTTCCTCGCCGAAGCTCTTCTCGAGCGCCTGGTAGATCAGGCCGTGCTGCGA
This sequence comes from Pseudomonadota bacterium, assembly GCA_046732855.1. GTDB lineage: Bacteria > Pseudomonadota > Alphaproteobacteria > Geminicoccales > Geminicoccaceae > JBKPNX01. Next base: position 6,484 of record JBKPNX010000276.1, read on the forward strand.
GGTGACCTTGGCGGTGGAGCGCCCGGTGACCTGACGGCCGACCCGGAGCGCTTCCAGCACCGCGACCCGCCGGCCGCTGCGCTGCAGGAGGAGGGCGGCGCTCAGGCCGACGATGCCCGCGCCGACGACCGCGACGTCGACCTCGAGGTCGCGCGCCAAGGGCGGGTATTCGGGCACGTCGTCCGCAAGGGTGGCGACCCAGAACGATTCGGCCTTTCCCGGGGACAGCGGCATCAGGACACCTCCAGGAGCAGCGGTCACCCAGATGGAACCGAGCACGCGCCCATGCAGTTCCGGCTTGCCTCGGTTTGCGGAGGCCGAGCAGCGCCGGCGAAGGCTGGTCAAGGAGAATGCGGTCCTGATCCTCCAGGTCGGCTCTCATGTCCTGACCACGCCGAGGAGCCGCTGCCGGCCGTCCTGGCCTGCAGCCGGGTCGCTCGGGCGAGCGCGGGCAGCACGCCGACGCGTCGAGCAAAGGCCAGGGCCGGCCGCGCGAGCGAATCACGCCGGGTCATCGTCTCGAGCAAACCGGCGACGCGCATCGGCCAGCGCAGCTGGCGCCGAGCCATCGTCACGAAATCGCTCGACGGAACCCCGGCCACGATCGCCTCCGCCGCGAGCCGGGCGGTCCGCAGGGCGATCGCGATGCCTTCGCCGGTGAACGAAGGGATCACCGCGAGCTGGTCGCCCACCCGATAAAGACCGCCGGCGCAGTCGCGGGCCCGACACACATAGCCGTAAGGCAGGCCGGCAACGCTCGGAGCGGTCGCCCAGACCGGACGTGCGCCGCGCAGCCGCTCGTCAAGCGGCGGGAACAGCTGGCGCAGGTGGGCGAGCGCCGCGGCGAACGTTGTGCCCAAGCCCTGGAAAGTCGCCACGCCCAACACGAAGCAAAGATTGGCCGTGCCCGCATCGATCGGCTGCAAGCCGGCGTAGCCGTCGGCGTGCAGGAAGAGCTCGATGTCCTGGCCCAGCGCCGTCTTCTGTTCGGGCGAAAGCCGCCAGTGCATCTTGAACCCGACATAATCTGATCGCGGCTGCCACACCCGTCGGTGCCCCCGCAGTTCGTGCTTGCCGCTCGCCAGGACCACCGTCCGGCTCGTGATGGACCTCCCGTCGCCGAGCACGGCCTGCCAGGCGCCGCCCCCGCTCCGCGCCAACGAGCGCACCACGGCGCCCCCCAGCACCTCGGCTCCCCGGCGCGCGGCAAGATCCAGAAGTCTCGCATCGAGACGCGTACGGGACAGCCCGTAGGCGAGGAACGGCAGCGGGGCATCGGCCTTCAGCTCCCGGAGGACCACCCTGGCCCGCCGAATCTCGGCCGCGCCGAGCAGCGCCGGTACGATCCCCAGATCCTCCAGCTCCTCAACCGCGCTCGCGCTGATGAATTCGCCGCAGACCTGCGGTCGAGGCCGGGCCTGCCGTTCGCACAGGATCACCGCGCGCCCCGCTGCGGCCAGCCTCGCCGCCACGGCGGCACCGGCCGGACCGCCGCCGATGACCAGCACTTCGGCGGCTGCCGTCATCGCGGCGGCGTGATCCGCCCGACCGCGAAGCGGAACGGAAAGCAGGCGGCGACGGTGGTGGGCTCGGCGGCGAGCCCTGCCCTCGCCAGGAGCCGCTCCCAGTCCCGCCGCTCGAAGGCGCGCGCCACCGACACCGCCGCATCGTTGCGGACCATCGGGTTCATGCGCAGCAGCGCCGGCGCGAAACGCGCGATGACATACGAGACCAGATGCCGCCGCAGGTCGTTGATCAGCCAGCCGAGCCGAGCGCGCGCGTCCATCGAATGGAGGAAGCGGACCAGCCGGGCATCCTCCAGGTGATGGGCGAATAGCGCGCTGATCACCACGTCCGGCCGGATCGACGGCGCCAGCTCAAGACGTCCCGAGCAAGATAGCGGATCGGGCGCCCCGCCGGCGTTGCGCGCGCCGCGATCGCGACCGCGAGCGGATTGAGGTCGACCCCGATCAGCTCCACGGGGACGTGTCGATGCTCGGCGAAGGCGGCGATCCGGCGCAGCATGTCGCCATACCCGCAGCCGACGTCGACCACCACCAGCGGTCGGGCCAACGGATGTTGATCGAGCAGCCCCTCGAGCCAGCGCAGCGTAATGCGATACGCGCCGGTCCACCGGTTGATCCGTTCCAGATCACGCAGGCACGCCTCCAGGGTCGCGGGGTCGCTCGACGCGAGGTCCATGAGCTCGGGCGCGGCGCTGCGCCGGCTCAGATCGATCATCCGAAGCCCTGGAACATCAGGCTCTCGATCGCAAGACCGGGGCCGAATGCGATTGCGCAGCCCGGACCGCAGACCCGGCTCGCCAGCATCTCCTTGAGCACGAACAGCACCGTCGCCGAGGACATGTTGCCGTAGCGGCGGAGCACGTCGCGGGAGAAGGCGAGCCTGTCCGGCGGAAGAGCGAGGGCGCGCGCGACCGCATCGAGGATGCTGCGCCCGCCCGGGTGGACTGCCCAGTGCTCGATCGCCTCCGCCGGGGCTCCGATCAGGAGCTCGCGCAGCTGCCCCGGCAGACACGCAGCGATCACCGCCGACACGCCGCCGGCGAGCTTCATGTCGAACCCGGTGCCGCCGATCCGCCAGGTGATCTGATCCGCGGCCTCGCGGGCCAGGACGGTGGTCGAGCGGCCGAGGGCGAGTCCGCGCTGCTCGGCCGTGACCAGGGCCGCAGCAGCGCCGTCCGCGAAGATCAGGAAGGAAAGCACCTGCTCGAGATCCGCGGTCTCCTGCAGATGCAGCGTGCACAGCTCGAGGCTGACGATCAGGACCCGGGCGTCCGGCTCCGAGCGGACGACATGGCGAGCCAAGCGCAGCGCATTGATCGCCGCATAGCAGCCCATGAACCCGATGCTCGTCCGCTCGATGCGCCGGCTCAGCGCCAGCCGATCGATCAGCTCGAGATCGAGCCCCGGCGCCGCAAAGCCGGTGCAGGACACCACGACCAGATGCGTTATGCCCTCGAGATCGTCCTCGAGGTCGACCGCCGCGCGGAACGCGAGATCGCCGGCGCGCTCTTCGTACACCCGCATGCGCGCGCCGGTGTCCGCGAATACCCCCTCGCGATAGAGCCCGATGTCGTCGAGCTGCCCGGCCCGGGCGCTGGGCGCGAGGACCGAGTAGCGGCACTCGATGCCGCAGCGCTCCGCCATCCGCATGAACAGCCGACCGGTGCGCGCGTTCCGGAGGAGACGTGGCGCATAGGCGGTGAAAAGACCGTGGACCTCGTTGGCCGGGACGGCAGCGCCGATCGCGTTCAGATAAGCCTCGCGCGGCTGCAATGCTGTCGGGCCTCCTCCTGTCGCGGCAGAGACGCCATCGGATCCAAGCGTCCTACATCCCGCCTTTCCGCACGAACGGTCAGCTACGTCAACCTGCCACGGGCCGAAAGCGTTCCGCGGGCGCCCAGGGCTGTCGGGCGCGCGAGCCGGTCCCGCAGCCATTTCCGGATCACCAGCTGCACTGCGTTTCAGCTCAAGCGCCAGACGAGACTCCGCGGGGAACCATGTCTTCTTCTGGTCGTTGCCCCTCCCGGCGCGACCCAACACCTGCCGAGTGGCGCGTGTTTTCCCACTCCCCGTGAGGTGCACCAGTGACCACGACGAACCGGCTGCTCCTGGGCGCGCTGGCCGGGATCGCCGGAACCTTCGCGATGACCGCTGCCGCCCGCGCGATGCACCGCCGGCTGCCGGTTGGGCAGCGCTACCCGCTGCCGCCGCGGGAAATCATCGAAGGCACGCTTCCGGTGCCGGCCAAACGTGCGCTCGATGAAGAGCGGCGGCAGAGCGTGACTTTGGCCGCCCACTTCGGCTATGGCGCCGCGACCGGGGCGCTGTACGCGCTGCTCCGACCGAGAGGCAGGCTTGTGCCGGGCGCCGCATACGGTCTTCTGGTCTGGACGGCGAGCTACTTCGGGATCATGCCTGGTCTTCGAATCCTCCAGCCGGCCCATGAACATCCGCGGCGCCGCAACTGGCTCATGATCGTGGCTCACCTGGTCTGGGGCAGCACGATGGCCGGCGCGCTCCGGGAAATGGAGCTCGCTGAGCAGGAGATTTTCGCAAGCGAGATCGCGCCTGATCGGGTCCGTGCAGATCCTCTGCAGAGGCAGCAGCTTTTACCGGGCAAGCGGTAGCAGTGCCGGGAATCATGACCGCCACTTCGACGAGCCGTAGCTTGGGCGTCCGGGACGATGCGCCTCGATTTCTGCCCTTAGCCTAAGCCTATCCGGGTTTGAGTTGACGCCCGTCGCAAGCGCGGACCACGCCTTAGGAGCCCGTGGCATGCGGGTGGACTGTTTGGTTGTCGGCGCGGGCCCGGGAGGGCTCACCGCGGCCCTGTACTTGGCACGCTACCTGCGCGACGTGGTCGTGCTGGATGATGGTAGCAGCCGGGCCCTGCTGATCCCGCGGTCGCACAATTGTCCTGGTTACCCCAACGGCATCCCGGGTCCCGAGCTTCTCAACCGATTGCGCGCTCAGGCCCAGCGGTACGGCGCGCGCATTCTGGCGGGCCGGCTCGAAGGCTTGCAGCGCGGCGCGAACGGCGCCTTCGCCGCGCTCTTGACGCAGCAGACGATCAGCGCCGATGCGGTGCTTCTTGCGACCGGCGCCGAGGATGTGCAGGCACCGATTGCGGACCTGGCAGGAGCGATCCGGCGCGGGATCGTGCGTCATTGCCCGGCCTGCGACGCCTACGAGGTGCGCGATCGAAGAGTAGCGGTTCTTGGCACCGGAAAGTGTCGCATCCAGGAAGCGATGCTTCTGCGCTCGTATACCGCCGATCTGACGGTGCTCAGCCTCGGCCGGCCGCTCGAGATGGCCGAAAACGAACGGGGGGAGCTGCAGGCGGCGGGCGTCGATGTCGTCGACGAACCGGTCGCCGAACTGGTGGCTGAAGCCGAGGGCGTCTGCACACGGCTGGCCTCGAGCGGCCGTGTCATCCGGTTCGACACCATCTACACGGCACTGGGATTGCGTGCTCGCTCAGAGTTGGCGACCCGTCTCGGCGCTGACCACGACGCAGACGGCATGCTGATCGTCGACGACCACCAGCGGACCAGCGTGCCCGGCCTCTATGCGGTCGGCGACGTGGTGGCGGGCCTCGCCCAGATCGGCGTCGCCATGGGGCAGGCTGCGGTCGCCGCGAGCACGATCAACAGCAGCCTGGAACGGCGGCTCCGATCGGGCCGCGATGAGCGCACTGGCCTAGACGCTGGCCGGCGGTCAGGAGCCGGAGGACTAGTGCAGACCTCGTGATCGCCTGGTTGCCCCCATAAATCGTGCCGCTTGCCTGATCGGGGCTACCGTCCGGGCCTCAGCGCCTTCGTGGCAGGCCGCGACGCGCCGATGCCCTGCGGATCGCTCTGCCGCCAGACCGCGGAATCGCGGGTCGAATCGCCACTGCTCTCGATCTCGGTATCGAGCAGGCGCAGCTGGCGTTCCAGCGGGGCCCGGCGTTCGGCCGGCGCGCACGCCAACAGATCCTCGAGGCAGGCGCGCAGCCGCCGCGTCGCCTGCACCGACCCGATGGCGCGCTTGCGGATTTCCTCGAAGGACAGGCGTACGTAATCGTCCCACGAAATTGGCTTGATCACCAGCCGCACGGTGCCCGCCTGGTCGCGGTATTCGCCGCTCGGAAACCGCCGGGTCACGAGGTGCCGCAGGAAGTCGTGCAAACGGTCGATCGCTTGCACGGCGGTAGTCGGGTCGAACGGCTCGCCGAGCGCGCGCACGCAGATGTCGACCAGCAATCGCGGACCGTAGGCAAGGTCCTGATCGAACGACCGCTCCGTATCCAGCGATATCCTGCGCAGGACGTCCGAGGCGATGTCGAGCTTTGCTTGCCCGCGGATGCGCACCAGCGGCGCGCCAGCCGGGACGAAGTCGCCAAGCGCCGGCAGCACCTCGAGCTGAACGTCGGCTCTCCGCGCCAGATCGATCAGGGGCGTGCGGTCGATGTGGAGCAGCACCCCCGACCGAGGGGCGCAGAGGACGCTCGGAGAGCCGTGCTCCTCGGCCAGTCGTTCGGGATAGAGCTCGTCGAGCTTCTTGCGGATCTGATCGCTCACGGCCTCGATCAGCGAGGCGGCTCTCAGCTTGCGCCCGATGTGATTCACGTAGAGCACCAGCACCATGATGCTGACGATGATCAGGACAAAGGCGACTACTATTGCCACGCCAGGCACGAACTCGGCACCCTCCTCGTTGCTCACCTGGCTCAACGCCAGCATCGCATGCGCGAATGTCCCGACAAAGATGCCAATCGCGAACTGGCTGGGCTTGTCCTGCAGAATGGTGGCGACGATCCGGGGGGAGAATTGACCCATCGCGAGCTGAACCACCACCAACACCACCGTCAGTACCAAAGCGGTGAGGCTCACCATCGAGCCGGCGACCGTGCCGAGGATTTCGAGTGCCGCATCCGGGCCGCCGGTGAGCGCGCGTGGGATCAACCGCCCATCGAACACGCGGTCGACCGCGACGCTGCTCACCGACAGGGCGAGGCCGATGCCTATGCAGACGAGCGGCCAAAACCACATGCTGGTTCGCAGCCAGTGAACAACGCGGAATTTCGTCATCATGATCAAGACAACCGATCTTCAGTGACGCCTAGCTGCAACTCAGCATGCAAACGCCCCTCATCCGCACCACTCGCCGAAGAACGAGAACATGGCTAGAGCTGGCAAAGCCGGCTGTGACTAGGCCGCATGGATCAACCTGGAGATTGCCGGCAGCATCTCCGGGTCGAGTTGTCAGCGGGCAAGGCCATGATGTCGGGCCGGCAGCAACTCGCCGGCCCTGAACGACGATTCCTCTTTCCGAGAGTCACCCGGTGCGCTCTGCCGCACCAGAACCCGCGGCGTGCTTCTGCTGGGGCCCATCTTCTCGCAGCGCCGTGATCTGCGACTGAACCTGTTTCGCGAGTTCCAGGTGCTTGCGCAACGTCGGCAGGGTCTCCTCGGCAAAGGCCTGCAGATCCGGGTCTTGTCCGGACTGCGCCTGCTGCTCGAATAGCTTGACGTCCTTTTCGTGGTCTTCGACCATCCCGTCCATATAGGCCTTGTCAAACTCCGCCCCCGAGAGCTGCTGCAGCTCGTCGTATGTCTGCTGGGCATCGCCCGAAAGCTCCCGCGGCAGCTGGATCGCCTTCTGCTCGGCGATCGCGATCAGCTTCTCGTTCGCATTGCCATGGTCCTGGAGCATGCGTTGGCCGAATTGGACCACCTGCTGGTCCTTGGCCTGTTGCTGGGCCAGCTGGCCGAGCTGGACCTCGAGCAGGCCCCCCTCGGCTGCCTTTTGGGCGAACTCCTGGTCCTGCTGCGGAACCGCCTGGGCGAACGCCGGATGGACGATTAAGCCCAAGACCGCCGCCGCTCCCAACACCGGTATCAACCTCATCGCTGCTCCTCCCGGAAGACCGGCGCCCGCCGCCGGCCGGTCATGCAGCAACGCCCGCTCAGAAAACCAGTTCCCGCCGGCGGAGCCCCGCGCGGCCCGCGACGGAACTGGCACGGTCACTGCGGCGCAATCGCGGGTAGAGCGCTGCTCGAGCACGACGGCGCGCGCCTCCGCGGTGCGAGCATCGGCTGAGCACGACCGGATCTGGCTGCCGTATCAGGGCGCCGGGAGCGGCGCGGGCGAAGTTTGCGGACGGCCCCGCAACAATTTTGCTCCGTAGGGGAACCCCCGGCGAGGCGTCGCGTTCAAGCGGGGCAGACCTCGGGCTCGCACCGGAAGAGATCCTTGCGCCGGGCCGCTCTGTAGCTGCGAGGGCTCGCTGGAGGAGCAGGTGTGATGCGGCAACACGAGCAGAAGAGTGCGTCAACCCTCGAGCGCGAGGTGGCGGCACACCGGGCCGACATCGCGGACACGGTCGCAGAGATCAGGGAACGGCTGTCGCCCGGAGAACTTTTCGACGGGATGTTGCGGGACCAGCGGACCCGGGACGTGGTCGCGCGGATCGGGCCCGCGATCGGTCGGAACCCGCTGCCGGCCGTGCTGATTGGAATCGGCGTTCTGTGGCTTGCCCTGGAGAGCGGTCGAGCGGAGCGCTCCTCGGAGCCGCGGAACCTCCGCACCGCGTCGGCGTCCCGGCCACTCATGCCAGTCGGAAAGGACACCCTGATGACCGTGAGCAGAGAGAACTTGGCCGCGTGGCTGCGCGACGCGTACGCCATGGAGAACCAGGCGATCGAGATTCTCGAAAAGCAGGCGAGCCGCCTCGAGCACTACCCCGAGCTGCGCGCCAAAGTGCGCTCGCATCTCGAGGAGACCCATCGCCATGCCGAGCGCGTCGAGCGCTGCCTGCACCAGCTTGGAACGGACACTTCCGGCGTGAAGACCGCGCTCGGCAAAATGATCGGCACGGCGCAGCAGCTTTCCGGGCTGTTCGCCAGCGACGAGGTGCTGAAGAGCGGCATCGCCGACTACGCCTTCGAGCACTACGAGATCGCGTCCTACAAGACCCTGATCGCGGCCGCGGCCGAGGCGGGCGAGAACCAGGTGGGGACCATCCTCGAAGAGAACCTCCGCGAAGAGGAGGAAATGGCTGCTTGGCTGGCCTGGCATCTGCCGGAAGTCACCCGCCAGTACCTGCAGCGGGAAGCTGCCGGGCAGACCGCGAAAGTCTGAGGTCTCAGCTGCAGCGGCGCCCCTCACGAAGTCAAGCGGCCGGGTGGAGAGGCGCGGAGTGAAGGTGGCTTAAGGCCCACTCAGGAATTCTCGGGGAAGGGAGCAAAGCCGATGCAAATCAGAGAGATCATGACGCGCGAGCCCGTGGTGATCGGGCCGGACGTGCTCCTGAAGGACGCCGCAGCGCGAATGCGTGAGCTGCACAGCGGGGTCATGCCGGTCGGACAGAACGAACGCCTGGTCGGGATGTTAACCGATCGCGACATCACCATCCGCGCGACCGCGGAGGGCAAGGACCCCAACCAGACTCGGGTCGAGGAGGTGATGACCCCGGATGTCGTCTACTGCTTCGAGGACGACGAGGCGGGGGACGCCGCGCGCAGAATGGAGGAGCACCAGCTGCGCCGGTTGATCGTGCTGAACCGTGACAAGCGGCTGGTCGGCATCCTCTCGCTCGGCGATCTCGCGGTGCACACGGCCGATGATCGCCTGGCTGGTGAGGTGACGGAGGCAGTGTCGGAACCTGCCGAACAGAAACAATAGGCTTGGCCGGCATGGTCCTGCGCGCGTCCTCCCAGGGGGCGCGCTGCGGACAGATCTGCCGACGAATGCGGCACCGATGGGAGTGGTTGGCCGCTCCCGAGAGTCCCTCGGATAGGGAGATCCCGCCATGGCTTCAGACGGCCGTCCCCTCGCCATCGTCACCGGCGCATCAAGCGGCATCGGCTATGAACTCGCGCGCCAGGGCGCCGAGAACGGCTTCGACCTTCTGGTCGCCGCCGACGAACCCGCGATCAATGATGCGGCGAATGATTTCCGCGCGTTGGGCGTAGAGGTGGACGCGATCGAGGCTGATCTCGCCAACATCGAGGGCGTCGACAGGCTCTATGCCGCTACGAGGGGACGGCCGGTCGAGGCGCTGCTCGCCAATGCCGGCCGTGGCCTCGGCAAGGCCTTCCTCGATCAGGACTTCGAGGAGGTCCGGCATGTGGTCGACACCAACGTCACCGGCACGATTTACCTGATCCACAAGATCGGGCGCGACATGCGCGCGCGGGGCAGCGGCCGAATCCTGATCACCGGCTCGATTGCCGGCTTCATGCCGGGGACCTACCAGGCTGTCTACAACGCCAGCAAGGCGTTCCTCGACAGCTTCTCATTCGCGTTGCGTCACGAGCTGATGGACTCGGGCGTTTCCGTCACCTGCCTGATGCCGGGCGCGACCGAGACCGAATTTTTTCGAGCGCGCCGACATGATGGACACCAAGGTCGGCACCTCCAAGAAGGACGACCCGGCCGACGTCGCCAAGATCGGCTTCAAAGCTATGATGGAGGGCGAAGGCGATGTCGTGAGCGGCTGGCATAACAAGCTGCGCACCGCGATCGCCTCGGTGACGCCCGCCGGCATGCTCGCCGAGCAGCACCGGAAGATGGCCGAGCCGGGCTCCGCGGCGAACTGATGCGAGCTGGCCGGGCGATCACTCGCGCGTCATAGCCCGCGCTGCCTCTCGAAAGCTGCCTTTCCGCGCTCGTTGCCAGGCTCCCGCTGTCAGCGAGCCGGCTCGCCCTGGCGCAAAAGTTCGCTGATCGCGTCCAGCGCCAGCACATAGCCGAGCGGGCCGAGGCCGCAGATCACCCCGGTCGCGGCATAGGAGACGTAGGAGCGGTGGTAGTGGGGCTCGCGCCGGTGGATGTTCGAGATGTGCACCTCGACGATCGGCCAGCGGAACACTTTCAGCGCATCGAGCAGCGCGATCGAGGTAAAGCTGTGGCCGGCCGGGTTGATCACGATGCCGGACGCCGCGTCGATCGCCTCGTGGATCCAGTCGATCAGGGCCGCTTCGCTGTTTGACTGACGGAACTCGAGCGCGAGCCCGAGCTGCCGGGCCCGTTCCCGGCACATCACCTCGATTTCGGCGAGCGTGGTCGTGCCATAGATGTGCGGCTCGCGCCTGCCGAGCAGGTTCAGGTTCGCGCCGTTCAGGACGAACACCGGCTTGCTCATGCGATTCGTCTCCAGCCCCCAGCTTGATGATTTGCCGTCATCGCGACACCGCGGAGCGGTCGTGGCGATCCAACGCGTTGCGCATTTCCTGGATTGCTTCGCGCCCTCCAGGCGCTCGCAACGACCAGAACCTCATGACTCACGTCCTTGCGGATATTTGGGGCCGGGTGCCACTGCTCACCGTCCGACATGCACCGCTGCTCACCGTCCGACATACATTGCCCCGCTCATGTTTGGCTTCGGATCAGCGGGAAAACCAGAAGCGCGGCAATACCTATCAGATCCTCGTGCCCGCATTCCAGGGGTCATAGGGTGGGAACAGCGGCCGTAGAGGGATGATACGGCTGCCTCTCAGCAGTCCAACGTCTGCTCGCGCTCCCAGGGGCTGATCGCGGCGCTGTAGGCGTCCCACTGGCGCTGCTTGAGTTTGGCGTAGCTGTCGATCAGCTCGTCGCCGAGCGCGTGGCGCAGGATTGCGCTCTTCTGGGTGGCGCGTAGCGCATCCAGGAGGTTGAGCGGCAGCTTTCTGATGCCGCGTATGCGCTGGCCGTCCGTGTACATGTTGATGTCGAGCCGCTTGCCGGGATCGCGCTCGTGCGCGATGCCATCGAGCCCCGCGGCGAGCAGCCCCGCCTGCATCAAGTACGGATTGGCCGCGCCGTCCATCAGCCGGAACTCGAGCCGGCCGGGATCGGGGATGCGCACCATGTGGGTGCGGTTGTTGCCGGCGTAGCTGATCGCGTTCGGCGCCCAGGTCGCGCCAGAGAGCGTGGTCTGGGCGTTCAGGCGCTTGTAGCTGTTGACCGTGGGATTGAAGATCGCGCACAGCGCTTCGGCCGAGTGCAGCACGCCGCCCAGGAAATTGTATGCGAGCGGCGACAGCCCGAGTTCGCCGTTGCCATCGTCGAACAGGTTCGTGCGCCCGTCCTTGTCCCAGAGCGAGGCATGGATGTGGCAGCCGTTGCCGGTGAGGTTGGCGAAGGGCTTCGGCATGAAGGTCGCGCGCAGGCCGTGCTGCTCGGCGATGGTCTTGACCATGAACTTGAAGAACGCGTGGCGGTCGGCGGTGACCAGGGCATCGTCGTACAGCCAGTTCATCTCGAACTGGCCGTTCGCGTCCTCGTGATCGTTCTGGTACGGCCCCCAGCCGAGTTCGAGCATGGCGTCGCAGATCGCGGTGATCACCTCATAGCGGCGCATCAGGGCCGACTGGTCGTAGCAGGGCTTGTCCTGGGTGTCGCGCGCGTCCGAGATCGCCGAGCCGTCGGGCAGGATGATGAAGTATTCGCACTCGACCCCGCTCTTCATGCGGTAGCCCTGCTCTGCGGCCGCCTCGATCTGGCGCTTGAGGACGACGCGCGGCGCGCTCTCCACCTCCTTGCCGCCCATCCGCAGATCGCCCGCGAGCCAGGCGACCTGGGGCTTCCATGGCAGCCGGGTCAGGCTGTTCGGGTCGGGGATCGCGAACATGTCCGGATCGGCCGGCGTCATGTCGAGCCAGGTGGCGAAGCCGGCAAACCCCGCGCCGGCCTTCTGCATGTCGCCGATCGCAGCGGCCGGGACCAGCTTGGCGCGCAGCACGCCGAACAGGTCGACGAAGCTGATCAGGAAATACTTGATGCCGTCCCTTTTCGCGACCGCCGCCAGATCCGTCGCCATCCGTTGGTCCTCCCTGCGCGCGATCAGTCGGTTTTCTTGCCTGGAATCCAATCGGTGCCGGCGAGCGGCACGCCCGCCATCGCCGCCGCCTCGACCGTGAGCGCGGCGAGGTCCTCGGGCTCCAGGTTCAAAAGATGCGACTTGCCGCAGGCGCGCGCCAGCGTCTGCGCCTCGAGCACCATGGTCGAGAGATAATTGCGTACCCGGCGCGCCGCCTGCTCGACGTCGAGACGCTGCTCCAGCTCCGGGTCCTGGGTGGTGATGCCGACCGGGCAGCGGCCGGTATGGCAGTGATGGCAGAAGCCGGGCCTGGTGCCGAGCGCGGCGTAGTCCTCCTCGAAGACCGGCGCATTGCAGTTCAGCGCGATCAGCGCCGCGGTGCCGATCGAGACGGCATCGGCGCCGAGCGCCATCGCCTTGGCGACGTCCGCGCCGCTCCTGATGCCGCCGGACACGATCAGCTGCACCGTGCGGTGCATGTCGAGCTCCTGCAGCGCCTCGACCGCCTGGCGCACCGCCGGCAGGGTCGGGATGCCGACATGCTCGATGAACACGTCCTGGGTGGCGCCGGTGCCGCCCTGCATGCCGTCGAGCACGATCGCATCCGCGCCGGCCTTGACGCACAGCGCGACGTCGAAGCTGGTGCGGGTCGCGCCGATCTTGACGTAGATCGGCTTTTGCCAGTCGGTGATCTCGCGCAGCTCGGCGATCTTGATCGTGAGATCGTCGGGGCCGGTCCAGTCGGGATGGCGGCAGGCGCTGCGCTGGTCGATGCCCTGGGGCAGCGTGCGCATCGCGGCGACCCGCTCGGTGATCTTGAGCCCAAGCAGCATGCCGCCGCCGCCGGGCTTGGCGCCCTGGCCGACCACGACCTCGATCGCATCGGCGCGGCGCAGGTCGTCCGGGTTGAGGCCGTAACGCGACGGCAGCACCTGGTAGATGAGGGTCTTGGAGGCGGCACGCTCCTCGTCGGTCATGCCGCCGTCGCCCGTGGTCGTGCTGGTGCCCATCGCGGTGGCGGCGCGGCCGAGCGCCTCCTTGGCATGCGACCCGAGCGCGCCGAAGCTCATGCCGGCGATGGTGATCGGGATCGCGAGCTCGATCGGCCGCGCGGCGAAGCGGCCGCCGATCGTGACGTTGGTCGCGCAGCGCTCCCGATAGCCCTCGAGCGGGTAGCGGGAGACCGAGGCGCCGAGGAACACCAGGTCATCAAAGGTCGGCAGCCGGCGTTTGGCCCCGAACCCGCGGATGTCGTACAGGCCCTCGCGCGCGGCGCGCTGGATCTCGGCGATCACGCTCTCTGGGAAGCTCGCGGACTCGCGCAGGGTGCGCGGATCGATCGCCATGCCGGTCCCTCTATATGTCTGCCCGTTTGGAGCGCGCCAGCAACGAAATGGTCCTCCCATGCCGCGTCGTTGACTCACGCGCCAGGAAATTCGAGCACCGCATTCCCATCGCCGGCCTCTTTCTCGAATCTTGCCCCGGACCGCGGGTCATCAGGCGGCGCGATGGCTCGCGAGTTCGGTTGGGGCCCGTTTCCCGGGGACCGCTGGCGTGGCGCGGCCGGGGGCGCAACCAAGCGCGGCTTCGATCGGGGCGGCCGGGCATGACACCGAGACGGGCCCGCCGCGCGCCGGGAGGAAGAAAAAAGTCGAGCGAACCAGGCCCCCGGTCGGACGGTAAGACAACATTAACCCCAGCGCGCTAACCATTTCTTCGGTTGGTCCATGCGACCCTGGGAATCCGTCCACGGCACATAAGGTCGGGCGCAGATTCCCACGGTCGCATGGACCAGCGAGCGTTGCCGAACTGGCGCTGAATGGTTGACGAAAGCTCAAGCTGGACCGGACGCGTTTTGATCCTGGCCGCTCGCCGTGACGGGTTGGTCCATGCGACCCTGGGAATCCGTCCACGGCACAGGAAGTTGGGCGAAGATTCCCACGGGCGCATGGGCCAGCGAGCGTTGCATGCGACCCTGGGAATCCGTCCACGGCACATAAGGTTGGGCGCAGATTCCCACGGTCCCATGGGCGAGTTGCCAAACTGGCGCTGAATGGTTGACGAAAGCTCGAGCTGGACCGGACGCGTTTTGATCCTGGCCGCTCGCCGTGACGGGCACGAAGGGAGCGAGCTGTCCCCTCGGCCGAACGCCTGAAGCCGCTGATCGGCCAGCGCTGAGGTCGGGCCCAGAGGTATCGGGTGACGTCTGCGCAATCGGGCCTTTGCGGCCTGGTCTCAATAGCTGCCGGCATGATCGATGTGGAAGTTGTACAAATTGCGCGCCGAGCCGTAGCGCCGGAATTCCGCGGCATCGAAGGCGAAGCCGGCGCGCTCGAGCAGGTCCGCGAGCGTCGCCCGGTGCGCCGCGGTCATCGGCTGCTCGATGCAGTCGGAGCCGAGGCTCGCCACGCTGCCGCGCACGTATAGGATCGCCTCGTACAGCGAGTCGCCGAGGTCCGGCCCGGCATCGCCGCACACCACGAGGTGCCCCGCCTGCGCCATGAACGCGCTCATGTGGCCGACCCCGCCCTGCACCACGATGTCGACGCCCTTCATCGAGATGCCGCAGCGCGCGCTGGCGTCGCCCTCGATCACGATCAGGCCGCCGTGGCCCGAGGCGCCGGCCGCCTGCGAGGCGTTGCCGGTTACCCGCACCATCCCCGACATGATGTTCTCGGCGAGGCCCGGCCCGGCGTGGCCGCGGACCGTCACGCGGGCCGCCTGGTTCATGCCGGCGCAGTAGTAGCCGACATGGCCCTCGATGATCAGCTCGATCGGCCGGGTGAGGCCGGCGGCGATCGCGTGCGCGCCGCGCGGATGGACCACCCGCCACAGCCGCTCGTTGGTATCGGCGGGGAGCGCGTGGAGCGCGCGGTTGAGCTCGCGCACCGAGGTCTCCTCCAGGTCGACCGTGATCACGGTCAGTGCCGCGCCCAGCTGTAGACCGTCGCGGCGGCCGGCTCCCAGATCTTCGCCGCCTCGGCGCCAGGCAGATGCGCGATCGAGCGATATTCCGAGGCCATCGCCACCCACTCATCGGTCTCGGCGAGCACCGCGGGCTTGCACGCGAAGCTATCGCGCAGCACCGCGAAGCCGTCCTTGGTGCCGACGGCGAAGGTGTAGAAGCCATCGAGATCGACCAGCGCCGCCTCGAGCGCCTGATCGAGCGATGCGCCCTCGCGTAGGCGCCAGGTCAGATAGCCGGCCGCGACCTCGGTGTCGTTGTCGGTCTGGAACTCGATGCCGTGGCGCCGCAGCCAGAGGCGCAGCCGATGGTGGTTGGACAGGGAGCCGTTGTGCACGAGGCACAGATCGAGCCCGGTCGAGAACGGGTGCGAATGCTCGGTCGTGACCGCGCTCTCGGTCGCCATACGGGTGTGGCCGATCGCATGCGAGCCGTGCAGCTCGGCCAGGCGGAAGCGCGCGGCGACCGCCTCGGGCAGGCCCTTCTCCTTGAAGATCTCGATCGTCTCGCCGATGCCCATGACGCGCACCTCGGGGTGCCGGTCGGCCAGCGCGCGGCGGATCGCATCGCCCGCGGCGTCGCTCGCGAGCACGCAGTGGCTCGCGCGCACCTCGGCCGTCACCCGGGTGGCGAGCGCGACAGCCAGCTCGTCACGCAAGCCCTGCCACGGGTAGCCTTCATCCGGATGGTGCAGGGTGAGCTTGACCGTGAGCCCGGCCGCGGGCGGGCGGTACACGGCAAAGCCGGCACTGTCCGGCCCACGCTCGCTCATGCCGATCAGCATCGGCGCGAGATACGCGCCGAGCTGCGCCTCGAGTTCGGGTTTCTTGAGGAACAGACCGACGATGCCACACAAGATACGCTACCCACAACAAGCCTGGACCGCAGCGGCCATCCATTTCTATCTCAGGTCAGCGTACCAGCGGCAAGCTTGCAACGGCAGACGTCCTGGCCGGCCAAGCGCCGAAGGCATCGGGCGAACGCGCAAGCGCAACCCGCGTCAGCGGACCCGCGCCCCCGAAGCCCACGCGGCGCTGGCTGCCGCCGCCGCAAGCCCGCACCCTCGCCGGAAGCGCGGCACGCCGCGGGCTTTGTCGACCTCGCGATACCGGCTAGAATAGAGGGCGACCGCTCGTCGTTGGGGCGCCCAGCCCGCGCGCGTCGGTCGGCGGCCTTTCCGGCCCGGACGGAGGAAATACGATGCGGAGTGTGGCCTTGGCGTTCGCCTGCAGCCTGCTGAGCTGGGCGGCGCTCGGCGCGACGGGCGACGTTCTGACCGTGCTCGGCGATCGCGTCAATGTGCGCTCCGGACCGGGCACCGATCGCAGCGTGGTCATGCAGGTCTCCCGCAACCAGCGGCTGGTCGAGATCGGGCGGCAAGGCGATTGGGTGCACGTCGAGATCACCGGCGCGGGCGGCGCCACCGGCTGGATTCACCACTCGCTGATCGCGGCGCCGCACCGCGAGACCGTGGC
>JBKPNX010000277.1:0-33525 GCA_046732855.1 Pseudomonadota bacterium
AGATCTACACAACTCACGTTTCGTCGGCAGCGTCAGATGTGTATAAGAGACAGCCTGCGGCGTGGCCTGCTGTGCGCGCGGCGAGGCGGCCGCCTGAATCGCCGCCGGCGACGGTGTCTTGCGCCGGGCCGTCGCGCTCGCTGCGTTTGGCCGCGTGCCCTGCGCGCGCTGAGCCAGCTGCGCCTGGGCATTCTCGGCGTGGCTGCGGCGCATCTGCTCCTGCTGCACACGCGCATTCTGCCGCTGCTCAGCGGACTGCTGGCGGTCCTCGGCACGAGCCTGGCCGCGGTCCGCCTGGGCCTGCTGACGGTCCTCCCGGGCTTGGTTGGCGAAATTCTGCCGATCCTCGCGCGCGCTGCTGGCGTAGTCCTGACGCTCGCGGCGTGCGTTGTCGCGGTCGTCGTCGATCTCGTCGACCAGGTCCTCGAGGTCATCCTCGTCGAGGTCGCTGTGCCAGCCATCATAATCATCGTCGTCGTCGCCGATGGCGTAGCCGAGGATTCCACCGACCAGCGCCCCGCCCGCCAACGCGCCCACGGTCGGCCAGACCGAGCTGGTGGTAGTCGTGGCGGCCGGATAGACCACCGGGGCGGCATAGGTCACGGGCGCAGGGTAGGTTGCCGGAACGACCGCCGCGGGCGCTGGTTCAGCTGCCGGCGGGGGTGGCGTGGCCTCCTCAGGGGGCGGTGCGGCCTCCTCGGGCGGAGCCTGCAGGGCCGTCGCTTGCTCCGGTTCCGGTTGCGTCGGCGCCGTGGCAGCGGCCGGTTCCGATGGCGCCGCGGTCGCGGTCTCCTCGGCGGGCGCCGCGGTCGCGGTCTCCTCGGCGGGCGCCGCGGTGTCCTCGGTTACGGTCTCCTCGGTGGGCGGCGCGGTGGCCTCGATCGGCGGCGGGCCTGACTCGACCGCTGCAGCGGTCGTCGCCTCGGCCGAATGAGCCGCCTCGACGGCGTCGATCAGTGCCTGAGGATCATAGATCGGCACGAAGATGTTGTTCGGATCGACTGGCGTGATCCGGATAATCTCGCTGTCGACCTCGACCGTCTGCTTGTCGTCGCTCTTCAGCACGCCGCCGGCATAGAATAACGACCGCACCTGCTGGATCGAGTCCTGGACATCAGGCAGCCGGTCCAAAACCGCATCGCCAACGGTCTCGACCCAGTCCAGATGGTCGTTCATCCCCTTGAGCACGGTCGGGAAGGCGAGCAGCCCGAGTACGGCCGGGTCCCATTCCGGATCAGGCGTCAGCGTCGAATCTTTGGCGTAGTCGTCGAGGAACCGCGACGCCATGACGACGTCGAGCGGCACCACGCTCGCCTGCAGCACCGCCGCCAGGAGCGGATCGGGGAACAGGGCCACGGGCGCCATCAGCGTGTCGAGATCGGGCTGGTCCGCCTCGCTCGTGGGCGCCGGGGCTTCCGCCTGGCCGACGTCGCCCGTGGGCGCCTGGGCCTGCGGCTGGGAGGTCTCGCTCGCGGGCTCTTGGGCCGCTGCCGGTCCGCACGCGGCAACGCGCAGCAACGCGACGACAAAGCACGACGCGAGCAGCCCCACCGCCGCACGAATTTTGTCTGTCACCGTACGCGCCCCCCAGAAAGGCAGCCAAGTTCCGATCAGCCTCCGACCTCACCCCGGGGCGCAGCCGATTAAGGTCGAGCAGCCTCACCGCGCGTCACCCCGAACAAGTTTAACTCGCACCTAGGCCGATTGTCATCTCGGCGCCCGCGGCGCCTAGCGGGGTCGGCGCGCTTTCTGTGTGAGCACCTCCAGAATCTCTACTTCGAGCTCGGCCAGAGAGTCGCGCAGCTCGGCGATTCGCGCCGCACGCTTCGGGTCGGTCGCGCGCTCCCATCGCCGGAGAGCTTCAACTCCGACAGCGTAGTCCTCGCACATCGTACGGAAGCTCTCGTTCGTTCGGACCAAGCGCTCGATCGCCAGCTCGTGCTCCGGAAAGCGCTTGATGACGGGTGTCGCTGGCCTGGCCATCGGCTCCGACCCGATCTCCTCGGCAGCGAACACACGCTTGATCGGTCAATCCGAATGACACGCCGAAGTTGCGTCGGTGTGATGAGACGGCGAATGCCCGCGGCCGTTGCACGGCGCCCACGCAGGAGTCAGACCGGCGCGCGCCGCGATGAGCACAGCATCGCAGCGGCGCACCGGTCCACGATCGTTCCCCCCTGCGGGCAGCGCCCGGAGGCTATTTGGTCATGCTCTGCTGGAACATCCGGTTAGCTCTGGTCTGGGCCTCCTGGCAGGTGGCGGTGCACTGATTGGCGGCCGCCTCCATCTGGCTGGCTCTAGCGTCTGCGGCGTCAACCCTGCTCTCCAGTGCTCCCACCCGGTCGTCGAGGTTCGAGAGCTCGTCCGGTGACGTGCAGGCGCTGAGCATGAGCAGCGCGGCGCCCACGGTCAGGCCGGCCGCAATGGTTCGCGTCTTCGACATTGAGATCCTCCTTCTCGGCGTCTCGATCGGATCGGCGCAGTGCTCCCGCGGCGAACGATGACTTCCCAGTTCCGAACAGATCGAACCACCTGGGTTGCGTGTGGACGCACTTCTCCAACGTCCCCTCGGTGAGCGTCCGCGGGTTTACTCGTCATGCGCGAGGCAATTTGGCAAGTATGCTACTGTAAGCTTACACCGTCGTGTGGGCCCCGCGTGCCCAGGTCGAGCGGCGCGCCCCTAGGATGTGTGGCCGGAGGTCGGAGCGGGCTGCACGGCGAAGCTTCCATCCCGGTCTGCCCCCGCCCAGCGTAAACGGCTTTGCCGCAGGGGGACGCTATGTCTTGACATCAACCAAAAGAAGCACCATGCCGGCTGCAATACAGTCCGAGCGGATTGCAAGGCTCAGTTGATGTTCGTGCACCGGGGGCGGTGATTTTGGGAAGCATGAGTTGCCGCCGGGCTTCCCAGGAGGACGCTGATTGTTCAATGCTGACAGTGGCGAGGCGGGCGACGGCGTTCCTCAGCCGTCGGTGGACGCCGTGCGGGCGGAGCTGGAGCGCCTGCTCGCGAGCGCCGAGTTTGTCGCTTCCGACCGACTGAAGGAATTTCTTCGCTTCGTGGTGGAGCACCGCCTTGCAGGGCGAGCCGACAGTTTGAAGGCGTACACCATCGCACTCGAGGTGTTTGGCCGCGACTCGACGTTCGATCCCCAGACCGATCCGGTGGTGCGCATGGAGGCGAGCAAGCTGCGCCGCCGACTGGAGCGCTATTATCTGGGCGCCGGCCGCGCCGACCCGGTGCGGATCGACGTTCCGAAGGGCGGCTATGCGCCGACCTTCAGCTATCATGCCGCTACTGGAGCTGGGCGCATCGACACGCTCCCGGCCGCGCCCACTCGCCGGCGCGGACCGCCATACCGATGGTTGGGGCTGGGCGCGCTCGTGCTGGCGGGCGTGCTCCTTCTCCTGGCACTGCGGTCCGAAGGCCCAACGGTCGGAGCCCAGCAGGCACCAGCGCCGCTGCAGGAGCGGCGGCCCGCGATCGCCGTCATGCCGTTGCGAGATCTCTCGGAGGGAAATGCCGTTGAGGGGTTCGCCGGCGGGCTGACCGATGAGCTGGCTTCCTATCTGATGCGCGCCGGCGAGTTCCGCTTGTACTCGATCGACGGCCGCGCGGTGAAGGGGCCGAATGCCGGGCCCGTCGCGTTGAGCGAGCGCCTGGACGTCGGCTACGTGGTCAAGGGCAGCGTGCGCGGTCGACCTGATCGGGTCCGCCTCATCGTGCATCTGATCGACGCGCAAACCGGCCAGTTCGTCTGGACCGACACCTACGATCGCGCGCTCACGCCCGAAAACGTGCTCGCCGTTCAGGAGCAGCTCGCCGCCGACGTGGCCCGCCAACTGGCCATCCACGCGGCGGTTTCCAGGTAATGAACGCCGCTTCGCTGCGCCTCTGGGCTCCGGACCGGAAAAGGACTACTGGCGATCGGCCGCGGGAGCAGAGCCCGGGTTCGTCGATGCCGTCCCGACGCAGTTCGATGGCGACTTCAGGGGCGCGACCTGGTCGCGCAGGTAAATGATTTCGGACCCGAGACGCCGGAACGCGACCTTCGCGATGCGCCCCGACCGGTCGAACCAGAGGTCGCGCTCCTCGTCGCCCGCCATGCGATAGCGGTCGACATCGAGCTCCTGGCCGTCCACCGTGATCTTCTCGCGGTCGACGAATTCGAACGAGGCCTTAATGACCTTGTCCTCGACCACCGAGAAGAAGTCCTCGTGGTTGACCACGTCCTTGTTCCAGAAGGCCAGGGCCTGTTTGGAATCGTCGAACTGGTCGATCCGGCCGTTGACCGTGCGTGTGTACCCGTCGGCATTGCGTCGTACGGCGATGTCGAGCTTCTCGCCGTTATCGTTGGTCGTGCCGTCGATCCGGAGCGCCCGACCATCCTCCCATACCTCGGTACCCTCGTGCTCGAACCGGTAGATGGGGATCATGGCCAGGCGCACCTCGATCTCGGTGGCCTCGCGGATCTCGACGCGATCACCCTGACGATCGAACACGATGCAATGGTGACCGACCGGGCTGCCGTCCTTCAGCACGGTGAACGTGTATTCGCCGGCATCGCCGGCGACAGCCGAGCCGACGCAAGCGGTCGCGAGGAGCCCCGCCGCGCCGCGCAATAAGCTGTTCCTGCAAAACATCGTGCCTCGCGTGGCTGTCAGTCGGATCGCTGATCCGCCAGCAGACTACGTGAAACGGCGCCTGTGGCAACCCGCGTCGGGCAGCGAAATCCCAAAATCGGCCAATCGCGACGCGACCGCCGCGCCCGGCAAGGCGCCGTGGGCTCCGCGCGGCCGAGGGCGGTGGCGAGCTCTGGAACCGGTATCATTGCCTGACCACCGCGGCGGATCACTGCGCGCAAGGATCGAGATCGGCGCCATTACCAGAGCGCGCCGCCTGCGCCAGCCGATGCCGGACCATTCCGGCCCGCACACCCGGTCCCTTCGGCTCGGCCGACGTTGGTGCCACGGACGGCCCTGCGGGCTAGCTCTCTTGACAGCCCTTGTGCAGCGCCACATTTTCCGGCCATCCAGCGATCCGCAACCCAAGCCCCAGACGGAGCCGCAATGACAGCCGCTGTGACCGAGCCAGTGGGCAGCGATCAGGCGGTGACGATCACGTTGCCGGACGGCAGCCGGCGGACGTTTGCGCGCGGCGTGACCGGGCACGAGGCCGCGGCCGCGATCGGCCCCGGTCTGGCGCGCTCCGCGATCGCGGTACTGATCGACGGCGAGTGCCGGGATCTGGCGCGGCCGCTGCCCGATCGTGCTGCGGTGCGCTTCATCCGCGCCGAGGAGGAGGCGGCCCTGCCGATCCTGCGCCACGATTGCGCCCACGTCATGGCCGAGGCGGTCCAGGATTTGTACCCGGGCACTCAGGTGACCATCGGCCCCGCGGTCGAGGACGGGTTCTACTACGACTTCGCGCGCAATGAGCCGTTCCATCCCGAGGACTTGGCGCGGATCGAGGCGCGCATGGCCGAGATCGTGGCGGCCAACAAGCCGTTTCGTCGGGAGGTGGTGAGCCGCGAGGAAGCGCGGCGCCGGTTCGAGCAGTTGGGCGAGCACTACAAGGTCGAGCTGCTCGACGATATTCCTGCGGGCGATCCGATCACCCTCTACCATCAAGGCGACTGGTTCGATCTGTGCCGCGGACCGCACGGCCCGTCCACGGGGCGGGTCGGCGCATTCAAGTTGCTCAAGGTGGCTGGCGCCTACTGGCGGGGCGACAGCCGCAACGCCATGCTGCAGCGCATCTACGGCACCGCCTGGCCCGACCGAAAGCAGCTCGAAGCGTATCTTCACAGTCTGGAGGAGGCCGAGCGCCGGGACCATCGGCGGCTCGGCAAGACGCTCAATCTGTTTCATTTCCAGGAGGAGGCGGCGGGCGCGGCGTTCTGGCATCCCAAGGGTTGGGTGCTGTACCGCGAGATCGAGGCATACATGCGGCGCCGCCTCGAGGCCGCCGGCTACGACGAGGTCAGGACCCCGCAGCTGCTCGACCGATCGTTGTGGGAGGCATCCGGCCACTGGGACAAGTTCGGCGAGCACATGTTCACGCTCGAGGCCGAGCACAAGACGCTCGCGCTCAAGCCGATGAACTGCCCGGCGCACGTGCAGATCTTCAACCAGCGCCTGCACAGCTACCGCGATCTGCCCCTGCGCATGGCCGAGTTCGGCGCGTGCCACCGCAACGAGCCGTCGGGCGCTCTGCACGGCCTGATGCGCGTGCGCGCGTTCACCCAGGACGACGCCCACATCTTCTGCACCCCCGAGCAGATCAGCGAGGAGACGATCGGCGTCTGCGATCTGCTCAAGACGATCTATCGCGATTTCGGCTTCGACGACTTCTTCGTCCGCTTCGCCGACCGGCCGCCGCTGCGCGCCGGCAGCGACGAGATCTGGGATCGCGCCGAGCAGGCGCTGATGGCAGCCACCACGGCTGCCGGGCTCGACACTCAGCTCAATCCCGGCGACGGCGCCTTCTACGGGCCCAAGCTCGAGTTCATCCTGCGCGACGCCATCGGCCGGGAATGGCAGTGCGGCACCCATCAGGTCGATTTCGTGCTGCCCGAGCGCCTGAACGCGAGCTACATCGGCGAGGATGGCCAGAAGCACCGGCCGGTGATGCTGCACCGCGCAATCCTCGGCTCGATGGAGCGGTTCATCGGCATCCTGATCGAGCAGCACGCCGGCAGCCTGCCATTATGGCTCGCGCCGGTGCAGGCGGTGGTCGCGACCATCACCAACGACAGCGACGACTATGCGCGCGAGGTCGGCGCGGCGCTGGCCGCCGCCGGGATCCGCCACGAGCTCGATCTCGGGAGCGACAAGATCGGCTACAAGGTGCGCGAGCACGCGCTCGCCAAGGTGCCGCTGATCCTGGCGGTGGGGCGGCGCGAAGCCGAGCAGCGCACGGTGTCGGTGCGCCGGCGCGGCAGCGAGCGCCAAGAAACCCTTGCCCTCGGTCAAGCGGTGGCGTTATTTGTCGACGAGGTGCGCCCGCCCGACCTCGCCTGAAGGTGATGCAAGTGGCCTCTGGCCGCGACCCTTGGCGGGTGGCGGGGCATCGGCGTTTGTACAGCATGAGGAGGGTACCACGGCCGGAATGGCAGGAAGAAGCGACGACTATCGTCTCAATGAAAACATAGAGAGCCAGGAAGTCCGCCTGATCGACGAGAACGGTGAGATGGTGGGGGTCGTGCCCCTCTCGACGGCATTGGAGCGCGCCCAGGGGGCTGGCTTGGATCTGGTGGAGGTATCGCCTAACGCCGCTCCGCCGGTATGCAAGATTCTCGATTACGGCAAGTTCAAGTACGAGGCGCAAAAAAAAGCGAGCGCTGCCCGCAGGAAACAGCGGGTGATCGATGTCAAAGAAATCAAGATGCGTCCGAACATCGACAGCAACGATTACAACATCAAGATGCGGAAGATTCACGAATTCCTGTCCGATGGCGACAAGGTCAAGGTGACCTTACGCTTTCGCGGGCGCGAGCTGGCGCACCAGGATCTCGCGATGAGCCTGCTCGAGCGGGTGCGCGACGAGCTGGGCGAGACGGCCAAGGTCGAGCAGTTCCCCAAGATGGAAGGGCGCCAGATGGTGATGATCATGGCGCCGCCCAAGTAGCCGCCATTCGCCGCACCCGTGGGCACCGCCAGGGCCAGCGACCGTGATCGCGAACTGGCGCGGCTCCTGGCCGCCGCCGGGGTGCGCCGCTCGACCGAGGACATCCTCGACCTGATCCGCGGCGTGATTGCGGCGCCGCCCGGCCCCGAGCCCGATTCCTGGCTGGATCTCGTGACGCCGGCCGACGCCCGCGAACTGCGCGCCTGCCTCCTGCGCGTGAAGGACGAGCTCGCGAGCGTCCCGCTCGAAGATCCGCCCGTCGCGGAACGGCTGCGCCGGCTGCGCGCCGAGCTGAGCGCACGTAGATGGGACGGCATGGTCCTGCCGCTCACCGACGAGCATCGCAACGAGTACATCCCCGCCTGCGCGCAGCGCCTGGCGTGGCTGACCGGCTTCACCGGTTCCGCGGGCGTGCTGATCGTGCTCGCCGAGCGTGCCGCGGTGTTCGTCGACGGCCGCTATACCGTGCAGGCGGAGGCCCAGCTCGACCCGCAGCTGTTCGAACGTTGTCATCTGGTCGAGGAGCCGCCGGCCAAATGGCTGGGCGAGCAGCTGAGCCCGGGGCGGCGCATCGGCTACGATCCCGCCCTGCACGTCAAGGCCGAGGTCGAGCGCTACCGCGCGGCGTGCGCCAAGGCCGGCGCCGAGCTGATCGCGCTGGACGACAATCCGGTCGATCGGGTGTGGACTACGCGCCCCGCGCCGCCGATCGCGCCGATCCGCGAGCTGGACGAGCGCTATGCCGGGGAGGCGGCGGATGCCAAGCGCGCGCGCATGGGTCGCGAGGTGGCCGCCGCCGGCGCCGAGGTCGCGGCGCTCACCGCCGCGGATTCGATCGCTTGGCTGCTCAACGCGCGCGGCGGCGACGTGCCGTTCAACCCATTGTTCTTGAGCTTCGCGCTCCTGCACGCGGATGGCGCGGTCGAGCTGTTCGTCGACCCGCGCAAGCTCATTCCCGGCCAGCATCTCGGCAACGGCGTGTCGATCCAGCCGATCGAGGTGTTCGCGCGCGCGCTCGCGCAGCTCGGCGCCGACCATCGTGCCGTCCTGGTCGACCCGAAGATCACCAGCGTAGAGGTGATGCAGAGGCTCGAGGCGGCGGGCGCGCGAGTGATCGAGGGCGAGGAGCCTTGCGTGCTCGCCAAGGCCTGCAAGAATCCGGTCGAGCTGGCCGGCGCGCGCGCCGCCCAACGGCGCGACGGCGCTGCGGTCTGTCGCTTTCTCTTTTGGCTCGAGCGCGAGGTCGGCACGGCTGCGATCACCGAGCGCGAGGCCGCGATGCGGCTCGACGGCGAGCGCGCCCGCGATCCCCTGTACCGCGGACCGAGCTTCGAGACCATTTCCGCCGCCGGGCCCAACGCGGCGTTGCCGCACTACCGCCTGACCGAGGACAGCAACCGGGTGCTCGGGGTCGAGCCGATCTACCTGGTCGACTCGGGCGGGCAGTATCTCGATGCGACCACCGACGTCACCCGGACGGTCGCCGTCGGGGCGCCGACCGCGGATATGCGCCGGCAGTTCACGCGCGTGCTCAAGGGCCACATCGCGATCGCCCGCGCGCTGTTTCCGGTCGGCACCACCGGAGCCCAGCTGGACAGCTTCGCGCGGCAACATCTGTGGCAGGCAGGGTTCGATTTCGACCACGGCACCGGACATGGCATCGGCAGCTATCTGTGCGTCCACGAAGGCCCGCAGCGCATCGCCAAGACCGGCACCGTGACGCTCAAGCTCGGCATGATCGTATCGAACGAGCCTGGCTATTACCGGAGCGGCGGTTACGGCATCCGGATCGAGAACTTGGTCATCGTCGAGCCGCGCCCGAAGCCGGAGGGCGGCGAGCGCCAGCTTCTAGGGTTCGAGACCATCACGCGGGTGCCGATCGATCGCCGTCTGATCGAACCTGAGCTGCTCGATTCGAACGAGCGCGCTTGGCTCGACGAGTACCACGCCAGCGTGCGCGCGGACCTGATTGACCTGGTCGGGTCCGAAACGGCGGAGTGGCTGGTCAAGGCCACGGCGCCGCTGTGATCGCGGCCTCACGTTTTCATGACGCTGTAGCGCCGGGGCCATGATGGCTCAAAGATGCGGGCGATTGACCGTCGCGACAGAAATTCTTACATTCTGAAGTAAGAATTTTCCCACCCAGAGGACGTGCCATGAGGATCACATCAAAAGGTCAGGTCACGATTCCGGTCGAGATCCGGGAGAAAGCAGGTCTCCTGCCCGGAACCGAGGTGGATTTTGCGCTGGATGGCGAGGGCGTTCGCATCGTGAGGGCGGCGGTGCCCCGGCGTGAGACACGGGGACAGGAAGTCGTACGACGGCTTTGGGGCAGTGCGACGGTCAAGATGTCAACCGACGAGATCATGGCGTTAACTCGCGGCGAGGAATGAGGCCGGTTCTTATCGACAGCAACGCAGTCTTGGACGTTGCGTACCGTGATCCCCGTTGGGGCGCCTGGTCGCGGGCTATGATCGCCGAGGCGACGAGCCAATCGGTCCTCGTCATCAACCCGATTATTTTCGCCGAAGTTTCGATCGGCTACTCGTCCATAGAGGATCTCGAACAAGTCGTGCCGGCCGACGTGTTTCGGCGCGAGCCCTTACCCTATGAAGCGGCTTTCCTCGCTGGAAAGTGCTTCCTCGCTTATCGTCGGCGGGGGGGAGTGCGAACCTCGCCGCTGCCTGACTTCTACATCGGCGCCCACGCCGCCGTGCGCGGTTACCGGTTGCTCACGCGCGACGCGGCGCGCTATCGGACATACTTTCCGACGGTCGAGCTGATCGCGCCGTAAACGATGACGCCGGAACGGGTGGGGAGGCCAGGATGCAGGATTATCTGACGCCGGCGGCGGCGTTGCCCGCCGACGGCACGGCCGGCACGCTGGTCGGGCGGGCATGGCTGCCGGGCGAAGTGCCGGGACCAGGCGTGGTCGCGATCCGCGACGACGGTGTGTTCGACCTCAGCCGGGTCGCGCCGACCATCGCGGATCTTGTGAACGCGGACGATCCGGTGGCGCTCGCGCGCGCGGCCGGCACGCGCATCGGCGATCTCGCGCCGATTCTGGCCAACAGCGCCTATGACCAGCGCGATGCCGCGTCGCCGTACTTCCTGGCGCCGTGCGACCTGCAGGCGCTCAAAGCCTCTGGCGTGACCTTCGCGACCAGCCTGCTCGAGCGGGTGATCGAGGAGCACGCGCGCGGCGACGCGAGCAGGGCGGCCGCGATCCGGCAGACCATCACCGGGGTGATCGGTACCGATCTGTCGAAGATCCAGCCGGGCTCGGCGGCGGCGATGCGGCTCAAGGCGCACCTGATCGAGCAGGGAGCCTGGTCGCAATACCTGGAGGTCGGGATCGGCCCCGACGCCGAGATCTTCACCAAGGCGCCGCCGATGTCGGCGGTTGGCACCGGCAGCGAGATCGGCATCCGCGCGGATTCGTCGTGGAACAATCCGGAGCCGGAGCTGGTGGTTGCGGTGAGCGCGCGCGGCGTCATCGTCGGCGCGACCCTCGGCAACGACGTGAACCTGCGCGACTTTGAGGGGCGTAGCGCGTTGTTGTTGGGCAAGAGCAAGGACAACAATGCGTCCTGCGCGATCGGCCCGTTTCTTCGGCTGCTCGACGACACGCTCACGCTGGATCGGCTGCGCCGCACCAAGATCAACCTGCGGGTGAGCGGCGACGACGGCTTCGAACTGACCGGCACCAGTTCGATGGCGGAAATCAGCCGCGACGTCGCCGACCTCGTCGCTCAGACCATCGGCCCCAATCACCAGTACCCGGACGGCCTCATGCTGTTCTGCGGGACGATGTTCGCGCCAATCCAGGACCGCGAACACCCGGGCCAGGGCTTCACCCACAAGCTCGGCGACCTGGTGACCATCGCTTGCCCCGAACTGGGCACGCTGGTCAACCGCACCCAGCACTGCGACCGGGTCGCGCCGTGGACCTTCGGCGCGACCGCTCTGATGCGCAATCTGACCGCGCGCCGACTGCTCTAGCCGAGCTCAGCGGCCGGTTCGAGGGACGCCGACACTCTTGGGCGCGAAGTTACGCGACCTCGCGCCTGCTCACCGAAATCGGCTCGGGTCAGTGCACCCCGGTGCTTGGTCGAATGGCGGACAAGCCATTCCCCAAACGGACCATCTCGTCCTTGATTTTGAGTTTTTCGCGCTTGAGGCGGCTGAGCAGCAGGTGATCCGGCAAGGGACGGTGCATTTCGGCGTCGATCTGCTGCTCGAGGAGGGCATGCTTGTCACGAAGGCTCTCAGCGTAGTCCTGCATGGTCATCCCTTTGCCATCCTCCAACTGGAGTCCCTGACAACCTTCTCAATCTAAGGATGTTGGGGTTCGGACGCCAGCAAAAACGTCCATTCTTGATGCTCCCCGTGACAAATTGCCGACAGCGCCAGGTGGGCTGCGGAGCGATGCGTGCGGGAGGGGCGGCCGCGCCATCGATCGCGCCCCGACCGGGTGTCAATCCACATGGGTGATCTGGTCGCGCAGATCGGGGTAGCGGTCGAGCAGGGAGCCGATCTCACCCGCGGCATGCCGGGCCTGCATTTCGGCTTCCTTTTCGGCGACCACCTCCAGGCGCGCCGTCACGGCGGCGAGCTGGGCCCGCGGCACCACCACGACGCCGTCACGATCGCCGATGATGACGTCCCCCGAGTCGATCGTGACCTCGCCCATCGCAAGCGGCAGCCCGACTTCGCCCGGCCCGCTCGGGAAGGCGGAGTTCGGCGTCACGCCGCGGCAGAACACGGGCAGCCCCAGCGCGATGATCTCGGCGGCGTCGCGCACCATGCCGTCGGTGACGACCCCGAGCGCGCCACGCCTCTGGGCGATCCGCGCCATGTTGTCGCCGAGCGTGGCGGTGCCCTCGAACCCCTGGGTCGCGATCACCAACACGTCGCCCGGCTGGATCAGATCGAGGGCGGCGAGCGCCGCCAGGTTGTCGCGCGCGCCGGCCCGCGCGGTCAGCGCGCTGCCAACCATGCCGCTGTCCGGGTCGAGCGGTTTGATCGCATGATGCAGCCCACCCCGCCCGTTCATGGCGTCGACCACGAACGAGGTCGAACGCCCGCGAAACGGCGCGAGGTCGGCCGCCGCGAGGCGCGCGACAGTGTGCCGGATGACGAGCTTGGTCGGATCGCCGATCATGACGCGCTGCTCCCTGAAAGTTCGGGTTCTTCGGATGCCACGGCCAGTGTAGCGTGCCGGCAGCAATGCCACGAGCCCCGTGCAGGCCGATCGGGACCGGCAATTGAGCGACGTGCTGGAGCGACCGAGACTGGCGAGTCCTGAGCGCGGCTGCGATACCATGGTACGCAGGAGTGCGCATTGCGCGGCCACAGCAAAGTCACTGGGTGGCTGCTCGTCTGCAGCGAGCCAGTGATGTCCTGGGCGGGGCCACGGAGCTCCTGATCGGCGCATACGCGCCCTGTCGCCCGCTCGTCGCGGGCGCCGGCCGGGCGCAGCGGCGCGCGCCGCAATTCTGCAGACAGCGGAGGAGCAAGACCCGGCGCCACGGCAGTGCCTCCGGCCGCGACATGGCCCGTTTAGTCTACAGGCTAAGCTGCCGCGAATGACCTCCGGGATACTCCTCGGCGGGCCGGGGCGGCGCCCAACTCAAAGAAACGGCGCCAGCAACCCTCGGCTACAGCCTGCGAAGTCTTGCGTTTCGCGCTGAAACAGCGCATGGTTACTTTCCACGCGCCGAGTTATGGGAATGTCGGCCGAGTGGAAACCAGTTGGGAGAGGACATCATGCGCAAACTTATGGCAGTCGGCGGTGCCGTTGCTCTGGCCCTCTGGGCGCTGGCCGCATCGGCCGACGACGTCACGGGGACGATCTCGAACATCGACCTCACCCGGAATACCTTCAAGGTGGAAGGCAAGACTTACACTGCCTCGCCGAGCAATACCGTGGGTACCAAGCTCTCCGAGTTGAAGGAAGGCGACAAGGTCATGGTCCAATCGGCCACTGTGGGGGCTGCGCAGAAGGAGCCGATCAACGCCATGGTCCTCAAGAAGGTCGAGTAGAGCTAGCCCGATCGGGGGATGCGTTCGGGCTGGTCAGCGGTGCCGTCCGAACGCACTCCCCATCCGACCGTCGACTGCCCGTCCCGTTAGGGAGCGATCTCGGGTCAGGCGTTTACCCGCTGAGGCGTACCCGGCCACAGGCGGGGGGCGTGATTATGCGCGCGGGACGACGCAGCTCCACCTGCGGATCTTCCAGCCCGCGTGCTCGGTGAGCCACTCCACCAGCTGAAATTGGCTTTCACGCAGGCATTCGGTGATGCCCATCGGCTGTTGAAACGGCAGCGGGAACTCTTCGCATCGAGCTGGCTGAGCGATCAGGCACGCCACCACGATCAGCTCGTACATCCAAAATGGCTCCGTTGCCGCCCGATCCGACATTCGGCACGGCAACGGAAATCACGCGATCAGGTTCCTTGAAGCCAGGGTGCCGGAATTGGTATGGCGCCCGGTTAGTGTCGCAGAAGGGCTGAGCGGCGCCCCATGCACGAGCGGGCGCCGCGCAGCGCGGCCAATTTAGAGATCGGCCGGGAAGTAGGCGTTGATCTCGCAACCGCAGGCGATCTCAACGAGCTTCGGGGTCTGCCATTGCATCAGTGCTACCTCCGCTGGATTGACCTCTGCCGGTGCCGGGACGACACCAGCGTGCAGGATATGGCAGTTGCGTGGAATTAGTTCCAATCGTAAGTTTTGCTAGATCCGATCAGAAAGGCTTATGGATGCAACCCACGTTGCGCCAACTCCGCTATTTCGTCGCCCTGGCCGAAACCCAACATTTCGGCCAGGCGGCGCTGCGCTGTCACGTGACCCAGCCGGCGCTGAGCATGCAAATCAAAGAGCTGGAACAGGAACTGGGCGCGCCATTGATCGAGCGGGCGCCGCATGGCGCCCTGCTCACTCCGGCCGGGATCGAGGTGGCGCAGCGGGCCCGCATCGTGTTGCAGTCGGTTCGGGATCTGGCGGATGTCGTGCGCCAGCACGCGGATGTGTTGAGCGGACCGCTCCGCGTCGGGGTGATCCCGACCATCGGCCCCTATCTCCTGCCCAGCGTCCTACCGCGCCTGCACGAAGCGTTTCCGAAACTGCAGCTTAGCGTGCGCGAGTCTCAGACGCGGGTGCTGGCACGGGAGCTGCTGGCCGGCACGCTCGACCTGCTGATCGTGGCGCTGCCGCTGGAGGAGCCCGACACTGAACAGCTGCCGCTGTTCGACGATGTGTTCGCGCTCGCTCTGCCCACACAACATCCGCTCGGGGCTCGCGCCAGCGTGGCGCAGGCGGATTTGACCGGTGAGCATCTCCTCCTGCTCGAGGAAGGCCATTGCCTGCGCGATCAGACACTGGCGGTCGGCCAAGCCGCCGGCGCGAGCGAACTCGATGACTTTCGGGCGAGCAGTCTCGCGACCGTGGTCCAGATGGTGGCCAATGGCTATGGCTGCACGATCCTGCCGGAACTCGCCCTGCCGGTGGAGGTCGGCGAGCGCCAGGGGATCCACGTGGTGGCGTTCAAGACGCCGCCCCCGGTGCGTACCGTCGGCCTGGCGTGGCGCCGCACCTCACCACGCCGGCGCGAGTTCGTCGCCTTCGGCCGAGTGATCGTCGAGGCGCTCGGCAAGGCGCCGATCGACGCGCTAGAAGGCGAGCAGGCCCTTGTCAGCCAGGTCCTGCAGGAATGAGCGGACGTCCGCTGCCACCTGGTCGCGATCGGCGGAAAAAGCCGTTGCAAGGTCGTCCACGATCTCCGCGACCGAGGCTTTGCGGTCGCAGCGCTTGAGAATCTCGACCGCGACCTGATCGGGCATCAGGACCTTCTCCGGCGCAAGCAGGACCCAGGCGTCGCGCGCCTTGTCGAAGCGTAGTCTGACGCCGCGGGCCAGCGCCGGTACGGCGTCGTCCTGCACCTGCGGGCGCTCGCTCATGCCGGCGCCGGCCGAAACGCGTCATGCGGGATGTTGCCCGGCGTGACGTAGGCGTGCTCCAGTGCATCCAGCTGCGCCCACAACACGTCGCATTTGAAGCGCAGGGCCCCCAGCGCCGCCTGCTGCTGATCGGGCCGCTTGGCCTCGCGCTTCACGTAGTCGAGGGCGAAATCGGCGTCGCGCGGCGCCTGATCCAGACGCCGCTGGAAATAGGCGAGAGTTTCCCTGCTGACGAAGTCGTAGTTGGCCAGCATGCCGGAAACGCGATCGGCGATGATCCGGGGCGAGAACATCTCGGTCAGCGATGAAGCGATCGCCTCGAGCAGCGGCCGCTCGCGCACGAAGTGCACGTAGGCGTCGACTGCGAACTTGGTCGCGGGCAGGACCCCCTCGGTCGAAATCACGTAGGCGCGATCCAGGCCGAGGCTGTCGGTCAGCTTGAGCCAGCGCTCGATGCCGCCCTCGCCCGCGCGCTCGCCATCATGGTCGATGATGCGCTGGCGCCAGGCCAGGCGCAGCTCCGCCTCCTCCATGCGCGCCAGGATCGCAGCGTCTTTGATCGGGATGCGCGACTGATAGTAGTAGCGATTGAGCGCCCAGGCCTGCACCTGCGGCTTGGTCAGCCGCCCGTTCTTCATGGCGATGTGGAACGGGTGATGCCAGTGGTAGCGCTCCTCGCCGATCGCGCGCAGGGCGGCGTCCAGCTCTTCGGCAGTCAACATCCGGGTCACAGCTCGATCTCCATGCCGTCGTAGGCCACCTCCCAACCGGCCGCCTCGACGATCTTCCGCTCGGCCGAGTCTTCGAGGAGAATCGGATTGGTGTTGTTGATGTGGATCAAAACCTTACGACGTACGTCGAGCGGTGCGAAAGCGGCCAGCGTGCCGTCCGGCCCAGAGATGCTCATGTGACCCATGCGGGCGCCGGTCTTCACCCCGGTCTCGCTGCGGATCATCTCGTCGTCGGTCCACAAGGTGCCATCGAACAGGACCAGCGCCGCGCCGCACAGACGCCCGGCGAGCGCCGGCGTGAGGCGCGCACAGCCCGGGATGAAAAAGGCCTTTTCACTCTCCCCGCCGCGCAACTCGAGCCCGATCACGTCTTCGCCCTCGGCGCCGATGGCCGGAGCGGCGTCCTCCAGATAGAGCGGCACCTTGCCCGGCACGGTGAACGGCACGATCGTCCCCCCGCCCTCGAGCTCGACCGGCTGCTCGAGGATCAGCCGCGTGCGCCCGACGAACTCGGGACTGAGCACGTTGAAAATCGGGTTGCCCTCCAGCACGGTCAGAATCGCGCCGGTGGCGTACAGCGCGAAAGGCTGGCTCTCGCGCAGCGTCAACAGACCGGCGACGTGGTCCACGTCGCCATTGGTCAGCACGACCGCGGCGATCGGGCTGTGACGTGGCCCCCGCCGCGGATGGAGAGCGGGCGTCGCAAGGATCTGCTGGCGTAGGTCCGGCGAGGCGTTGAGCAGCGTCCAGCGCTCGCCTTCGGCGGTGAGTGCCACCGAGCACTGGGTGCGCCAGCGGGCGGCGGGGTCGCGCTGCCAGGCGCGGCGGCCCACTGGGCAGGCGCTGTTCCATTGGGGAAAGCCGCCGCCGGCGGCGGCGCCGAGGACAATGAGGCGCATGCCGTTCAGACGCCGACGGTCGCGCGGGGCACCGACCCTGCTCGGCTCATGCGCGCGGCCCCGCCGCGTGCGCAAGGGCGCCCTGCCGCGCCGCCGCCGCGGCCTTGATCTGGTGCCCCTGCTCGTCCAGCAACGGCGCGCCATACTCCAGGAGGACCGCCTGAATCTCGGCCTTGTGCTTTGCGATGAAATCGTTCAGGACCCGCTTCCACTCAGGCTCGTTGCGGCGCAGGCCCATGGCGATGCGGAAGTCCAGCCGGGCTCCGGCGCTCTCGCCGCCCAGAGGGAGCACCTCGAGGGGAACCGACGCCTGTTTGGCCCAGTAGCCCGCGATCGGTCCCCACAGCACGCCGACGTCGATCTTCCCGGCAGCCACGTCCTCGACCATGTCGCGCCCTGGGCTGTCGTACCGGGTATCGACCACCAGGGCGTACGGCGTGACGTTCTTGAGCAGACTCTGCCGCGCCAGGATGTCGATGGGCGGCGTGCGCGCGACCGCCCCGATGCGCAGATCCGCAAGCTTCGGGTCGGTCAGCGCCTCGGCCTTGATCTTTGCATCGGCGCGCTGGACCAGGGCGTAGCTCGACCGGTAGTAGGGGTTGGTGTTCTGCATCAGCTCACCGGCGCTGACGGTCCCGATCACCACGTCGCAGGCATGGGCGCCGAGCGTGTTGCGCACGAAGCCGACCGACTGCGGATACCAGGTGTACGTGATTTGCCGGCCGAGGTCCTTGGCGAGGAGCTCGGCGATCTTGTTCTCGAAGCCTTCGCCGGCCTCGTTCGAGAACGGCAGATTGTGCGGATCGGCGCAGACGCGGAGCATGTCCTGGTCGACCAGCTCGCCGGTCTGGCCAAGCGCACCGGTCCCTCCGCAGGTCAGCGCCAGAGCGCACGCTGCCGCGGTCAACCTCGCAATTCCGAGCATGGTGCCCCCCTGTCCGGCTACTTGGGCAGGCGCTCGGGTCGCCCGCGGCCGATCGCCCCGTCGGCCCGGGCCTTCAGATAAGCGTAGATGTGGTCGATGTTCTCCATCACGTCCATCGCCTCGCCAAACGCCGGCATGACCGACTGCTGGCTGGAGCTGACGTTCTTGCGCCCGTTCACCACGACGTCGAGAAACTGCTCGTAGCTCAGGGTCTTGAGGGAGTCGACCAAAGCGGGCGCGTATGAGCTGCCGGCGCCGTCGGGACCGTGGCAGCGCAGACAATACGCCTCGTAGCGGCGATAGCCGTTGTACGTATCGAAGTCGACCTTGCCATCGGTGACCGTATACGGCTTGTCCTCCCAGGCAGCTCCGCCGCCGGCGGCCTCGTCGCTTTGTCCAGCCTCCTTGTCCGCCTGGGCGCGCACCAGGGCCGGCGAAGTGCCGAGCGCCACGACCAGAGCGGCGACGCCGGCGCACCACAGCAACCGACGTCCCGGCCGAATCCGTTCGCAGCTTGTCAAAATCCACCTCACGTCGAGGCAATGCCCGTCAAGTCGGTCGGGCCAGGAACCAGACCGGCACCCCGAAGCGGTGGCTCCGAGGTGCCGGTGGCAGCACAGCTCAGCGGCAGCCGAGCCCGTGCATCTCTATGGCAGCGCAAACACCGTGAGCACGCCGCCCAGCTGGGTGTAGTTGGACAGCGCCTTGTACGCGCCGACCGCCCCCAGACCCGCGGTGTCCTCGGTCAACCCGGCCGCCAGACCGATGCCGGCCCAACCGCCGATCCCCGACAGCACGCCGATGTACTGCTTGCCCTTGTGCATCCAGGTGTTGACGTTGCCGATGATCCCGGACGGGGTCTTGAAGCTGTACAGCTCCTGCCCGGTGCGGGCGTCGACCGCCTTCAGGTAGCCTTCGAGCGTGCCGTAGAAGACGATGTCGCCGGCGGTCGCGAGCGCGCCACTCCAGACCGAGAACGGCTCAGGATTGGACCACACGATCTTGCCCTTCGCCGCGTCCCACGCGATGAAGTTGCCGAGATGGTCGCCGCCCGGCGCCGGGTACATGCTGAGGGTGGCGCCGACGAACGGCTGGCCTGCGGTGTACGACACCTGGAACGGCTCGTAGTCCATGCAGACGTGGTTGGTCGGCACGTAGAACAACTGGGTAGTCGGCGAGAAGGCTGCCGGCTGCTGGTCCTTCGTGCCGAGCGCCGCCGGGCAGACGTTGGTGGTGTTGACGTCCTCGCCCTGATGGTCGGTCGAGTAGCGCGGCACCACCTGCGGCCGGCCGGTCTCCTTATCGACGTGGGTCGCCCAGTTGACCGCCGGATCGTACTTCTCCGCGACCAGCAGTTCGCCGGTCTCGCGATCGAGCGTATAGGCGAAGCCGTTACGGTCGAAGTGCACCAGCACTTTGCGCGGCTTGCCGTCGAATTGCAGATCGGCCAGGATCATTTCGTTGACGCCGTCGTAGTCCCACTCGTCGTGGGGCGTCATCTGATAGACCCACTTGGCCACCCCGGTGTCGGGGTTGCGCGCGAAGATAGTCATCGACCAGCGATTGTCGCCGGGCCGCTGCACCGGGTTCCAGGTGCCGGGATTGCCCGAGCCGTAGTAGACCAGGTTGAGCTCCGGGTCGTACGACATCCACCCCCAGGTGGTGCCGCCGCCCAGTTTCCACTGATCGCCTTCCCAGGTCGCGGTGCCGGAATCCTTGCCGACCGGCTGGCCGAGATGGGTGGTCTCGGGGGTCAGCAGGGTCTGGTCGTCGGGTCCGGTCGAGTAACCGCGCCACACCATCTTGCCGTCGTTGATGTTGTAGGCGGTGACGTGGCCCTGCACGCCGAACTCGCCGCCGCTGATGCCGACCAGGACCTTGTCGCCGATCACGATTGGCGCGCTGGTGCCGGTCTCGCCCTTCTTGGGATCGCCGTTGACCGCGGTCCACGCCACCTCGCCGGTCTTCGCGTCGAGCGCTACCAAGGTGGTGTCGGCCTGATGCAGGAAGATCTTGCCGTTACCAAACGCGACGCCGCGGTTCACGGTGTCGCAGCACATCACCGGGATCGTGTCCGGATCCTGCTTCGGTTCGTACTTCCAGATCACCTTGCCGGGGTCGTTCAGATCGAGCGCATAGACGATGTTGGGGAACGGCGTGTGGATGTACATCGTGTCGCCGATCACCAACGGGCCGCCCTCGTGCCCGCGCAGCACGCCGGTCGAGAACGTCCAGGCGACCTGCAGGTCACC
The DNA here is from genome assembly GCA_046732855.1 of Pseudomonadota bacterium. GTDB lineage: Bacteria > Pseudomonadota > Alphaproteobacteria > Geminicoccales > Geminicoccaceae > JBKPNX01. Next base: position 20,396 of record JBKPNX010000277.1, read on the forward strand.
GACGTTGTTCTTGTTGATCTGCCCCAGATCGCTGTAGCGCGTGCTGCTGTAGTTGTTCAGTGGCATGACCCAGTTGGCGGGATTTTGTTGCATGACCAACAATTCTTCGTTGGCCGATGCTGACTGCGCCAGGGCGATCACACCGATCACCGCTGCCCCACTCAGCGCCCATCCCCTTCTCATCTCGAGCTCTCCCCAGGTTTCCTTGGCGCGACAGGGCGACCTGCGCCCCCTGACGCCGGATGATCGGCCTTCTTGGATCTCGCGTGAGTTCCGGACGCCGCAGCTCCCGATCCGCGCCGATCTTCCGTCGGCCTCCTGTCGACGGCCAATTAGATAGCGGAATGTTGCCTCAGGACAACTCCTAAATTCTACTGTAAATAGGTTCCAGACAGAGCCCGCGATGCCGGACCCGCTTTTGCGTCAACGTGGGCGATCGGACCTTCTCGCCGTTGGGCGCTGCAACCGTCGACAGCGGGTATTCGGGGCGGTTGCCGTTTCGCCGGGCCATGCCATGTTGCTTGAACGATCGCTCGCCGGAGGTCTCTCGTGAGGAAGCCAGCTCGCGCCGATGCGGCGCTGACGTCGCCGCGGCCAGATCCGGATCGGAGTGCGGCCCCGGTATCGGCGCCACCGCTGCCCGCAGGACATCCCGCGATGCAGGCGCAGCGGGTTGGCGTTCTGCTGCTGAATCTCGGCACGCCGGATGGCACCGGCTACTGGCCCATGCGCGGCTATCTCAAGGAGTTTCTCAGCGACAGGCGCGTGATCGACGTCCACCCGCTGATCTGGAAGCCGCTGCTGCACATGGTCATCCTGACCACACGGCCGTCCCGCAGCGGCAGGGCGTACGCGGCGATCTGGAACCAGGAGCAGGACGAATCACCGCTGCGCACCATCACCCGCGAGCAGTGCGTCAAGCTGACCGACGCGCTCGGGCGCGCACTGCCGGGCGGGGATCTCCTGATCGACTGGGCGATGCGCTACGGCAATCCCTCGACCGCCACGGTGATCCGCAGAATGGTCGGGGCGGGCTGCACGCGCCTGCTTCTCTTCGCGCTCTATCCGCAGTACGCCGCGGCGACCACCGCCACCGCCTATGACGAGGCGTTCCGAGTGCTGGGCGAGGAGCGCTGGCAGCCGGCGGTGCGCACGGCTCCGCCCTACTTCGAGCATCCCGGCTACATCGCGGCGCTCGCGCGCTCGATCGAGGCGCATTTCGCGCGCCTGTCCTGGCGGCCGGAGGTGGTTCTCGCCTCGTTCCACGGGCTGCCCAAGCGCTACCTGATGCTCGGCGATCCGTACCACTGCCAGTGCGCCAAGACGGCACGGCTGCTGCGCGAGCGTCTCGGCTGGGACGAGGGCCGCCTGCGTCTGACCTTCCAGTCGCGCTTCGGCCGCGAGGAGTGGCTGCGGCCGTACACCGACGAGACGGTGCTGGAGCTGGCGCGCGCAGGTGTCCGCAATCTCGCGATCGTTACGCCGGGTTTTGCCGCCGACTGCGTCGAAACGCTCGAGGAAATCGCCATCGGCGCGCGCGAGAGCTTCCTCGAGCATGGCGGCGCGAACTTCACCTTCGTGCCGTGCCTGAATGCCGGCGACGAGCATATCGCGCTGCTCGCGGAACTCGTGCGCCGCGAGCTCGCCGGCTGGATCTGAGAGCCCGAAGCCAGCTGCGTACCCGTCGCCGCACGCCAGACTGCAGCCCGCGCCGTCCTCTCGGCCCGACCCGCCGCGCCCATGCGGAGTGATCCGATCGAGAGCATTGGGCAAAGTGGCGCCGGGCAGGTGCGGGGGCGTCCTTGCCGCATGCGCAGCGGCAGTGCGACGCTGGATGGGGCTGGCTTTTTGGAGCGCGGGCGGGCACCGCCCGCGGAACACCTCGATTTGATCATGGGCGCGGTCATCAACGTGATATTCAGCTGCGGCGTCGTATGACTAATGCAGGAGCGTATCATAGGACGCGTGAGCTTTCGCGCCGCGTCAAAAAAACGCATAATGCTTGTAAACCAAGGAGCGAACTGGAGCTGCCTCAATGCGTGAGTGCCAGGGCTTGACGCGCTGGGCGCTTGCTACCCTACTCCTGCTCGGCGCGTGCGCGAACGGCGCCGACGCGCCAACCGTCGCGGTGCCCCCGGCGCCGTCGGCCGGCCCGGTGGCGCAGAGCGGTGGCCTGCCGCCGGCTGACTCCCCGGCCGCCTCCAACGCTGCGCTCGAGAGTGGCGGCACGATCGCCGCACTCGACGCTGCGACCGGACCCGGCGCGCCCGACGGTGTGACGGCGATCGTCTCCGGCGCCGCGAACGACTCGGTCGACGACATCCTCGGCGATCTCAAGAGCGGGCCCGATGCGCCGGTGCCGGCGCCGCCCGTGGTCGCGCCCGACGGGCGCACCGCTGCCGCCGTGGTCGCGGCGCGCCCGCGCGGCACCGTGGTCGGCTATCTGCTGATCGATCTCGAGAGCGGGCAGGTCCTCGCCGAGCTCAATCCGGATCTGCCCCTGATTCCGGCCTCGACCGCCAAGCTCGCGACCGCCGTGGCCGCGCTCGACGTGCTCGGGCCCGAGCATCGCTTCAGCACCGAGCTGTTGGCGCGCGGCGCGCTGACCGGCGGCGTGCTGCACGGCGATCTGATCCTGCGCGGCGGCGGCGATCCGTTTCTCGACCTGGCCGATCTGCTCGGCCTGGCGGTGCGCCTGAAGAACAGCGGCATCCGCGAGGTCGACGGCCGTTTCCTGATCGACGACACCGCGCTGCCGCGCTTTGCCGAGATCGAGCCGACCCAGCCGCCGGAAGCGCCCTACAATCCGAGCATCGGGGCGCTCTCGGTCGCGTTCAACCGCGTTCACCTGGCGTGGTGGGGCGGCGGCCGGATCGATGCCGCGGCGCTGCCGCCGCTGAACGAGGCGCGCTTCGAGGCGGCCTCGCCGGGACAGCTGCCGCCGGGCGGGGTCGCACTCAAGAGCAGCGATGCGCGCACCGTGGTGTGGCGCGTCGCCGACCGCGGCCGGCGCCGCCAGCTCGCCGAGCTGCCGGTCAAGGACCCCGGCCTGCACGCCGGCTATCTGTTCCGCCGGCTCGCGGGCGCGCAAGGCATCTCGCTCGGCCCGCCGCTGCGCGGCGCCACGCCCGCCGGCGCCTCGATCGTGGCGGAGCATCAGAGCGTGCCGCTGCGCTATCTCGTGCAGGACATGCTGGTCTACAGCAACAACATGATGGCCGAGCTGATCGGGCTCGCGACCGCGCAGCGCCTTGGCGATACCTCGGCCGGCCTGGACGTGGCAGGCCAGCTTGTGCTCGGCCACCTGACCCGGCTCATGCCCGAGGTCGACTGGACCGGCGCGGCGCTCGGCAATATGTCCGGGCTCGACGGCACCGCGCGGTTCACCCCGCGCCAGCTCGCGGCGCTGGCGCGTTACGGCTGGGAGCACGAGGCGCTGCCGGCGCTGCTGGCCGGCGGCGGCTGGTCGGGCACGCTCACCCGGCGCTTCGCGGGCGCGGGCGAGGCGCTCCGCGTGTGGGCCAAGACCGGAACCATGAACTACGGCAGCGCGCTCGCCGGCTACCTGTTCCCGATGACCGATCGGCCGGCGGTGTTCGTGACCATGGTCGCGGACACCGGGGCGCGCGACGCATACGACGGGCTGCTGCCGTACCCGGGGCCGGCGGCGCGCGCCGCGGCGGGCGCGTGGCTCAGTCGCGCGAGCGCTCTCCAGGACGCGCTGGTCGAGAGCTGGCTGCAGCCGATGCCGACCAGCTGAGGCGTGGGCGGCCGCTGGCATGGGGCGCGCGCCAGAGCATGATCGCCGAGGGCCGGCGTTCAATCTCCGGCGCGATCTCCAACACCGTCAACCTGCGGGCGACCGCCGCGGTCCAAGACTGCGTGACTGCCGTGAAGGCGCACTTCGACCCGGCGCACCGCGGCGCGGGTCCGGCCTGGCGCGGTCGCACCGCGCGAACGCGCACGCCGTGATCATTTCGCGCGGTTGCACGAACGGGCTGCGCGCCGGCATCGATCATCGATGACATACGCGGCCATGAGCGGACCGGCCCGGATGCCGCGGCCGAGATAGGCCTTGCCATGATCCCAGCGGCTTGACCGGCCTCGTCCTCGTCGTCTTCGCCGCCGTCTATCTCGGCATGGCGATCGGTCGCTGGCCGGGGCTCAAGGTCGATCGCACCGGCATCGCCCTGCTCGGCGCGATCGTGCTCTACGGCAGCGGCGCGATCGACGGCGCTGCGGTGCTCGCAGCGATCGACTTTCCCACCCTGGTCGTCCTGTTCGGGCTGATGATTCTCTCGGCCCAGTTCGCCGCGTGCGGCTTCTATGACTGGTGCTCGACGCGGATCGCGACCGCCGCGATGCCGCCCGCGGCGCTGCTCGCGAGCACGGTCGTCGCCGGCGGCGTGCTGGCGGCGGTGCTGGCCAACGACGTGGTGGTGTTCGCGATGACCCCCTTGTTGTGCGCGGGGCTGATCCAGCGCGGTCTCGACCCGCGCCCGTTCGTGATCGCGCTCGCCGGCGGCGCCAACGCCGGGTCCGCGGCGACCATCATCGGCAACCCGCAGAACATCCTGATCGGCGAAGTCGGGCAGCTGGAGTTCTGGCCGTTCCTGACCGCCTGCGCGCCGCCTGCGCTCGCCGGCCTCGCGAGCGTGTTCCTGGTGGTCTGGTGGCGGTGGCGCCGACGCTGGGCGGCGAGCGCTGGCCCGGCCGGCGGCCTGGCCGCGCCCGAACTCGATCGGCCGGGACTGGTCAAGGCGTCGCTGGGCGGCTTCCTCCTCCTGCTCCTGTTCGCGACGCCCTTGCCGCACGTCGAGGGCGTGCTGCTGGTTGCCGGCTTCTTGCTGGTCAGCAGGCGGCTGGCGACCCGTACCATGCTCGGCTTGGTCGACTGGCATCTGCTGGTGCTGTTCGGCGGCCTGTTCGTGGTCACTGCGGCGCTCGCCGAGACCGGGCTGCCCGATCAGGCGGTCCGCTGGCTGGCGGCGCATGGGCTGCGCGCCGACAGCCTCGCCGTCCTGGCGCCGCTCACGCTGTTCGGCGCGAACACCATCGGCAACGTGCCGCTGGTCGTGCTCCTGCTCGCGGTCGCGCCCTCGCTGAGCGAGGGCGCGTTCTATGCGCTCGCCGTGCTCTCGACGCTTGCCGGCAACCTGCTGGTGGTCGGCAGCCTCGCCAACATCATCGCGGTCGAGCGGGCGCGGGATGCCGGGGTTGCCCTCGGCTTTGCCGAGCATGCCCGCTGCGGCGTACCGATGACGCTGTTGTCGTTGCTGCTCGCGCTGGCCTGGCTGGTCGCAATCGGCCACGTGCCCTTGTGAGCGGCGTGGCCGCGGTGCGGGCGGCCCGCATCGTGCTCCATCGGCCCGGCCTCGGGGCGTCGCCTGAGTCGCGGGCGGGCCGCATGGTGCTCCATCGGCGCCGGGGCGCCCGGTCGCCTGAGTCGCGGGCGGCCCGCATGGTGCTCCATCGGCCCGGCCCCGGGGCATCGCCTGACGTAGTTGGCGGCTCGCATGGTGCATCCGTCGGCGCGGCGGCGGCCGGTCGCCTGATGTAATCTCGGAAGCGATAACGACCCGGACGCGGTGTCGGGCAAGCCGGCGCTGTCGGCTATCTGGTCACCGCTTCGGGCTGCACCGGACGGCCCGTCGACCGGGGCTGGCCCGCCGGGGCCCCTACGCCGATCTCGCTCCGTCGCTCGGCGCGGCCGACGGCCGCCGCGGTCGGTTCATACTGCTGCCAGGACAGCGGCAGGCCGAGGCGCCCCGCCCAGTCCCGCGCCCGTCGCTCGATCAGCGCCGGTTCCTTCGCGCGCGCCAACTCGATCGCCTTCGCCGGCTCAGCGTGCCCCAATTGAACCACATACCAGCTGCGCACGCCCGCGCGATGCGTCCGGAGTTCCCGGTAGGCGCGGACTTCCCTGTAGTTGGCGAGCGGTTCACGCCAGGCGCGGCTCCCGCGTAGCGAGCGGTCGGTCACCGCGATCGTCCCCTGGCTGACGACCACGGTGCGCCCGCGCACCATCCAGTCCACGGCGAGCAGCGCGAGCGCCAGGCCGACGGCGCCCACGAGGTAAGCGCCGGGCGCGCCGAGGCCGGGTACGATCGCCGGGTCGCCGGCCGCGAGCCCGTGGAGGGCTGCCCAGAGCCACAGGACCGCCATGACCAGCAGCAGCGCGCCGAGGGGCGCCCGGGTGGCGCGCCGGATCCGGAGCAATGGGGTATCCGTTGCCGGTCGCCTGTCCACGGTCGCTCGCATCGCCCCTGGTCCTTGCCCGGTCGCTTCACCACACGGTGGTACGCTCGAGTGGTTAACAAAGCGTCAATCCACCCCTCACACGCTACCGTCGCGCGCACGAGGGATCCGCCCGCCCCGCGCGGATAACGGTCGGCAATGGGCAGATCGCCGGCTGCGCCGGTTGCGGCAGGAGCGGCGGGTGGATCAGCCGTTGGGGCTGTCGAGCCGCGGCGCAATTCCCCGGCGGCCACCGGTTCGCCCGGCGCTATGGTGCGTGGCCGCTGCCACCCGGGATGGAGCCGCGCCAGCCCATGTGGAGGTCGCGGCTGCCGCCTCAAAAAGCCTTGAAGAACACCGGCCAACCCTTGCCGCGTGGCCGAGGCTCCGCGTGCTCAGCCCGCCGACGGGAACCGGCCGAGGAATCCTTTGACACGTGCGCAGCGCGGTGCCATCTGCTGCAGCAGGCGCAACAACGGAAAGGAGGTGATCCAATGTCTCACGTCATGGTGGCGCGTCGGGTACCGGCGAATGAGGCTTTGGTCACGTCCGCCAGGACCGGGTGACGACGCGGAGCTAGAACAAGCATCGAGAATTCCGCGTAACGCCACCTTACGTGCTGTGCGGGCCGCCGTCGGCTGTGACGGCGGCCCGTTTCTTTGCGCCGCCGGGCGCCGGGCGCAGCGACCGTGCTCGCGCGCTGCCGAGCGCGAGCGACGAGCTCAGCGCCGCGTCACTGAGGATCCAAGATTGGGTCCATAGGCCGGGCCACGGGACCGCCGCCCGCGGCACCGAATCCCGCCTGACCCGCGCGCGGCGCCGTCCAAGACGCTTCCCGAGGCAAGTGCGGTTTACGGCGTGAGGCCGGCCTTGAGCAGCCCTTCGCGATGGTGCGCGCGGTCGCCCTCGTGCTTGTAGTGGAGCGTCGCGAGATAGGCGTCGACCGCGAACTCGGGCTGGCGGCTCGTCACCTGGGCCGCGTGGGCGCGCGCGGCGGTCGCATCGCCCATCTGAGCGCAGGCGGCGGCCATGAACGCATGGTGGGTGTGATCGGGCCGGCTGATCCGGGCGAACGCCTCGACCGCCTCGGCGTAGCGCTGCGCCACGAAATACGCGCGCCCCAGGTGGCTCCAGTAGCGCTCGGGGTGGTAGGGATTGAGGCGCATCGCGTTCCGGATCCACTCGATGCCCTCGTCCGGCCGGCCGAGCCAGGTCAGCAGCTCGCCCTGCTGCACCACGATCAGGTCGTTGTTGGGATTGAGCGCGAGCGCCCGCTCCTGATGGTACGTCGCGCGGTCGTGATCGTCATGGACCAGGCTGGCCGCGGCGAGGATGCGGTGCACGTCGCTGTCGTTCTCGTCGAGGGCCAGCGCGACCTCCAGCTCCTTCGTGATGCGCTGGAAGGTGGCCTCGCGATCCTCGCACCAGTCGTAAATCCATCCTTGGCCCAGGACGCAGCCGAGCCAGGCGTGGGCGTGGGCGTACTTGGGATCGAGCGCAATCGCGCGCTCGAGCAGCCGCTGCGCCTCGGCGTTGTCCTGCCGGGTCGAGCGATGGTGCAGGACCTTGCCCGCGAGCACGCACTCGTACGCCGCCATGCTGTCGGTCGGCTTGCGCTTGGCGCGCTCATGGCTCGCTGCCTCGACCCGCCCCGGCAAGGTCGCGACGATCGCCGCGGTCACCTCGTCCTGAATCGCGAAGATGTCCTCGAGCTCGCGGTCGTAGCGCTCGGCCCAGACGTGGCGGTCGCATTCGGCATCGATCAGCTGCACGGTCACCCGCACGCGCCGGCCGGCCTTGCGCACGCTGCCTTCGACCACGTAGTTGACGCCGAACTCGGCCGCCACGTCCTGGATCCTGACCGCGCGATTCTTGTACACGAATGCCGAGTTACGCGAGATCACGAACAGGTCGCGAAAGCGGGACAGCGCGGTGATGATGTCTTCGGTCAGGCCATCGGCGAAGAACTCCTGGTCGGGATCGCCGCTCATATTGGCGAACGGCAGCACCGCGATCGAGGGCTTGTCGATTACTGCGCCCACCACGCCCTTGGGCCGCGCCGCCTGGCCCGGCGATGGAGCGGCGCCGCCTATGCGGCCGTCGAGGCTCACGCGATAGACGCGGATCGACCGCGAGATGTTCTTGATGCTCTGCTCGCCGAGATCCTCGAAGCCGACCCCCAGGCGCTCCCCGACCTGATCGCGGATCGCGCCCGACACGCAGATGCCGCCTGGCTCGGCGAGTTCCTGCAGGCGCGCGGCGACGTTGACGCCATCGCCGAAGATGTCGTCGTCCTCGCTGATCACGTCGCACAGGTTGATCGCGATACGAAAGCGGATCTCGCGCTCGGGCGTGGCGTCGCTGTTGCGCTGCGCCATTCCACGCTGGATCTCGACGGCGCAGGCCACGGCGTCGGCGACGCTTTGAAACTCGACCAGCATGCCGTCGCCGGCGGTCTTGATCAGCCGGCCCCGGTTCTTGGCGATCGCCGGGTCGAGCAACTCGACGCGATGGGTCTTGAGGCGCGCGAGCGTGCCCGTCTCGTCGGCTTCCATCAGCCGGCTGTAGCCGACCATGTCGGCGGCGAGAATGGCGGCGAGGCGACGTTCGACCGTGCGCTGGTTCATGGCGACAATGTAGCAGGGGGAAGGGCGGCGACAAAGGGGCCGAAGGCGGTATGTCCTGACCGGGTCTGGCGCGCTCGAACCTGATCCGGGAGCTGGCGGTGAGAGCGCCCCGAAGGCGCTCGCCGCGCGGCGGCTATAGCAGGGCCGACCTCGATCAGCTGCGCGCGGCGTCGGGCGAAATTCCGGTCGTCAGCACTCCCGTGAAGGTGCAGGTGAAGGGCCGCGGCTTCTCCTGGTACAGCCCGGCGCTGAAGCCCCCGCTCGAGAGGGTTGCGACGGATCTGGGCATCGAGCCGCGCGACCGGGAGCAGGATGGCGGCTGCAAGAATCACATCTGGACGCGATCCGGCCGGACGCAGTAGGTTCGCTCGGCCCGGAGCCGGGTTGTCGATCCGGTGAGGGTGGGTGTGTCGATATGACGGGGAGGAAGTCAATGAGGCGTTCACTTGTTCTCGGGGCGGCTTTGTCCGTGGCGATCGGGGCATTGGCGACGAACGCGCTCGCCGAGTCGCCGGCGGGGATGAAACTCTATGCGTTCAGCTCGGGTGCCCTGACGATCGGCAAAGGCGTCCTGCAGAACTTCGGTCCGATGGATCCGCCGATCCAGATTCCGGTTGGCTTCTTCGTGATCAAGCACCCCAATGGCAATGTCCTGTTCGACACCGGCAATAACGACAAGATCATCACCGACCCGAGTTACTGGGGCCCCTTGTTCAAGGCGCTCAAACCAGTGGTCACGCCCGATGTGGCGATCGACGCACAGCTGCAAAAGATCGACCTGAAACCCGACGACATCAAATACGTCGTGGTCAGCCACATGCACCTCGACCACGGCGGCAACGTCGCCAAGTTCCCCAACTCGACCATCGTCCTGCAAAGGGATGAGATCGAGTACGCGAGTTGGCCTGACGAGCCCTTCAGCGGCCCCTTCATCCCGGGCGACGTCGCGGTGCTGCGCTCCAAGGTCGGCAGCGACAAACCGAACGCCTTCAACATGCTGGTCCTGAATGGTGACATGGACCTGTTCCGCGACGGCAGCGTCGTGGTCAAGAGCGCGCGCGGGCACACCAAGGGCTCGCAGATGCTGGTCGTGCGCCTGCCCAACACCGGCCCGGTCATCCTTACCGGGGACAACGTGTATTTCCGCGAGAACGTGGAAAAGCACCTGCCCCCGAACCTGGTGCTCGCCTATGACCCGGGCGGGATCATGCGCGCCTACGATTTCATCCGCTACATGATGGCGACCGAGGACGCGGACTTCTTCACCGCGCACGACCCGGATGCCTTCAAGGCGATGAAAAAGGCGCCCGATTTCTACGACTGATCGGGTGAAGTAGCCTCGTCACGTTCGCACCACGGTAGCGCAGGGGCAGTGATGCCCCGGCGCTTCGGTCTCCCGGGTCATGGCGCCGGTCGTCGTCGCGGAGCACCTCACCAAGCGGTACGGTCGCCGGCTCGCGGTGAATGATGTCTCGTTCGAGGCCGGCGCCGGCGATGTGCTCGGGCTGCTCGGCCCGAACGGGTCGGGCAAGACGACCATTTTGCGCATCCTGGCCGGCTATCTGCAGGCCAGCTCGGGCCGGGCCTCGGTGGCGGGCTTCGATGTCGTCGAGCAGGGTTTGGCGGCGCGCCGGCGTATCGGCTACGTGCCCGAGGAGGTGCCCCTTTATGCCGGCATGCGGGTCGACGAGTTCCTCGGGTTCATGGGTCGGCTCAAAGGTCTCGATGCGCGGCGCCTCCCGCACGCGGTCGACGCCAGCTGCTCGCGGCTTGCTCTCGACGAGGTCCGCGGCATCGCGATCGGCAAGCTGTCCCGAGGCTATCGTCAGCGGGTGATGATCGCCCAGGCGCTGCTCAACGACCCGGAACTGCTGATCCTGGACGAGCCGACCAATGGCCTCGATCCGCGGCAGATCATCGAGGTGCGTGAGCTGGTCCGTTCCCTGGCAGCACGCCACACGGTTCTCGTGACGTCCCATATTCTGACCGAGATCGAGCGCGTGGCGACGCACGTGGCGATCCTGCTGCATGGCCGATTGCTCACGGTGCAGCGCCTCGAGCAGGGCGCCGCCACGCGGCTGCGGCTGAAGGTGCGCAGCGCCTCGCCCGACCCCGTTCGGGCCCGCCTCGGCGCCGTGCCTGGCGTCGCGCGCGTCGTATCGACTGCCGCGAGCGCCGAGGGCGTGCACGACTTCGTCGTCGAGGTGGCCGGCCCGTCAACGGCCGAGAACGTCGCGGCGAGCCTTGCTGCAGGCGGCCTCGGGCTGCTTGAGATGACCGAGACGCGCCCCGACCTGGAACGCCTGTTCCTCGATCTCACGGGCCGGGCTGCCGCATGAGGACGTTCGCGACCCTGCTCGCCAAAGAAACCACCGCGCTGTTCGTCTCGCCGATCGCCTACGCGGTCATGGCGGTATTTCTGCTGCTCATGGGCTACACCTTCGCCGCGGCGCTGTTCCTGAGCAAGACCGCGACCCTAGTTCAGGAGTTCTTTCAGGCCGCGATGCTGCTCCTGCTGATCGTGCCCGTGATCACCATGCGCCTGCTCGCCGAGGAGCGGCGCGGCGGCACGCTCGAGCTGCTGCTCACCGCTCCCGTGCGCGAGATCGAGGTGGTCCTTGCCAAGTTTCTGGCGAGCGTTGCGGTGATCGTCACCATGCTGGCGCTGACCGTGACCCATCCGGTCACCCTCCAGATCTTCGGCGACCCGGACTGGGGACCCGTGTACAGCGGCTATCTGGGGCTGATCCTGCTCGGTGCCGCGCTGACCTCGCTGGGTCTCGCGGTCTCGGCGCTCACCGCGAATCAGATCGTTGCGGCCACCGTCTCGCTGGGTCTGTTCCTGCTGCTGTGGATGCTCGACAGCCTCGGCTCGCTGCTGCCCGATCCCTACGACACGGTGGTGATCAACCTGTCGCTCGTCGCGCACTTCACGCCGTTCGCGACCGGCGCCCTGTACCTGTCCGATTTCGGCTTCTTCGCCAGCTTGATCCTGGTCGGGCTGTTGCTCAGCGTCCGGGCGCTCGTGCGCCGTTGAGCCCATGGACCGCCAACTGCTCGGCAACCTGATCTGGTTCCTGGGCTGGCTCATCGCGGTCGGGGCGCTGTTCGTGCTCGCCCTGCGCCTGCCGCTGCAGACGCGGCTCGGAACCGGCGCTTCGCGGATCTACGCAGGCGCCGTCGTCGTGCTGATCTTCGTGGTCGCGGTGCTCGCCAACGTCGCGCTGTCGTTGCACGACGCGCAGATCGATCTGACGCGGGCGAAGGTCTTCACGCCCGCGCCTCAGGCCCTGGCAGTGGTCGATCGCCTCAACCAGCCGGTCAAGCTTACGTATTTCTTCCAGGGACAGGATTCCAACGGCCAGCGCGCCAAGGACATCGTGGAGAGCATGGGGCGGCGCAATCCCCTGCTGGAGGTCAAGACCGTCGATCCGGACAAGGAGCCAACGCTCGCCGAAAACTTCGGCGTTAAGGTCTACAACGCCGCCGTGCTCGAGGCCGATGGGCGCCGGATCACGGTGCGCTCGGTTGACGAGAGCGAGATCGCGATCGGCATTCAGCGGGTGCTGCGCGAGCGGGTCACGACCATCTGCTTTATCGAGGGCCACAGCGAGTACCCGATCGACAATTTCGAGTTCCATACGCACTTCGAAGGGATGGCGGGGCACAGTCACGACCATGCGGAATCGGGGGTCGTTCTGACCCGCGGCCATGGCTTCGGCCGGCTGCGCCGGGCGCTCGAAGGGATCGGCTACGACGTGCGCAAGATCACCCCGGCGAGCCAAGGGGCAATTCCGCCCGAGTGCGCGGTCACGATCGATGCCGGTCCGCGTACGACCTACCTGCCGGCGGAAAGCGCGGCGCTGGAGCGCTACCTGCGTCAGGGTGGTTCGCTGCTGCTGATGTACGATCTGGGGTTCGCGCTCGAGCCCGCGCTGGCGCGGTTGCTGGAGACGCTTGGGATACGCTTGCCGCAGGACGTGGTGGTGGATGACCAGAGCCACTACGGCACCGATCCGGAGATGGTGGCGGTGACCGCGTACGAGCCGCACCCGATCACGCGCAACGTGTCGTTCACGTTTTACCCGGGCGTCCGGCCGCTCGAACTGGTGCCGCCGGCCGCGGGCATCAAGGTCGGGCCGCTGGTCTCGAGCAGCGCCGGCAGCCGCACCACGCCGGTCGCCGCCGTGGCCGAGCGTCAGCCCGAGCCCGCGCCGGTCGCCGCAGCTGCCGCGCCCGTCGCCGAGCGTCAGCCCGAGGCCGCGC
>JBKPNX010000278.1:0-28826 GCA_046732855.1 Pseudomonadota bacterium
CGCTGGGAGCAGTACACCAAAGCCAAGGAGGAGATGCTTGAGCGGACCAACATCCCGGAGTCGCCCTGGTGGATCGTCCCGGGCAACGACAAGAAGCAGGCGCGGCTCAACTGCATCCGTCACCTGCTGGAGCAGGTGCCCTACGAAGAGGTGACCCCGGAGCCGATCGATCTGCCGGACCGGGTGTTCAATCCGGACTATGAGCGCAAGGTGCTGCCGGACGAGCTGTACGTCCCCCAAATCTACTGAGCAGCCGCAAAAGCTAAGCCACCAGCCATCGGCCACGTCTGCCAGGCCGGCGGGCCGAGGCCAGCGAATCGTCAGGTAGCGGGGCCTACAGATCGTTCACCGCCAGCCGCATGCCGCCCTCACCGGAATGTCATGGTGTGACCTTACGTTCCGCGGCCGATACAACAGCCGAGGAGTGGCGGATGGGCGATCGGATGCGGTTCAGCTATGCGAGCGCCGATGATCCAGCGTTGCGGCGCATTGCGATCAGGGCCGTGGAGCGGCTGACTGGCCAGCCCCGCCTGCAGCGCATTTATCTCGAAAATCAACGTCGTCCTCGGGTCGGCGAGACCTTCTGGGAGGCGGCGGTGCGCCGGCTCGAGCTGCGGATCGAATACGATGCCGCGCAACTGCGCGCGATCCCGGCCGCCGGACCGGTGGTGATCGTCGCTAATCATCCCTTGGGAGTGCTGGACGGCATCGTCATCGGTCATCTCGTCGCCAAGGTGCGCACCGATTTCAAGATACTGACCAACAGCGTTCTGTGTCAGGCACGCGAGCTCGAACCGTACCTGCTGCCGATCGACTTTGCCCGAACGCCCGCTGCGCTGATGACCAACTTGCGATCCCGAGCGGACGCTCTGTCTTGGCTATGCGACGGCGGTGCCCTGGTGGTGTTTCCGGGCGGCGCCGTGGCGACTTCCGCGCGGATCTTCCAGCGTCATGCCGTCGACCCGGAGTGGAAGCTGTTCACCATGAAAGCCATCGCACGCGCCGGCGCCACGGTCGTGCCGGTCTTTTTCGAAGGCCAGAACAGCCGGTTGTTTCAACTCGCGAGCCACGTCAGTCTGACCCTGCGCCTATCGCTGCTGTTCAACGAGGTGCGCAACAAGATCGGCACTGTAGTCGCGGTCCGGATCGGCTCGCCGGTGCCGTACCCGGAGCTCAGCCACATCAGCGATCGCAAGGCATTAGCCGATCATCTCAGACGCATGACCTACCGGCTGGGCAGGAGCGGTGATAGCGCGGCGTTCTGCTCGGTTCCCAGTTGCGCTTCCGAGGCCGGCCCATCCGCTGCGCACCGCACAGCGCCGCGTGGCAGAGCGCTGCGACGGCAGGCGGCGTACGGCGGACCACAAGCCCTCAAGGACCATCGGGGTGATCTCGGGATGAGTGGATAGCGATTGGAGCGAGCCGAACTTCTGCGCCAACCCTGAGGACCGTGGGCGTCGCGCAGCTGTCTTCGGCGGAACCGCCGTCTCTCCAGCCCAATTATTCCGGACCGTGGTGCTCATGGTCCTCTGGGTTGGAGGGTTTACTCCCGGGTGACGAAGCTCAGCACCGTAAGCACGAACAGGCCGGCCACGGTGACGGCGAGCGCGAGAGCAAGGCAAGAGCGCAGAGTACCGCAATCCGCCAGATCTGCCGACCGCCCCGGATGCTCCTGCGGATCGAAATTTTTCCGACCGGAACAGCCTTGAACAGGCAGCGTGTGGTGGATGAGCGGAGACTCCTGAGTTCGGCGCCGCCAATCTTGCCCGCGCAGAGCTGCGCCGGCTGCTGAAGGAACATACGCTGGACGATGCCCGAGCCGAGTTTAGCCAAGCGGGCGGTAGAGCACCTCGAGCGGTGCGGGTTCGAGATGACGAAAGCGAGCAGGTCTCAGGAAGAGTCCGCCGATGCGCTGACATGGCTACATGGTGGCGCTTCGCCGCATCCCACGAGTGACCGCAGCGGCCTCCATCGTGCAGCGCCAGCCATTGACCGAGGGTCGGCCAAGAGGCAGGATTTCGGAGGGGGATACAACCAAAAAGATGGAAGGCGGGGCGATGCGGAAGCCCGTGGATCGGGCCATACGTGGTGAGTGTAACCCTGAGCCACGATGAGAGGAGCTGGTTGGCAGAGCTGGCTCAGATGGAGGGAGTGACGGAAGACCGAGTGCTACGGCGGGCACTCGCGCGACATCGGAAGCGGGTCTCAAGCGTCAAGTCATCCGCCGCCGAGAGTTAGACAGCGTGCGCGTGGAAGTCGCGGGCTGAACTACGAGGAAGCGGTTGCCGAGGATGAACCACCGCTAGTCTGTCGCTTCGGCGTTTTTGCGGACTGCTCGAGCACCCCTAGGTCGGCCTCGGCTCGCTGATACTTTGCAGTCGCAAGTCGGAGCGCCGCGCGCGTTCGGGCGGTCTCCAGCTCGGCCTATGCAGCTGCCGCTGCCAATGGTCCCGGTCCACGGCGGGGATAGAGGCGGGGGTCACGCGCGAACCGACGACGGGCGCGGTTCAACTCACAAGATACGGGAGGCGCCGGTTCGTGGGTGGCTGCGCGAGATGCTCAGCCTCCTCAGCCTCAGCCTGCGACAGTTCGCGGCTCATGTGCTCGCGGTGGCGCCGGAGCGCCCCCAAGCTCTCCTCGAGTGTCCACAGGAGGTCGGCAGCCTCCGTCGTGTCGCAACCATTTTCGAGAGCTGCCCGATGCGATGACGCTGCCGGGCAATCCGACCCTCAGTTTCGGATATGTGACGATTGGCTCGTTCCAGCTCCCGCCGCGGCCCGGCGCAGTCAGGCATATCTTTTCTCCCCCTCCACATTACCCCGTAGAACGGCGGGCCCCCTAAGTCCTTTGTAGCTTCGGCACCGGTCAGCCTTGAAAGGAAAGGCCGGAGCGCCCGGTGGGAAGGCGCCCCAGCAAGTGCGGGTGGGAGCGAACGGAAACTTGACTGCATCCGGCGTTTCGGCTCTCGCCCTTAGCTCACCCTCCATGTCGCACCGGCCAATGACAGTTTGATGGCGAGAGAGGGCGACGGGCGTTCTGATCAAGCGGCATGCTCGGGTGGCTTGTGTCTCTACGCTCTACGGCGCGTGCATTGCGAGCGGTCTTATCAGGCAAGGCCAGCGGGTGCCTTTTGGTAAAAAGGCGAGCCGCCCGCGAAGACGCCCGCGAAGGGGTTGCCGAAAACCGTGGACACTCAAGCCAACTTTAGCTCGCCCTTCTTCTCTCAACCTATGGTGGCGGTTTTGTGAGCACTCAACTTAAGCGATCATGAAATCACGCGTGCCCTTCTGCCCGCGCAACAGCCGACCATTCGCGACCACAACTAGCGACGCAGTATGCCGCTGATCCAGAACGCCAGATAGACCAGCACCGGCGAGGCGACAATCAGCAGCATCGCGATCACGAAGCCAAAGCTGCTCTCGAGCATCGGCAGGCCGCCAACGTTCATGCCGAAGATGCCGGCGACGACGCTCGCGGCAGAAACAGCGCGGCAATGACCGACAAAACATAGAGCTGTCTGTTGATTTTGGCGGTGAGCTTCGAGTCGCTCTCCTCTTGCAGCAACCTAGCCTGCTGCTGGAGCGCGACGACGTCGCCATCGAGCGCATCGAGACGCTGTGCAATGCGCGTCGCGCTGTCGAGCAGGGTCTGCGGCAGCCGGTCGGTCGATTCGCATTCGATCCGATGGAAAATAGTGCGCGACCCGCTGAGCTGCCGGTGCAGGTGAATGATGCGGCGTCGGGTCGCGGCGAGCTTCCGCGAATCGTCGGTGCCACGGGCCGTCAGCAGGCCGTCCTCGATCGAGTCCAGGTCTTGAATTTGCGTCGCCGTAACGTCGGCTACGGCATCGGCGACACCGGTCACGATGGCTTCGAGCAGCCCTGCGGGGGCTCGGGTCAACAGACCTTCCTCCACCGCCTGCCGCGTGGCGTCGGTCGCCTGCACGGGTTGATGGCGGCCGCTCAGCAAAAAGCGGTCGCCGAGCACGACATGCAGTCGCGCGGTTCCGGCCGAACTCCGGTCCAACGTGCGCCCGAAGTCATAAAAGACGGCCGCAAGAAGGCCATGGGTCACGACCACCCGCTGATGGTGGTCTGAGGTCGTCATCATCTCGCGCGCCGCGGGCGGCAGGGCCGGGTGCTTGACGAGCCACTGGCAGGCGCGTTGATCGATCAAATCAAGATGCAGCCAGCGGAACCCTTCGCCGGGATGGGTGAGATCAATCGGCTCGTTGTCGGACAGGCGATGGCCACGCCCTTCCTCATCGAACCGATAGGCCCAGACCAGCCCCGGTGCACATGGTCGCCCGGTGGTCGGAACCCGCCAATCGTTTCGGCGCGTCGGAGATGGGTCGCTCTGCATGCGCACATCCCATCGATCAGGGCCTGAGCCCGGTTCCAAGCCCGGGGACATCCGAGGGAGCTCGGTCCGGCAAAGTCGGTAGCCACGAGACCCCCTTCGTGCCGAAGGGCTCAGTGACGCGCCCACGGTCGCAATCTTGCACGCGACGGGCACTCGTGAGGGCCGGGCACGTACCCAGTCGCGCTGCCTGTTGCGACACCATCGTTCATGGGCAAAGTGGAAAGCAATTACCGCCACCAACATCGGGGTGTCTTTATGCTGACCGGCGGCGCTTTGCCGCAGGTGCTCGAGCGCAACGGCACAGGGCGCTCAATAGCACAATCGCCACTTGACCTCGTGGCGCCCCGGGGGCGGCGTCTCGACAAATGTTTCGGCGCGCCTCGGCGCCGAGGAAGACGTGATTTTTTTGAGATCTCCGAACTCCGAACGCACCCCTTTGCATTCACAAACGCGCGCCGGAGCGAAGCCTCGGGACGATCGAGCTAAGGCTCGCTCCCTATGCCGCCAAGCTCATCAGCGGCTATAGCATCCCCCTTCGCCTGGTAGTGTAAGCGTCAAGGGGGGGCGCTGTCGCCGAAGTGTCACAAAGGGCTGCCAGCCTGCCGCGGGTACGGGGGAGGAAGCGGCCATGGCGACGGCGGTAAGCCCGGCACCGAGGACGACGGCGCGACCGGATCTCGACCAGCCCGTGCGGCTGCTGTCGTTGATCATCTGCATCGTGCTCGGCATCGGCCTCGCGTACGTCGGCTACCAGCTCGTCGGTGATCTGGAAGAGGCGAGGAGCCAGTCGTGGCTGCCCTTCCTCCTGCTGTTCGTGGCGCTCCTGATAGCGCTCGGCTTCGAGTTCGTGAACGGCTTCCACGACACCGCCAACGCGGTCGCCACCGTCATCTATACCCACGCCATGCCGGCGCAACTTGCGGTGGTCTGGTCGGGCTGCTTCAACTTTCTGGGCGTGCTGCTGTCCTCGGGCCTAGTCGCGTTCAGCATCGTCTCGCTGCTGCCCGTCGAGCTGATCTTGAAGGTCGGCTCGGCGGCGGGCTTCGCCATGGTATTCGCGCTGCTGGTGGCGGCGATCATCTGGAACCTGGGCACCTGGTACCTCGGTCTGCCCTCGTCGAGCTCGCACACCCTGATCGGCTCGATCATCGGCGTGGGCGTGATGAACCAGCTGATGCACCGGGGGACCGAGGGCACCAGCGGCGTCGACTGGGGCCAGGCGACCACGGTAGGCGAGGCGCTGCTGTTCTCGCCGCTCATTGGCTTTATCGCCGCCGCCCTGCTGCTGCTGGCGATGAAGCTGGTGATCCGTCAGCCGCAGCTCTATGCCGAGCCTAAGGGTGCCAGCCCTCCGCCCTTGTGGATCCGCAGCCTGCTGATCTTCACCTGCACGGCGGTCAGCTTCGCCCACGGCTCCAATGACGGCCAGAAGGGCATGGGCCTGATCATGCTGATCCTGATCGGCACCGTGCCCACCGCCTACGCCCTCAACCGGGCCGTGGACGAGAGCCAGGTACCGGCCTTCATCGAGGCCTCCGACCAAGTGATCGCGACCATCAATGCCTTGGCCCCCGACGCGCCCGCGGTCGCCGACCCGCCGCAGGTGCTGCAGCAGTTCGTCGGCACCCGCGAGTTCACGCCCGAGGTTTTGCCGGCGCTGGCCGCCGTCGCCCGGCGCCGTCGCCGAGGACGTGCGCACCTATGGCTCGCTCGCCAAGGTGCCGACCGACCTGGTCAGTAACGTGCGCAACGACATGTACCTCGCCAGCGAGACCCTGCGCATCGGGGCCAAGTACAAGGTCGCCGCGTTCACCGGCGACGGGCAAGCAGCGTTCGCCGCCTACAAGAAGCAACTCGACAACGCGACCAAGTTCATCCCGACCTGGGTCAAGGTCGCGGTGGCCTTGGCCTTGGGGCTCGGCACCATGGTGGGCTGGAAGCGGATCGTTATCACGGTGGGCGAGCGGATCGGCAAGACGCACTTGACCTACGGCCAGGGCGCCGCGGCCGAGCTGGTGGCCGCCGGCACGATCGGCCTCGCCGATCTCTACGGCCTGCCGGTCAGCACCACCCACGTCCTGTCCTCGGGCGTGGCCGGCACCATGGCCGCGAATGGTTCCGGCCTGCAGATGGCGACCGTGCGCAATCTGCTCGCCGCCTGGATCCTGACCCTGCCGGCCTCGATCGCCCTGGCCGGCGCCCTCTACTGGCTGTTCAGCACGCTGTTCGCCGGCGCATGAGCGCCCCCTCCGGGCTACGGGACGCGCCCGCGCACGGCCCAGGCGGTGGCGGCGAGCGAGCGCGGGCCGTCCGGCGCGCCGGCGCAGTAGGCATTCGACACGGCCGCGTGGAATTCGATCGCGATGTTCGTCCGACAGGCCCGCCACGCTGCCGGTACCGCAACCGACATCGAGCACCGGCCCATCGACCGGCAGCTCGGCGAAGTCGATCAGGATCTGCGCGAGTCAGCCGGTCCAGCGCCCGAGCAAGCGCTCGTAGGCGGCCCCGTCGTCCGCCCGGTAGGCGGTAGCGGTGTCCTCGAGGCCGATCAGTCGATCGCCACCATGACGTCGGAGGCCTTGATCACGGCGGAAGCTTCCTGGCCGGTCTTCAGCCCGAGTTCGTCGACCGCCTCATTGGTGATCGACGCGGTGACGATCTTGCCGCCGCCGATGTCGATGCGCACGTGGGCCGTGGTCTGACCTTTCTCGACTCCGACGACCTTACCCTTGAGCACGTTGCGTGCGCTGATCTTCATCACCTCTCCTCCTTCTGTCGAAGATAGTCCGCGTCCGCGGCGATGCGGCCGAGGACGAGGCCGAGGCATCGCCGCGCGGTGCGCTCCCGCCTGCCGCCACGAGTGCCACGCTCTTGACCTGCACGTGGACGAGATCGCCCGGTTTTGCGCCGAGCTTCTCCCAGGACTTGCGGGTGACCCGCGCCAGCAGGCGCGCGCCCTCGCCGGCCTGTCCAAGCCGGACGACGACGTTCATCTGCGCCGCATCCTGCGGCTCGGCGACGGCCAGGCGGGCGGGCAGCACATTGAGGATCGTGCTGGGTCCCGGGTTCTGCCGCGCCAGGCTGACGTCGGACGCCCCGATACGCACCCGCTGCGGCGTTCCCGGGGCGCCGTACTGGCCGGGCGCGATGATCGTCCCGCCCTCGATCGCGAGCGTCGTCAGGCCGTACTCCCCGTCGTAGCTGGTCACTGTCGCGTTCAGCGCGACCGCGGCGTCGGGCAGACGCACGACCGGAAGCGCCGGATCGGCCTGCAGCTCCTCCCGGGGCCCGTACGCGACGACACGGCCGGCGTCGAGCAGCACGAGATGATCGGCAAGACGCTCGACTTCGGCCAGGTCATGGCTGACGTAGAGAATTGGCACCGAGAGCGCATCGTGCAGCGCCTCGAGGTAGGGCAGGATCTCGTCTTTGCTCAGGCGGTCGAGCCCGGCGAGCGGCTCGTCCATGAGCAGCAGCCTGGGCTGCGAGAGCAGGGCGCGCCCGACCGCGACCCGCTGGCGTTCGCCGCCCGACAAATGCAGAGGCGAGCGTTCGAGCAGGTCTTCGATCCCGAGCAGCGCGACCACGTCGTCCAGCCGCACCGCCACTTCGGCGCCGCGGCGCAGCGCCCGGCGTTGGCCATAGAGGAGATTGCCGCGCACCGAAAGGTGCGGGAACAGGCTCGCTTCCTGAAACACGTAGCCTACCGACCTCTCATGGGGCGGTCGGAAGACTGCGCCGTCCTGCCAGATCTCGCCACCGACCGAAAGATGGACGTCCGGCAGCATCTGGAGGCCGGCGATGCAGCGCAGCACCGTGGTCTTGCCGCACCCCGACGGGCCGAACAGCGCGATGACGCCTTCCATAGGCGCCTCGAAGCCGGCGTCCAGATGGAACGTGCCGAGCGTACCCCGAAAGCGCGCGACGATCGGACCGGTGCCCGCGCTGCTCATCTCCGTACCCGCCCCACGCGCCGCTCGATCAGGTTCATCGCGAGGATCACGCCAAACGAGAAGATCAGCATCCCCGCGGACAGGATGTGCGCCTGGGTCCAGCGCAGTGTCTCGACATAGTCGAAGATCGCGACCGAGAGGACCTTGGTCTCGCCCGGGATGTTGCCGCCGATCATCAGCACCACGCCGAATTCGCCGACCGTGTGCGAAAAGCCGAGCACCGCGCCGGTCAGGAAGCCCGGCCGGGCAAGCGGCACCGCCACGGTCCAGAACGCGTCCCGCGGCGAGGCGCGCAGGGTGGAGGCGACCTCGAGCGGGCGGTCGCCGAACGCCTCGAAGGCGTTGCGGATGGGCTGCACCACGAACGGCAGCGAGTAGATTACGGAACCGATCACCAGGCCTTCGAAGGTGAAGGCCAGCGAGCGGCCGCCGCCGAGGCGCGCGATCCAGCCGCCCGGACCGTTCGGTCCCAGCGCGACGAGCAGATAGAAGCCGAGCACGGTCGGCGGCAGGACCAGCGGCAGCGCCACGACCGTGGCGACGGCTTCCTTCCAGCGCGCGGTGGATCGCGCCAGCCACCATGCGATCGGCGTGCCGACGATGAGAAGGATGATGGTGGTCGCGGCGGCGAGCTCGAGGGTGAGCCGGATCGGCTGCCACAGGTCGGCTCCTTCGAACATCAGCCTGCTCAGCCGGACGGCACGCGTCCGCCGGCCGGGACCGGATGCGCGCGGGCCGGAATGTCTTGGCCCTGCACCGTGCCGGCGCCCAGGGCCGGGGCGAGCGCAACGCCGCACCATAGTCGTTCACACCGCATGACACACCTCCCCTCGCAGCTGAAGTTGACTGGTTCGAGGCGACCGACGCGATATGGTGAACCAGGACGGCACAGCTAGATGACTTGCTCGCTGGCGGCGTGCGCTGCCACCGGTCCGTGCCGTCGCGTAGAACTACTCAGCTGGACGCCGCCAGGCCGTAGCCGAACCGAGTGATGATCGCCTCCGCCTCCGGGCCCTGGAGGAACTCGAGAAACGCCTTGGCCGCCGCGTTGTCCGCGCCTTTCTTGAGCAGCACGGCGTCCTGCTTGATGGGATCGTACAGGTCGTCGGCCACGTCCCAGCGAGACCCTTCTTTGTCGTCGATCACCTGCGACAGCGCGACGAAGCCGAGCTCGGCGTTGCCGGTCTGCACGAACTGGAAGGCCTGGGTGATATTGTTGCCCTGCACGATCTTGGGCGCGAGCTGATCGTACACCCCGAGCCCCTTCATGGCCTGCACGGCGGCCGCGCCGTAGGGCGCCGTCTCCGGGTTTGCGATCGCGATCTTGGTGAAGTCGCCGGACTTGAGCGTCGCTTCGCCCCGCACCTGGTCCGGGTCCTTGCTCCACAGCACGAGCTTGCCGATCGCATAGGTGAACTGGCTCCCAGGAACTGCAAACCCCTCGTCCACCGCCTTCGCCGGGCGTTCGTTATCAGCGGCAAGGAACACCTCGAACGGCGCATCCTGCGTGATCTGGGTGTAGAACTGGCCCGTCGAGCCGAAGCTCAGGATGGCTTCATGGCCGGTCTTTTTCTTGAACGCCTGCGCGATCTCGTTGGCGGCATCGGTGAAGTTCGCCGCGACCGCGACATTGGTTTGCGCCGCCTGCGCCGGCAGCGCGGCGCCGAGCGCGAGCGCGATACCGGACAAGACATGCAGGACGTGCTTCGACAGCAGTCGCATCACTTCCCTCCCTTGATCATGCGAGCGCCCGGGCGGCGGACGACTACGGTCTTGTCAGCCTACCAAGTCGCAATACATCCCTGCGCAGCTTCGTAGTATGCTGCGAGATATAACGCAAGCATGGGCGCAGCGTTGCGATCGGGGTGCGCCGCGGCCGATCAAGGCCACGATCAGCTTGCCTTGATCCGGCGACCGCCCGAGGGCGGCGACGCGACAGCCGTCGGCCAGAGGTCAGCCCGCCGGCGGCACGGCGGGCTCAAAGCCGAGGCGGCGCAGCAGCTCGCGCCCGACATCGCTCGTCAAAAGATCGATCAGGCGCTGGACCGGGGCGCGGTCGCGGCGGGCGCGTGGCGCCATGAGATCGTAGTGCTCCATGACCAACGGCAGGAAGCCGAGGTCGTACAGGTGTGCGGCGGCGCTGATCGCCACGCCCCAGTCGGCGCGGCCTTGCGCCACCGCGGCGGCGACGGCGCCATGCGATTTCGGCTGCGCCCAATAGCCCGGGGGTTGCGCACCGTCGAGCAGCCCGTCGATCAGGATCCGCGTGCCGCTGCCCGGATTGCGGTTGACCATGACGCACTGCTCGTCGGCGAGCGCGGCGGCCACCCCCGCGGCGGCGCTCCCGGCGCCTTCGAACGCGCGTCGCCGCGCTGGAAGACGATGCCCTGCATGCGCCGGTAGCCGGGGATCAGATCGAGCATCGGGTTGAGGAGCGTTCTGCTCGACTCAGCGCCAGGCGGTGTCGAGGTCGACAAAGCTCAGCCATCGTGGCACAGCCCGGCCGCCCCGCGCCCCGGACTCGGCCCCCAGGAAGAGGTGATCACAAGCTGCCGCACGCCCGCATCCTCTCGCAGCCGGAGTCTAGCGGGCGCCGGCGCGGACACGAGCACCCCGGGCGAACGACGCGATTGCGCCCTGGCAAGCAGGCGGCGGGTTACTCTGGTCGGCGACTCCTCAAGTCCGAGCTGGCCTCCGCAGCCGGACCCGCTCAGGAGCATGATCAGCGTCGCGACCAAACGGAACGCCCCGCGCGGCGCGCGGGGCGTCCGTAGTGCCAGCCGTGCGGAAACTCTAGAGTCGCGCGAGGTCGGGCGGCTCGCTTCCCGCCCAGGCCTTGTTGAACAGCTGCTCGGTCTCGGCGGCGGCCGCCCGATCGTTCTGGGCTTCGTAGGCCTGCATCAGGCCGTACAGGGCCCAGCCATTGTTCGGGGCGTCGATCAGGGCCGCCTGAAATGTCGTCACCGCATCCTCGACGCGCCCGGCCATGAGCTGGGTCGCGCCGAGCGACTGGCGGACCGGATAGTACCAGTAGTTCGGCTCCATGTAGGGCAGCGACTCCTGGATCTGCACCGCCACCTCGAATTCTTTGATTGCTTGGTCGAGGTTGCCCTCCGCCTGCGCGATGCGTCCCTCGAGCACATGACCCGCGAGGCGCAGGATGTCCGGCGCAGGCACCAGCCACGCAAGCAGCATCGAGAAGTCGGCGGTCTGGTTGATCTCGGAGATCTGCGCGGCCTCGCTCCGCGCCGCGTCGAGATCGCCCTTTGCCGCATCAGCGACGCCCCGGGCGTAGTGCCACATCGCCGTTACGAACGGGAACTCGTCACCCGGATCCGCAAGGCCGAGCACCACATTGGGCGGGCTAAACTGCGCGTGCGCGAAATAGGGCGCCGGTAGAATCGCCTGAATCCAGCCGACCTCGGCAGCCACCTGGTCGGGTATTTTGCCGTTCAGCCGCTCGGCCGCCCACAGCATGTGCTCGGCGTCGCCGGCCATCTGGGCCGAGACCAGCACGAAGTGGATATTATGCGGGTAGTAGCCATAGGGATAGATGCCCGCCGCCTTGGTCTGCGCGAGGTACGCCTCGTCGGCCTCGACTGCCGCGACATTGGTCTTCAGCGAATCCAGATAGCGTCCGATCCGGTAATAGGTGTGCGCGGGCATGTGCACGATGTGACCGGCCGCGGGCATTAGCGCGGCAAGGTGGTCCGCGTAAGGCTCGGCTTTCTCAGGCGTAGCCGAGGCCTCGGTCAGGTGGATGTAGAGATGGATCGCTCCCGGGTGCTCGGGGTTTATGGCGAGCACGCCTTCGACCGCGGCGATCGCTTCGCCCACACGCCCTTTGGGCGTGCGGCGATCTTTCTCCCAATAGTCCCATGGCGAGGTATTCATCACCGAATCAGCGAACAGCACCGCGATGTCCTGATCGTCAGGATAGCGCGCATGCAGCGCTGCCATAGCCTCAGCGTACGCCTGGGCGAGGGCTCCCTTGTCCGCAGCGGGATCGCTTGAGTAGCGCTTGGCAAGCGCGTCGATCAGCCCCCGTTCGCGCTCGCTGGCATTGGCGGCCCGCGCTTTGGCATTGGTGACCGCGAGGAACGCCGGCCGCGCGGCGCTGCCCTCCATTGCCGCATTGATGTTGGCGCCGAGCACGAACGCCTCGCCCCAGAAGCACATGGCGCAGCCCGGGTCCAACGCCTGGGCCTTTTTGAACGCCCGATACGCCTCGGCGTGGTTGAACGCATAGGTCAGGCGCAGTCCCTGATCGAAGTATCGTTGCGCGAGGTCATTGTCGGTGGTGATCTTGTAACTCAGCGTGCCGAAGCCTTCGCGGAGCGGCGGGCCGGCAGGATCAGCTGCAATGCCATCGGCCGGGCTGGCCAGCGCGAGCTGCATCGGCTTGAAGGTAGTCGCATGCTTGGCGTCAGCGCCGCATACCCCGGCGGCGATCGCGGCCGGATCGAACAGCTCCGATACGTCGGTATCTTTGGCGACCGCCGCAGCAACACTCGCGACCAGAGCAGCCGTGCCCAGGGCTGACGTCAGCAGCAGAAATCGCCTGATTTGCCGTGCGGCCATCCGTTCTGTCCTCCATCCTCTAAAATGGCGCCTGTGCACCGGGGAACCTTCTCGCAGCCGCCGGCCGGCAGCGCCTACCTCATGCCGCACGCCGGCGCGCCCGCGGTCCGACAGCCGGCATCGCCGTGCTCCGCGATCCGGTCGGCCGCCACCTGCGCGGGTCTTTCCGCTACCGCCGGGGCGCTCGCGGCCAGAGTGGTTGCTGCGAGAGCCGCAGCCAGCACCAGCAAGCCTTTGATCTGCCAAGTGGCCATCGTCTCCTCCCGGGCCGTCGACAGGGTCAGGTGGTCGGTCGAACATGGCGTTGCGGGATCGACGCGCTCACCCTGTCGGCGCTCCCTAGCCGGCACGATGCACGTGTGACGCGGTTGTGTTGCAGGGTGATGTCTACCGGAGGACGACTCTGTAACAGTTGTTTCAGGGGCCGGCCTGCTTTCGAATCGTTCTTGTTCGATTCCGCTGTTCACAAGCGCGGGGGATCGCGATTAAGATGATTTCTCGCTGCCCAGACGGGCGGAAGTCCGATGCACCGGGGAGGACAACCGAGCATGGTAAGTTTGACCGTAAACGGGGAAAGCCAGCAGTTCGACGGCGACCCCAACATGCCCCTGCTCTGGTACCTGCGGGACCAGCTTGGGCTCACCGGCAGCAAGTATGGCTGCGGCGCCGGCCTCTGCGGGGCGTGCACCGTTCACGTCGCAGGGCAGCCGGTACGCTCCTGCATGACCGCGATGGCGGACACCGAGGGCAAGGAGGTCGTGACGATCGAGGGCCTGAGCCCGGATGGCAACCATCCGGTCCAGGTCGCCTGGCGCCAGGTCAACGTGCCGCAATGCGGTTTCTGTCAGTGCGGCCAGATCATGCAGGCCGCCGGCCTGCTCGCCCAGAACAAGTCGCCCTCGGACGCCGAGATCCTCGAAGCGATGGCCGGCAACGTCTGTCGGTGCGGCTGCTACGAGCGGATCGTCGCGGCGGTTCGTAACGCTGCCACGGGAGCGTAGTCCGATGTTGCATTACCTGAACCAGGGCATCGCGCCGGCGGCCAGGGCGGTCGGCGAGCGCGTCGTGCTGCAGAACGTCAGCCGCCGCAGCTTCCTCAGGGGTACCGCGTGGGGCACCGGCGCGGTGTTCGCCGCGACCATCCTGCCGTTCAACGCGGCGAAGGCGTTCGAGTCTTACCCGACCGGCGGGCTCGACATGCCCAACGGCATCATCACCAACCCGCACGTGTTCGTCTCGATTGCCCCCGACGGCACCGTGACCATCGTCGCGCATCGCTCGGAGATGGGCACCGGCTCGCGCACCAGCCTGCCGATGGTCATCGCCGACGAAATGGAGGCGGACTGGAAACGGGTGAAGATCGTCCAGGCGCCGGGCGACGAGGTGAAGTACGGCAACCAGGACACCGACGGCTCACGCAGCATGCGCCACCACATCCAGTCGATGCGGGTGATCGGCGCGGCGATGCGCGAGATGCTGGAAAAGGCGGCGGCCAAGCAGTGGGACGTCGACGCCAAGCTCTGCCGCGGCCAGAACCACGAGGTGATCCTGCTCGAGAAAGAGGTGGCGGCCGAGGGCGTCGTCCCGTCCGCGACCGGCAAGCGCCTCGGCTACGGCGACCTCGCCAAGGCCGTCATGGAAATGGAGGTGCCGGCGGAGCGGTACTCCAACCCGACCGCCGAGCCGTTCCCGTTCAAGGATGAGAGCCAGTTCCGCTACATCGGCAAGGGTGAGGTGCAGATCTACGACCTGCACGACATCACGACCGGTAAGGCGATCTACGGCGCCGACGTCCACCTGCCCGGGCAGAAGTATGCGGTGATCGCGCGGCCGCCCGCGGTCGGAGGCAAGGTCAAGTCCGTGGACAGCTCGGCGGCGGAGGCGATTCCCGGCGTCGAAAAGGTCATCCAGATCCCAGGCAGCATGCCGCCAGCGAAGTTCGCGCCGCTCGGCGGCGTCGCGGTCGTCGCCAATAACACCTGGGCCGCTCTCCAGGGGCGCGACGCGCTGAAGATCGAGTGGGATGACGGGCCGCATGCCGTCTACAACTCCGAGCAGTATCACAAGGAGATGTCGGCGACCGCCCAGCAGCCCGGCAAGGTGATCCGCAAGCTGGGCGACGTCGAGGCCGCGTTCGCCAAGGCGGCCAAGGTCGTCAGCGCCGAGTACTACCAGCCGCACATGGCGCACATCTCCATGGAGCCGCCGGCGGCGCTGGTCAATGTCGCCAATGGCAAGGCGGAGGTGTGGGCGCCGGTGCAAAGCCCGTACGGCACCCGGCAGGACGTCGCCAAACAGCTCGGGCTGAAGGACGAGGACGTGACGGTCCACGTCACGCTGCTCGGCGGCGGGTTCGGGCGCAAGTCGAAGTGCGACTATGTGCTCGAGGCCGCGATCCTCTCGAAAGAGGTCGGGGCTCCGGTGCGGGTGCAGTGGACCCGCGAGGACGACATCCAGCACAGCTTCTACCACACCACCTCGGTCGAGCGGATCGAGGCGGCGGTCGATGGCACCGGCAAGGTGACCGGCTGGCGCCATCGCAGCGTCGCGCCCTCGATCATCTCCACCTTCCAGGAGGACACGGGCTACCAGTTCTTCATCGAGTACGGCATGGGCTTCGCCGACATGCCGTTCGACATCGCCAACATCCAGTGCGAGAACGGCAAGGCGATGGCGCACACCCGGATCGGGTGGTTCCGCTCGGTGTCGAACATCCCGCGGGCGTTCGCGGTCCAGTCCTTTGCGGCGGAGCTGGCGCACGAGCTCGGGCGCGATCAGAAGGAGTTCCTGCTCGAGCTGATCGGACCGGCGCGGGTGATCGATCCGAAGGCGGCCGGCATGCCGGACGACCTGTGGAACTACGGCGAGCCGTATAAGGAGTTCCCGATCGACACCGGGCGCTTGCGCGGCGTGGTCGAGCTCGCCGCGGAGAAGGCCGGCTGGGGCAAGAAGCTGCCCAAGGGCGAGGGCCTCGGCATCGCCGTCCACCGCAGCTTCGTCACCTACGTCGCCAGCTGCGTGCGCGTGAAGGTGGAGGACGACGGAACGGTCCGCGTGCCCGAGGTGCACACCGCGATCGACTGCGGCTTCGCGGCCAATCCGGAGCGGATCCGCTCGCAGGTCGAGGGCGGTGCGGTCATGGGCATGACCATCGCGCTGAATAGCGCCATCACCTTCGACAAAGGCGCCGTGCAGCAGAGCAACTACAGCGACTACGACGTGGTGCGCTGCAATAACTTCCCGGAGCTCGTGGTCACCCACATCGTGCCCCATCCGTTCTCGGTGCACGCCACGGGCGTCGGCGAGCCGCCGGTGCCGCCGTTCGCGCCGGCGCTGTACAACGCGATCTTCAACGCCACCGGCAAACGGCTCCGCTCGTTGCCGGTCGGCGATCAGCTGAAGGCGTGACCAGGTCGCAACTCTGATTCGGAAGGGCTCCGCAAGGAGCCCTTCTTTTTTGTTCACCTGCAAACCTGGTCAGACGAAGGCAGGCCGTCTCGCCTCTCGGGCGGCCCTGAGTCCCGCCCGCGGGCTCGCACCCCGCGCTGCACCCGCGACCGCCTGATCGTCGACCTCGGATCTCGAGCTGGAGGTTTGGTGTTTGGGGCGCGCGGGCGTTCCCGCTACCGATCGAGGCCATCGCGCCAGAACGGTCGGGTCGCCTCGCGTTCCGCCTCGGCGCGCGTGATGCCGATGTCCTTAAGCATGCGGTCGTCGAGCGTGCGCAGGGTCCGTCTCTGCCGGGCGAGCTCATGCCAGAGCAGCAGGCGAGCAACGGCAACACTTGCAAGCTTCTGAAGCCCGGAGTCCCGGCGGGAAGCACCGGCGGCGCGTGCTGCGTGAATGGACATGTCGCCCTCCTGGCCCAAGGCAGGGGCGAAGCGTAGGCCCGCCGTGACGCCGGACCCACCCGGTTCTTGCGCTCTCGGAAGCGTGTTCGAGTGGAGCCGCGGCGGCCAGAAGCCGCGGCGCGGACGATGCTCAGGCCCGGTCGAAAAACAGCTCGATCTGGCGCAGGTGCCACACGCCGAGCGGATCGTGGAAGCCGAGATGCCCGCCGCTCCGCGGCAGCAGCGCGGTCAGCTTCGGCATCTTCGCCCAAGCCTGTTCGTAGTAGGGCCTCGCCGGGACGAACGGGTCGTCCTGGGCGTGGATCAGCAGGGTCTCGGTGCCGATCCGACTAAGAAAGTTCTGGCTGGAGCTGAGATCGTAGAACTCCTGGGCGCCGGCGAAGCCGTGGCGGGGCGCGGTGAACTCATGATCGAACTGCCACAGCGTAGCCGCGCCGAGGATTGCCTTGCGCTCAGCCTCGCTCAGCTCGGCCCCCGGCGCGGTGCAATTCCGCTTCAGATGCGCCATGATGTAGCGGTGATAGAGATAGTTGCGCCAGCGCATCAGCGAGCGACAGCTGCGCGCCAGGTCGAGCGGCGCGGAGACGGTCGCCGCCCGACGCACCGGGCTGTGCCGGCCGACCTCGCCGAGAAACTTGAGCAGCAGGTTGCCGCCGAGCGAAAAACCGATCGGCAGCACGCCATGGCGGGTCAATTCGGCGGGCAGACGATCGAGTACCGCGGCAAGATCGTTGGTGAGGCCGGCGTGATAGTGGCCGCGGCAATACGGCCGGGAGGGCCCGGCGCCGCGCAGGTTGACCTTGAGCACCGGATGGCCACGGGCGAGAAA
Organism: Pseudomonadota bacterium; assembly: GCA_046732855.1. Classification (GTDB taxonomy): domain Bacteria; phylum Pseudomonadota; class Alphaproteobacteria; order Geminicoccales; family Geminicoccaceae; genus JBKPNX01. The sequence goes on from JBKPNX010000278.1 coordinate 17,577, forward strand.
ATACGCCGCCGCAACTACCATGTAGCAACTGCCCTCGTTGCCCGAGATGCCGTGGATCAGCATCACCAGCGGTCGGTCGCGACCCGCCTCGGGCATGTGCAGAGAAAGCACGAGACGATCGCCGCTGCCGTCGCCGAGCGGCACGATCATCTGCTCGGTCGCCCGGCTGGGCAATGCGTGGTCGAGGCTGAGCGCGTAATTGCGAATGGTCTGAAGATCGCCGCCCCACCAGGGCAGGCGCGGGCTGAAATCGGAGAGGTTCGATGCGACGGGCTTCAAGTCGGTTCCTCCGTTCACCACGGGCACCCACTTGCCTCCCCAGTTTCACATAACGCGTATGACACAGTTTTGTTGCAAATTTGCGCGAACACAAGCGGGATCACGCGGGCGCTCGCGGATACGAACGTCGACCGTCCCGGAGTACGGTCTCGAGCGGGGCGAAGCCCAACCAGTAGCTGAGCTCTGCCGGGCGATGGACCCGCCAGAGCGCAAGATCGGCACGCTGGCCCACCGCCAGCGTCCCGCGGTCGGCGAGGCCGAGCGCGCGCGCGGCATGGCGCGTCACCCCGGCGAGCGCCTCCTCGGGGGTCAGGCCGAACAGGTTGCACCCCAGATTCAGGATCGCCAGCAGCGAGGTGACTGGCGAGGAGCCCGGATTGCAGTCGGTCGCGAGCGCGATGGGCACGCGGTGAGCGCGGAACTGCTCGACCGGCGGCTTCTGGCGCTCGCGCAAGGTGTAGAATGCGCCGGGCAACAGGACGGCGACCGTGCCCGCCGCCGCCATCGCTCGAATGCCGGCTTCGCTCGTATACTCCAGGTGATCGGCCGACAGCGCGCCAAAGCGCGCCGCGAGAGCCGCGCCGCCGAGATCCGAGAGCTGATCGGCATGCAATTTCACCGGCAGGCCGAGCGCCTTTGCGGTCGCGAACACCTGCGCCACTTCATCAGGAGTGAACGCGATGCCCTCGCAGAACGCATCGACCGCATCCGCGAGCCCGCGCCGGGCGACCTCCGGCAGCACCTCGGCGCATATCAGGTCGAGGTAGCCCGCGCGGTCGGTCGCGTATTCCTTGGGCAAAGCGTGCGCGCCGAGGAACGTGGTGCGGATGTGCACCGGGTGCGTCTCACCCAGGCGGCGCGCCACCTCGAGCATCTTGACCTCGGTGGCGCGATCCAGGCCATAGCCGGACTTGACTTCGACCGTGGTCACTCCCTCGGCCAGAAGGCAGGTGAGCCGGCGCGCCGCAGTCTCCGTCAGCTCGGCATGGGATGCCTGCCTCGTCGCGGCGACGGTGCGGGCGATGCCGCCCCCCGCGCGCGCGATCGCCTCGTACGAGGTGCCCGTCAGCCGCTGCTCGAACTCGCCCGAGCGGTCGCCCCCGAACACGAGATGGGTGTGGCAGTCGATCAGGCCGGGCGTGACCCAGCCGCCGCCGGCGTCGATCACCTCGCGGGCACCCTGCCGCGGCAGGTCGGCCGCGGCGCCAAGCCAGGCGATCCGGCCGTCCCTGATCGCGAGCGCGCCATGCTCGATCGCGCCGTACGGCGCCTGACCCTCGACCATGGTCGCGAGATTGACGTTGGTGAGCAGGCTGTCCCAGGTCGGCATCGTCATGTCCATGGTTCAAGGCGCCAGGTTGAATCGCAACCCGAGCGCGCGGCGCGCGTCAAGCCGGTTGACCGCGCCGGCCCGCATCCGTAGCGATCGGACGCGCAAGGAGAGAGCGACGATGACGGTGCTTTGGGCCGAGGCGGCGCTATTGCCCGCGGGTTTTGCCGAGGGGGTCAGGCTGGAGGTCGACGCCCGCGGCGATCTGACCAGGGTCGAGGCCGGCACCGAGCCGGCCGACGCCGAGCGCCTGCCCGGCGTGGTCCTGCCCGGCATGCCGAATCTGCACAGCCACGCCTTTCAGCGGGCGATGGCCGGTCGCGCGGAGCGCCTCCCCCCCGGCGAGGCGTCGTTCTGGACTTGGCGCGAGGTGATGTACCGGTTTCTCGGAAAGATCGGCCCGGACGAGCTACGCGCGATCGCCGCCCAGGTCTACGTCGAGATGCTCGAGGCGGGCTACACCGCGGTCGGCGAGTTCCATTACCTGCATCATCAGGCCGACGGGCGTGCCTACGCCGACCCGGCTGAGCAGTCCTGGGCGATCCTCGAGGCGCAGCGCGCGAGTGGCATCGGGCTGACCCATCTGCCCGTCCTCTACATGGCGGGCGGCTTCGGCGGGAGGCCGGTCGAGGCCGGGCAGCGTCGCTTTGCGCACGCGCAGGACAGCTTCGCCGATCTGCTGGCGCGCCTCGCGCCGCGCTTCGCCGGCGACCCGGATCTGCGCCTCGGGCTTGCGCCGCACTCGTTGCGTGCGCTGCCGGACCAGGCGCTCCGCGACGCCGTGGCGCTGGCCGATACGATCGACGCCGCGGCGCCGATCCACATCCACGTCGCCGAGCAGGTCAAGGAGGTGCGCGATTGCCTCGAGTGGTGCGGCGCACGCCCGGTCCGCCATCTGTTCGACCTCGCCGACGTCGGCCAGCGCTGGTGCCTGATCCACGCCACGCAGATGGACGAGGCGGAGACGGAGCTGCTCGCGCGCAGCGGCGCGGTCGCGGGGCTCTGCCCAACCACGGAGGCCAATCTCGGCGATGGGCTGTTCAACCTCGGCGGCTATTTCGCGGCTGGCGGCCGGTTCGGCATCGGCTCGGACAGCCACGTCTCGATCAGCCCGATCGAGGAGCTGCGCTGGCTGGAGTACGGCCAGCGCGCGGGCAGCCTACGCCGGCTGATCGCGGCGAGCGCGGACCAGCCACATTGCGGCGCCCGGCTGTGGCGGGACGCGCTGATGGGCGGCGCGCAGGCGCTCGGAAGGAGGATCGGCCGCCTTGAGGAGGGCTGCCGCGCCGACCTGATCCGGCTCGACGCCGCGCATCCGATCCTCGCCGGCAGCCGCGGCGACGCCTTGCTCGACGCGCTGGTGTTCTCCGGGAATGTCAATCCGGTGCGCGACGTCATGGTCGGCGGCCGCTGGCTGGTGCGGGGCGGCCGCCACCTCAGGCGCGACGACATCGCCGAGGCGTACCGCGCGACGCTGCGGCGGCTGGCCTGATCGGTTCAATGCTTGCCGCGCGCCCGATCTCGGGTTGCCGCACGACGCTTGGGAAGCTGAGCCGAACGTTCAGTCAGCTATCGAGAGCTTTGGCAGCCGGATACCGGGTGGTTTTGCAGTCCGCTATCGGGTGTTTGGTGGAGCCGAGCGGAGTCGAACCGCCGACCTCTTGAATGCCATTCAAGCGCTCTCCCAACTGAGCTACGGCCCCACGCACCTGCCGACGCACCGGCCCCTGACCAGCTACTCTTCGCGTGGTCCGGGAAGTACCGGATCATGGAAATCCGGGCGTCGTACCGGCAACAGCCCCTACATCCCGAGCGGCACCACCGTCAAGTCCGTTGTCGCCGGCTCGGTACTCGCGGCCGCGGTCGTTCGCAGTCCCTAGCGGCCCCGCGCTTGAACGATGCAGGTGTGAGCTGGTTCATAGTCGCCGCGCCTCCTTTTCTGCATTTTAGCTTTTGCGCATCTCCGCTCCCGTCCGGGCAAGAGACAGGGCGTGGCTGCGTCAAGACGCCAGCAGAGGGCACAAACTCATGTGCAGTAGCGACCGTAGAGTCATTGCTCCGTCGGGCAGACAAATCGTTTTTCCCGTCGGCATGCCGCCCCCCATCCCCTGGATAACGACACGATGCTCAAGTATTTTCTGTCTGAGCTCGATGTCCGCGCGACGTTCATCGCACCCAGGATTGCGGGCGACGCCGAGAAGACAAAGATGCTCGCAGATCTGCGGGATCAGCTCAGCACTTTCTTCGAGCGCCATGCGAATGCCGGTCCAAGTCTGGCCGACGATGCCTGGAACCAGGCCTATCATCTCGAGCGCCTGCTCGCGCTGATCCAGCCAGCGGACATGCTGCTCGGGGAAGTGCGGCGGCGTCTCAGTGAGGCGACCGAGGAGAAAATCCCCGCCGCGGCTCGCCTTCGCTCGGCCTTCGAGGCCGCAGAGCCTCAGATCATGGACACCAATCAGTCGCCGCCGGCACTGAAGGACAATGCGGAATCCCAACTGCGCGCGCTGCTCTTGGATGTTCTTGAAGAGATGCACTGGACTTTTCAACGCAAATTCCATTCTCGCCCGATACAAAAAAGCGCCACCAGGCGACTTGTCTGGATCGGTTTGGCAGCTTGTGCCTTGTTCATCCTGCCCTATGTCTACATATATATCCGGCTATGCTTGAATGATACCTATCATCTACCCTTGCACAACTGGGCGTGGCTGCCGTTGTGGACGGCCATGACCTCTGGATTCTTCGGCGCGATGTTCAGTCGGCTCTGGTACCTGCAAAACAACTGGAATGCGCTTAGCTTGGGCGCGCTCAAGGACGCCCGCGACTTCTCCTCTCTTTGTTTGAGAGGCGCTGTCGGGATGACCGGCGCCGTCGTGGTCTACTACTTTCTGTTGTCGGGAGTGATCGGTGGCGGCTTGTTCCCCCAGTTCAAACAGATCGGGCTGCACCAGCTCGATTTCAGCGAGACGCCTTCGGTCAAGAGTGCCGTGCCGCTGCGGCTGATTCTGCCGAACGCGCAGTTGGCGCTGCTGGTGGTCTGGAGCTTTCTCGCTGGCTTCTCCGAGCGGTTGGTGCCGAGTATCCTGCAGACGACGGAAGCTTCGTTGGGCGAAAGCGCGGCGCAGCGTCAGAAGACGTAAGACGACTTTGACGAGGTTGCCGCAGCAGGGCGTCCCCGGGCTCCTCGCTCGCCGTTCAGGCGAACCGCATCGCCAGCGGACGTGGTGTGGTCGTCTCAGCGCAGCGTCAAGCCGTCCAGCGGCAGGTCGGGTGTGCGCCCGGCGATCAGATCGGCGGTGATCTTGGCCGTGCCGCACGCCATGGTCCAGCCCATGTGGCCATGGCCGGTGTTGTAGTAAAGGTTGCGATAGCGCCCGCGGCCCTGGATCGGCGTGCCCTCGGGCGTCATCGGGCGCAGGCACGCCCAGTACTGCGGCCGGTTGTAATCGGCGGCATTCGGCAGCAGGTCGCGCAGCGAACGCAGGATGTGCGTGAAGTCGGCCGGCCGATGGCTCGTGTCGTAGCCGGCGAACTCGGCGGTCGAGGTGGCGCGCAGGCGATCGCCCATGCGCACGTACGCGCACAGATTGTCCTCATCGATGCCACCTTTCGTCGGCGGATTGTTGGCGCCGTCGATCGGCACGGTCAGCGAGTAGCCCTTCACCGGGTAGACCGGGATGCGCTCGGCGAGGCCCGTGATCAGCGGGCTGTAGCTGCCCAGCGAGAGAACGTAGCAGTCGCCGCGCACCTCGCCGCGATCGGTGACCACACGCTCGACCCGGTCGCCCGCGACGTCGACGCCCTTGATCGCGGTGCGGTACCGGAAGCTCGCGCCCCGCCCGGCGCATACCGCGGCGAGCGCGCGCGAGAACTTGGCGGCGTCGCCGCTCTCGTCGGTCGGGCAGTAGATGGCGCCCGCGATCCGGTCCTTGGCCGGGCCGAGCGCCGGGTCGATCTCGGCCGCCCGATCGCGGTCGACCACCTCCATCGGCTGGCCGGCGTCGGCCAGGATGCGCAGATTCGCGATGCCGCGCTCCAGGGTCTCCGGCGTGCGGTGCAGATACAGGATGCCGCCCCGCATGCCGTCGTACTCGACCCCGGTCGCGGCCACCACCTGCTGCAGCAGCTGCTGGGCGTAAGCGCAGAGGCGGTGCTTGATCCGGGTGTTGGCGCAAGCGTGCGCCTCGGTGCACTGGCGCAGGAACGCTAGCGAGAAGCGCCAGAACGCCGGATCGGCCCGGAAGCGGAAGCGCAGCGGCTGGTCGGACTTGATCAGGGAGCGGATCAGGATGCGCAGCGCGCGCGGATTCGCCCAGGCGAGCGCATGGCCGACGGCGACCAGCCCGGCGTTGGCGAAGCTGGTCTCGCACGCGGCCTCGGGCTGGCGGTCGATCATCGTGACCTCGTGGCCGTCCTCGAGCAGCTGCCAGGCCGTGGTCACGCCGACCACGCCCACGCCCATGACGACGACGTGCATGGGCGGACGCCTCAGGCGCGCGCCGCCGTGACCATGATCTCGATCTTGTAGTCCGGGTGGGCGAGCCGCGCCTGGACCGTCGCGCGCGCCGGGGTATGGCCGGGCGCCACCCAGGCGTCCCACACCTGGTTCATCTCATCGAAAGTCGCCATGTCGACGAGCCAGATGTTGGCGGTGAGCAGCTTGGATTTGTCGGTCCCGGCGGCGTGGAGCAGCCGGTCGATCGCCGCCAGAACGTCGTTCGTCTGCTCGGCGACCGAGGCGCCGCGCGCGCCCTGCGCGACCTGCCCCGCCGTGTACACGGTATCGCCGTAGACCACGCACTGGCTCATGCGGGGCCCGACCTCGAAGCGCTGAATGCTCATGGCTGGTTCCTCCCCCTTGTCGCCACTCAAGCGAGGGAAGACTACGCGGATGGGGCTGCTTTGTCCAAACCTGCAGAGCGGGGCACCCGTGCCTCTTACATCTACCCGGCGTGGCGCCGTTCGTGGCGATGCCGCTGCTGATCCCGGCCGTGCGCCGCCGTTTTCCCGGTTTGGGCCACTCGGTTGCCGGACGTGATCTTCGGTCAGGCTCGCACCGGCCGAGGCGATCAGGATGGTTGGCGAACGCTCGACCGATGGGGCAATGCTCGACCTGACCCGGGCGCCGTGTCGATTGATGATTGTCGCTCAGATGCCGCGCCATTCGCGCGTGCAGCCGCTATAGTAAGGCGCGACCAGGACACGAGAGAGCACCGGTGGACGTCCGCGCCTGGCTGGAGGGTCACGGCCTCGGCCGATACGCCGAAGCGTTCGCGTCGAACGACGTCGACGCCGAGGTCCTGCGCACGCTCACGGCGGACGATCTGAAGGAGCTGGGCATCACCTCGCTCGGCCACCGCAAGAAGCTGCTCGCCGCCGTCGCGGATCTGGCTGCGGCCGGCGAGCGCGGGCCTACGCCGCCGCTCGAAGCCCGCATGCCGAGGCACCTGGCCGAGCGCGTCCTGCGCACGCGCGCGGCGCTCGAAGGCGAGCGCAAGCAGGTCACCGTGCTGTTCGCCGACGTCAAGGGCTCGCTCGCGCTGATCGAGCACGCCGATCCCGAGGATGCCAGGCGGATTCTCGATGCGGCGCTCGGCGTGATGATGGACGGCGTCCACCGTTACGAAGGCACGGTCAACCGGGTTCTCGGCGACGGCATCATGGCGTTGTTCGGCGCTCCGATTGCCCACGAGGACCATGCCGTGCGCGCCTGCTACGCGGCGCTCGCGATCCAGCGCGCCATGCAGATCGAGGCGGCCGAGCTGCGCGGCGCCCGCGGCGTCGAGGTCAGCGCCCGGATCGGCCTGCATTCGGGCGAGGTCCTGGTCCGCGCGATCGGCAACGATCTCAGCATGGACTACGACGCGATCGGCCCGACCGTCCATCTGGCGAGCCGCATGGAGCAGCTGGCGAGCCCCGGAACGATCAGGCTGACCGCGGCGACCGCGGGCCTTGCCGAGGGCTTCGTCGACCTGCGGCCGCTCGGGCAGGTGCCGGTGAAGGGTCTGTCGCAGCCGGTCGAGGCATTCGATCTGGTCGGCGTCGGGACGGCCCGCACGCGCCTCCAGGCAGCGGCCGGTCGGGGTCTCACGCCGTTCGTCGGGCGAACGGACGAGTTCGCCGCGCTCGAGCGGGCGCGCGAGCTGGCCGCGGCTGGCCAGGGCCAGATCGTCGCCCTGGTCGGCGAGCCGGGCGTGGGCAAGTCGCGCCTGTTCTACGAGCTCACACGCGGCGTACGGATGCGCTCCTGGCTGGTGATCGAAGGCACGTCGGTCTCCTCGGGCCACGCGACCTCCTGGGCGCCGGTGGTCGACCTGCTCAAGCCCTACTTCGACATCGCCGCGGGCGATGACCGGCGGCGCAGCGCCGAGAAGGTGCTGGGCAAGGTCCTGCTGCTCGATCAAGCGCTGCGGCCGATCCTGCCAGCGCTGCTTGCCTTGCTCGATCTGCCGGTCGAGGACGCCGCCTGGCAGGCCCTCGACCCGCCCCAGCGGCGGCGGCGCACTCTGGACGGGCTGAAAGCGCTGCTCGTGCGCGAAAGCCAGCGGCAGCCGCTCGCCCTGGTGCTCGAGGACTTGCACTGGATCGACGGCGAGACCCAGGCATGGCTCGACAGCCTGGTGGAGAGCATGTCCACCTGTCGGATCCTGCTGCTCGTCAATTATCGCTCGGAGTATCGGCACGGCTGGGGCAGCCGGGCGCACTACGCGCAGCTGCGCATCGACCCGCTGGAGGCGGCCGGCGCCGAGGAGCTGCTTTCGGCGCTGCTCGGCGATGCGCCGGATCTCGCGGAGCTTAGGGGCCGGCTGCTGGCGGCAAGCGAAGGCAATCCCTTGTTCCTCGAGGAGAGCGTCCGCAATCTCGTCGATGCGGGCGTGCTGGCGGGTGAGCGCGGCGCCTACCGCCTCGCCCGGCAGCCCGATGCGATCGAGATCCCCGCGAGCGTGGCCGCGATCGTCGCGGCGCGGATCGATCGGCTGAGCGCAGCGGAAAAGACCGTGTTGCAGCTGGCCGCGGTGGTCGGCGAGGACGTGCCGCTCCCGCTGCTCGAAGCCGTTTCCCGGATGAGCGCGGAGGAGCTCCATGGCGCGCTCGCCGACCTGCGAGCACGCGAGCTCCTGTACGAGGCGCGTCTGTTCCCAGACATCGCCTATGCCTTCAGGCACGGGCTCACCCGGCGCGTCGCCTATGACGGCCTCGTGCAAGAGAGCCGTCGCGGCCTGCACGCCCGCATCGCCGAGGCTCTCGAGGCGCGCCACGCCGATCGCCTCGACGAGGTGGTCGAGACCCTCGCCCACCATTACGAGCACGGCGCCCTGTGGCCGAAGGCAGCCGCGTATTCCTTGCGCGCGGCGGACAAGGCGAAGCAACGCTACACCTACCCGGCCGCCCTGGAGTTCGCGCAGAGAGCTCGGGCAATGGCCGAGCGCGATCCCGCGCTCGCCACTGCTCGCCCGCATGCGCTCGAACTGGCGGGCGACCTGCACAGCCTGATCGGCGAGCTCGAGGCTGCGAACCGGAGCTACGACGCCGCGCTCACGCTGACGACCGCTGCCGAGGAGCGCAGACGCATCGAGCGCAAGCGGCACCGCCCCGGCTTCGCGCGACGCGACGACGCCCGGATCGCCTATTACCTGCACGGCGCCGGCGAGGAGACGCTGCTGTTCGTTAATCCCGTGGTCTATGGCCTCGAGGTGTTTCAGCCGATCGTCGAGCGGCTGTGCCAGGAGTTCCGCATCGTCACCATCGACCCGCGCGGCGCGGGCGCCTCGGACCCGTTACGCCGCCCCTATGGCCTGGCCCAGCATGCCGAAGACGTGCGCGCGGTGATCGAGCAGTCCGGGGTCGCCGCCGTGACCGGGGTCGGCATCTCGCGCGGCAGCAACCTGCTCGTCCGGCTGGCCGATCGCTATCCGGACCTGGTGCGCCGGCTGGTGCTGATCGGCGCGCCGACCGATATCGGGGCCAAGGACAGCCCGGCGCAGCGGATCGATTACCTGAATTCGACCGCCGCGTTTCTCGCCAGCGGCGACTTCGAAGGCTTGATCCGACAACACGTGGGCCGGGTCTTCTCGGAACCCGATGTGGCGGATCTCGCGGCCATTCGCGTGAAATCCCTGCTCGGCATGCCGCGCGAGACCATGCTCAGCTTCTATGACCCTGACCCCGACATGGACATCAGGCCGCTCCTGGCGACGATCCGGGTGCCGACCCTGATCACCCACGGCACCGAGGATCGCCAAGTGCCGTTCGCGGCCGCCGAATATCTGGCCGCGCACATCCCGGGCGCGCAGTTCTATCCGTTCAAGGGCTACGGCCACGTCCCGCTGTTCACCACGACCCAGGAATTCTGCGACGTGCTGCGCCGCTTCGTGCAGACCGGGACGGTATGATGGAGTTGAGGCACGGCTGCCGCCCGACCCAGCCGGTGGCCGCGGGGCGGGATCGCTCCATGGTGCGGCGCACGGACTCCCAGGATCGCATGGACCCGCCGCCGCCATACAGGCACAATATTTGACAAAGGGTTAATTGGCCGGTCGTAAAGAGGCGGGCCGAGCACGACGCGCCGCATCAGACTAGCGGGGGAGGCAACGTCGATGCCGAAAGTACTGATCATCCAGCCGTTCCACGACGACGGCATGAAGCTGTTCGAGACGCGCCCGGACGTGGCTTACGAGGTGGTCGACGGCGCGCTCGAGGAGCTCGCCGAGAAGATCGCCGATGCCGATGGCGTGACCATCCGGACGACGCCGCTGCCGGCCGAGGTGCTGGACCGCGCCCTGCGCCTCAAGGTCGTCTCGCGCCACGGCGTCGGCTACGACAACATCGATGTCGACGCGCTGAGCCGGCGCCGCATCCCGCTCGCGATCGCGGCCGATGCGAACGCCACCGCGGTCGCCGAGCACACGCTTTATTTCATGCTTGCGCTCGCGAAGCAGGGTCTGCGCTACGACCGCGCCACCCGCGAGGGCGGCTGGGCGGTGCGCAACAGCCTCGAGGCGGTCGACCTGATGCGCCGCCGCGTCCTGGTCATGGGCTTCGGCCGGATCGGCCGGGAGGTCGCGAAACGCTGCGCCGCGTTCGGCATGACGGTCATGGTCTACGACCCCTACGTTCAGGCGAACATGATCGAGGCGGCCGGCGACTACCGCTCGGTGCCGGACTTCGAGGCGGCGCTGCCCGAGACCGACGTGCTGACCGTGCACATGCCGCTCGGCGCGGACAGCCGCGGGCTGATCGGGGCGGCCGAGCTCGCGGCGCTGCCGCCGCATGCCTTCGTGATCAACGCCGCGCGCGGCGGGATCATCGACGAGGCGGCGCTGCACGACGCGCTGACCTCGGGCAGGATCGCGGGCGCGGGCCTGGACGTGTTCGACCGCGAGCCACCGCCCGAGGACCACCCGCTGTTCGCACTGCCCAACGTGATCCTCACGCCGCACAGCGCCGGCCTGAGCAAGGAGGCCGCGCTCCGCATGGCGATCTCGACCGCGAAGAACGTGCTCGCCGGGATCGACGGCAAGCTCGATCCGTCGATGGTGGTCAACCGCGAGGTGCTGTGAGGCGAGCCCGACCGCGCAGCCGCGCTCGAGCACCAGACGCTTGGAGGAAGATGCCCATGGCAAAGGGGAGCAAGCAGGCGC
>JBKPNX010000279.1:0-22884 GCA_046732855.1 Pseudomonadota bacterium
CAATGGCGGGTTCCGTCGCTGCGCTGGGCGCTGCCGGCGCGGTCGGCGGGCTCTGCTCCGGACCGGGCGGCGCCGCGCCGGGATCCTCGGCCTCGGGCGGCGCTGCGGCGAGATCTGGGTTCTCGCGCGGCGCCGCGGGGAGATCTGGGTTCTCGCGCGGCGCTGCGGCCGTGTCTTCGTCGTCTGGCGGCGCTGCCGGAGTTGCGGCAGGCCGATCGGTGCCCGCGGCCGGCTTGACGTCGCGCTGGCCCTGTGCACCCGCGCCCTCGGACACGGCCGTGACCTCGGCGAGCAGGCGGTCGAGCGCCGCCTCGGCCTCCTGCAACGACCGGTCCGGGCCAGCTTGCGCCGCTGGCGCGTCGGCCGACCCTTGGCCCGGCGCGGCGGATGGCAGCGCGGCAGCCCGGGCGTTGCTGTCCGCGCCGCCGCCGGCTTCCCGCGGCGGCTGGCCGGCAGTCACCGCCGGCGCACCGGCCGGGGGCGACAGAGGCTGCTCGGGCAGCGGCAGCAGGCGCTCGGGCTGGTCCTGATCGGCATCGCTCCACCTAAGGTCACCCTGTTCCTCGGCGAGCGCGGTCTGCTCCGCCTGATCCGGCGGCAGCTTGAACGAATCCGGCCCAGCCTTGATTAGCGGCGGCTCGCCGCCAGGCGGTCCGAGACTGGCGTCTTGGTATGCCATCCAGACGACCACGCCGAAAACCGCGAATCCGGCGCACACCGGCAACACCGACCACAGCCGGCGCCGCCGCCCCGAAGGCTCGGCCCGCGGGGGTTTGCTGTCGAAGCCTGGGCGGCGCACGCGGCCGGCTTCGGTCGATGACATCGGGTCGGGCACGACGCCAGCTACCATAGCACGACGATCACGATCAGACCAATTCCTCCACCGGCGTGACGCCGATCAGCTCGAGGCCGCTCGCGACGATCGTCTGGACCGCGCTGATCAGCGCCAGACGCGCCCGGGTGAGGTCGGGCTGATCCGGTCGCAGAAAGCGCAGATCGGGCTGCTCATTACCGCGATTCCAGAGACCATGGAAGCTCGCCGCCAGCTCGCCGAGGAAAAACGCGATCCGATGGGGCTCATGGTGCACCGTTGCCGCCTCGAGGGTGCGCGGATAGGCGGCCATCTGCTTGATCAACGCCAGCTCCTCCGGCTCGACCAGGGGATCGAGCGGCGCGTCCGCCAGATGCCGCGGGTCGACTTCGAAGCCTGCGGCCACGGCGTTGCGGCGGACCGAGCAGATCCGGGCGTGGGCATACTGCACGTACCACACCGGGTTGTCGCGCGACTGCTCGGTGACCTTGGCGAGATCGAAATCGAGCGGCGCATCATTTTTGCGCGTCAGCATGATGAACCGGACCACGTCTTTGCCGACCTCGTCGATCACGTCGCGCAGATTGATGGTGCGCCCCGCGCGCTTGGACATCTTGAGCGGCTGGCCGCGATCCATGAGGTTGACCAGCTGGCACACCTTGACGTCGAGCGACACGCGGTCGCCGCCGAGCGCGCGCACGCCGGCCTGCATGCGTTTGACGTAGCCGCCGTGATCGGCGCCCCAGACGTCGATCAGCTCCTCGGCGCCGCGCCGGATCTTGTCGAGGTGGTAGGCCAGATCGGCGGCCATGTAGGTCCACGCCCCGCTCGCTCGCCGAAGCGGCCGGTCGACGTCGTCGCCGAATGCGGTCGAGCGGAACAGGAGCTGCGGTCGCGGCTCCCAGTCGGGGCTGAGCTGGCCTTTGGGCGGTGGCAGGACGCCCTCGTATACCAGCCCCTGCCGCTCGAGCTCCGCCAAGACCTCCTCGATCCGCCCGTCAGCGGCGAGCGCGGCCTCCGAGGTGAACACGTCGTGGCGCACGCCGAGCGCCGCGAGGTCGGCGCGGATCAGGTCCAGCATGGCGGCCACGCCCCGGCTGCGGAACACCGGTAGCCAGGCGGCCTCGGCCGCCGCCAGCCAGCGGTCGCCGTCGTCGCGGACGATCGCCTCGGCGACCGCGGTCAGCTCCTGGGCCGGATACCATCCTGCAGGGGGCTGCGTCGGAGCGCGGCCCAGCGCTTCGAGGTAGCGGTGGTGGACCGAGCGCGCGAGCACGTCGACCTGGGCGCCGTGGTCGTTGATGTAGTACTCGCGCGTGACCGTGAACCCCATCTTGGCGAGCAGGTTGGCGAGCGCGTCGCCGAAGACGGTGCCGCGCCCGTGCCCGACGTGCAGCGGCCCGGTCGGATTGGCCGAGCAGTACTCGACATTGATCCGCCGGCCGCGGCCCAGATCGGCTGCGCCGTAATCGCGGCCGGCGGCAAGCGCGAGCTTGACCTGCGCACGCCAGAAATCGTCGCGCAGGCGCAGGTTGACGAAGCCGGGCCGCGCCACGGCCACCGCCGCAACGCCAGCAGACTCGCGCAGCCGCGCGGCGAGCAGCTCGGCCAGCTCCAGCGGCGCGCGCCGCGCCGGTTTCGCCAGGATCAGGGCGGCGTTGGTCGCGGCATCGCCGTGCGCCGGGTCGCGCGGCGGCTCGACGGTGATCCGCTCGAGGTCGAGCGTCTCGGGCAACTCGCCCGCGCGTTGGCAGGCGGCGATCGCCTGCAGAACGTCCGCGCGCACCTGCTCGAACGGATTCACCGGGCGCCGCCCATCAGCTTGAACAGCCGGTCATGCTCCTCGAGCGCGAACCGGTCGGTCATGCCGGCAATATAGTCGGCGATCGCTTCCGCGGTCGTCGCGTCGCCGGGCGCGCCCGCGCGCGCCTGCCAGTCGGGCGGCAGGCAGTCGGGCTGCTCGAGCAGGACCGCGAACAGCTCGAGCACCACCTGACGCGCCGTGCGCTGCATGCGCCTGACCTTGTAATGGCAGTACATGCGCTCGTGCAGGAAGCTGCGCAGCTGCTGCAGCGGCAGGGCGACCGCCGGCGAAAAGCCGGCGACCGGCATCCCGTGCGCGCGCACCGCCAGCGCGTCCGGCGGGCGCAGCGCCGCGAGGCGGCGCGCGGTCTCCTCGACCAGGTCGACCACCATGCGGCTGATCAGCCGGCGCAGGCTTTCGTTGATCAGCCGCGCCTGATCGAGGCCCGGGTAGCGCGTCGCCACGGCGGCGAACGCCGCGCCGACCAGGGGAAGCCCGGCAAGATCGTCCACCGTGAACAGCGCCGCGCGCAGCCCGTCGTCGAGGTCGTGGTTGCAATAGGCGATGTCGTCGGCGAGCGCCGCGATCTGCGCCTCGGGGCCGGCGTGCGTGTCCAGCTCGAGATCGTGCCCGGCGGAGTATTCGGCGACGAAGCGCGGCACCTTGCGGCGCAGCGGGCCATTGTGCTTGACCACGCCCTCGAGCGTCTCCCAGGTCAGATTGAGGCCGTCGAACTCAGCGTAGCGGCGCTCGAGACGGGTCACCACGCGCAGCGTCTGGGCGTTGTGATCGAACCCGCCGTAAGCGGCCAGAGCCGCATCCAGCGCATCCTCCCCGGCATGACCGAACGGGCTATGTCCGAGGTCGTGGGCGAGCGCGACGGCTTCCGCAAGGTCCTCGTCCAGCGCGAGCGCGCGCGCCGCGGTGCGGGCGATCTGCGCGACTTCGAGCGTGTGGGTGAGCCGAGTGCGAAAGTGGTCGCCCTCGTGGCTCACGAACACCTGTGTCTTGTGCTCGAGGCGGCGGAACGCGGTGCTGTGCACGATCCGGTCGCGGTCCCGCTGGAACGGGCTGCGCAACGGGTCGTCGGGTTCCGCGTGCGCGCGCCCCCGGCTGCGCTCCGCGTGGCATGCAAAGGGCGCGAGCGCCCGGCCGGGGCGGCCCTCGATGCCGAGGGGGCGGTTTGACAAGGCGATGGCCGTGCTTACATTTGGCGGAGCGGACAGACGCCAGACAATAGGTGTCGTGGATGGCGGAAATCAAGGCCCGGCCTGACCCGTTCCTAGTGAGCGAGCGTGCGGTGCGCCGGATCGGCGAGATCCTCGCGCGCGAGGGCCAGCCCGGGCTCAAGCTGCGGATCAGCGTCTCGGGCGGCGGCTGCTCCGGCTTTCAGTACGGCTTCGCGCTCGACCAGAGCGACGAGGAAGGCGATATCGCGATCGAGCGCGACGGCGCCAAGGTGGTGATCGACGGCATGTCGCTGATGTACATGCTCGGCTGCGAGGTCGACTACGTCGAGGACCTGACCGGCTCGTACTTCCGGGTGAGCAATCCGAACGCCACCGCGTCGTGCGGCTGCGGCAACTCCTTCGCCGTCTGAAGCGCCCCCGTCCTTAACCGCCTGAGGTCCCCTCGGCTCCCGTGAAGATCGCCGCCTGGAACGTCAATTCGATCCGGGCCCGCCTGCCCGTCGCGCTCGACTGGCTGGACCGGGCTCGTCCCGATGTCGTGCTGCTCCAGGAGACCAAGGTCACGCCCGAGCAGTTTCCCGCGGAGCCGTTCGAGGACCGCGGCTATAACGTCGCGGTGCGCGGCGAGGCGGGCGGGCGCAACGGCGTCGCGATCCTGGCCAGGCGGCCGCTCGAGGACGTGCGCGAGCGCCTGCCGGGCGACGGGGCCGACCACGAGGCGCGCTATATCGAGGCGGTGGTCGATCGGGTGCGCGTCGCCTCGGTGTACGTGCCGAACGGCACCGCCGTGGGCTCCGAGCGCTTCGCCTTCAAGCTCGCGTTCTTCGACCGCCTGCGCGCGCACGTCGCCGACCTGCTCGAGTTCGAGGAGCCGCTGGTAATCGGCGGCGACTACAATGCCGCCCCGTTCCCGATCGACGTGTTCGACCCCCAGAGGCTCGATGGCACCATCTGCTATCACCCGGCCGAGCGCGCCAAGTTCCGCGCGCTGCTGAACCTCGGCCTGTACGATGCGTTCCGCATCGTCGAGCCACGCACCAGGGCTTACAGCTGGTGGGATTACCAGGGCCGCTCGTGGCGCGCGAACCAGGGCCTGAGGATCGATCACCTGCTGCTGTCGCCCCAGGCCGTGGACCGGCTGGAGGCCTGTGCGATCGACCGGGAGCCGCGCGCCGCCAAGGCGCCCTCGGACCACGCGCCGGTCTGGTGCAACCTCGCCGAGCCGTAGGCTCTTCCTCGCCTTCGCGCTGCGCCTGCAAGGGCCCGCTCGCCATGCCCTTGACGCCACCGCCCGGATCGCCAACGTTTCACCGATCCTTTTGAGGTGGGTTCAGGCCATGAGCTACAGAGTTGCGGTGGTCGGCGCGACCGGCGCGGTCGGCCAGGAGATGCTGAACATCCTCGCGGAGCGCAAGTTCCCGGTCGACGAGGTGGCGGCGCTCGCGTCCAGGGGCTCGGCCGGCAAGGAAGTGAGCTTCGGCGAGGAGCAGGTGCTGAAGGTGCGCTCGCTCGAGGATTTCGACTTCGACGGCTTCGACCTCGGCCTGTTCTCGCCCGGCGCCGCGGTGTCCAAGGTGCATGCGCCGCGCGCCGCGGCGGCCGGCTGCGTGGTGATCGACAACACCTCGCAGTTCCGCATGGACGAGGACGTGCCGCTGGTCGTGCCGGAGGTCAACCGCGACGCGCTCGCCGGCTTTCGCGAGCGCAACATCATCGCCAACCCCAACTGCTCGACCATCCAGATGGTCATGGCGCTGAAGCCGCTGCACGACCTCGCGCTGGTGCGCCGCGTGGTGGTCGCCACCTACCAATCGGTTTCCGGCGCCGGGCGCGATGCGATGGACGAGCTGTTCGACCAAACCAAGGGCATCTACGAGACGCGCACGCCCGAGCCGAAGCTCTTCCCCAAGCAGATCGCGTTCAACGTCATACCGCAGATCGACGTGTTCCTCGATGACGGCGCCGCCAAGGAAGAATGGAAGATGGCGGTCGAGACCAAGAAAATCCTCGACCCGGCGATCGAGGTCGCGGCGACCTGCGTGCGCGTGCCGGTTTTCGTCGGCCACGCGCTCGCCGCCAACGTCGAGTTCGAGCACGAGATCTCGCCGGACGCCGCGCGCGAGGCCCTCTATGAATTCGAGGGCGTGCTGCTGATCGACGATCCGGCGGCCGGCGAATACGTCACGCCGGTCGAGTGCGTTGGCGAATACGCCGTGTTCGTGTCGCGCGTGCGCAAGGACCCGACGGTGCCGCATGGCCTGTCGATGTGGATCGTCGCCGACAACCTGCGCAAGGGCGCCGCGCTCAATGCCGTCCAGATCGCCGAGGCGCTGGTCGAGGAGGGATATCTGTAAGCAGAACTTGATGAGCGAGCGTTCGCCGATCCGGAAGCTGAGCCGGGGCTGCCGCTAGGTCACTGATTGCGAATGACCGCGCTCCCGGCAGGTTACGAGGCCCTGAGATACGAGCGAGCGCTCCCGACTGGAGCAGGCCATTGTACACTCGCTCCGCCATAGCTCTACTGCCGCGGTCGGTGAAATGAATGCTGTCGACGAAGTCGGCCTCGTCAGCCGGAATTCCTGCGTCGTCATCGATCAGAAACGCGCCCGAGTTTTCGGCCGCGGCGCGGATCACGGAATTGTACGCTTCGAATGCCGCTAGAAGCTGCTCGGGCGACATGTAGGGTATGTAGTAGAGACTGGTTATTGCGGCTTTCCTCAGCTCCCCCTCGGACTGGCCTGGTCGCATGTGTGTCGTGAATGTGACGACAACCACCGTAGCGGCAACTGTCCTGGCCTGTCTGATCAGCGCGTGCAGGTCATCGGCGAACGGCTTGGTCAATGAATCTAGCGACCCATGGAGTTTTGCCGCGGGATCGAAGGCATGCACCTGCCTTCGCCAGATCCGCCAGTTCTTTTCAACCAGATACCACAACATCGAATAGCTCGACGGAACAGACAGACCGAGATCGCCTCGATCCACTCGGATACCTTGTCTTTCGGCCTCGAACGCGCTGTTCTTTGCGAGATCGTTTGACCCATGATAAATGACGACGATATCGGGCTGGAGAGGAGCCACGTCCGCAGCCAATCTTGCTTGCGATGCCTTCAATGTATAGCCGGGCACCGCCGCATTGATATAGTCGAAGTAGTCCCGTCCGAATTTAGCATTAAGTAGCTGCGCGACGAGGGATGGCCAGACGACCGAATTGTTGCTGACCTCCGCACAGAACGTGGTCGAGTCGCCGAGGAATGCCAGCCGGACCCGGCCGCTGGGCTTCGGAGTCACAATCTCTTCGCCACGAAAGCCAAGAGAATTGGTCTGAATGCCACCCATGCGTGCCCCCGCTATGGGAACCCGCAACCCCGTCACGGGGTCGACCCGGTAGATGCTTTCTATCCTCGGCGAGCCGTAGCCGTATCGCATGTAGCTGCGTGCCCGGACCACACCCTCTGCAACGAGCGCCAGGCATACGCAGGCGATTATGACGAAGGCGACCAGGAACAGCGCCTTCCGGGACTGTAAGCGTCTCGCCACCATCATTGTTACTGGGGAGGCCACAAAGTTACCGCGATCTCCGCCCACGGAGGGCGGAGCGGCTCCGGGTGGGCAAGAGAAAAGAGACTAAGCCGGTTCGACCGCATTCGCGCGCCCAAGCTCGATCGACGACAGCGGTCGCAGCGGCGGTTCAGACGATGCGACTTCCGCAATCTATGGCCCATGCTCATTTTCCTTCGAGGACGTGCCCATCCTCGTGGGCGGGGTGTCGATCCCAGGCCGCACGCTGGTCGCAAACCGCCCGGGTTGCGGCAGGGCCGGATGCTGTGCCATGTGGTCGTCAAGACCGCATCGAGGGAGGCGCGCCGATGCCCAGGATGACCGGCGGCGAGGCCACGGTCCAGGCCCTTCTCGCGCAGGGCGTCGACACCCTGTTCGTCCTGCCGGGCGTGCAGAATGACGCGTTGTTCAGCGCGCTGTACGACGCGGCGGAGCGGCTCAAGGTGATCGTCACCCGGCACGAGCAGGCAGCCGGCTACATGGCGTTCGGCTATGCCGCGGCGAGTGGGCGGCCGGGCGCCTATTGCGTCGTGCCCGGGCCCGGCTTTCTCAACACCACCGCGGCGCTCGCCACCGCCTACGCGTGCAATGCCCCGGTCCTGTGCCTGTGCGGCCAGGTGCCGCTGCGCCGGATCGGCCGCGGCTTCGGCCTGCTACACGAGCTGCCCGATCAGCTCGGGATCATGCAGCGCCTGACCAAGTGGGCGGCCAGGGTCGAGGCGCCGCAGGACGCGCCGCGCCTGATCGCAGAGGCGTTCGAGCAGATGCCCGCCGGTCGGCCGCGCCCCGTCGCGCTCGAGATCCCGATGGACGTGCTGGCCGAGGAAGCGTGGCTCGCCGCCGAGCTGCCGCGCGCCCGCGAGGTCGCGAGGCCCGAGCCTGATCCCGAGGCGCTCGAGCGCGCGGCCGCCCTGCTGAACGGCGCGGCGCGGCCGATGATCTTCGTCGGCGGCGGCGCCCAGGGCGCGAGCCGGCAGGTGCGCGAGCTAGCCCAGCGGCTCGGCGCGCCAGTGGTCGCGGGCTGGATGGGTCAGGGCGTGATGGACGGCCGCTCGCCCCTGTCGCTGAGTGTGACCATGGCGCATCGCCTGTGGCCCGAGGTCGACGTCGCGCTCGCGATCGGTTCCCGCTTCCAGCGGGTGCAGACCGACTGGGGGCTGGACGACGCGGTCAAGGTGATCCGCATCGACCTCGACCCGATCGAACTCACGCGCCACGCGCGTCCCGAGGTGGCGCTGCTCGCGGACGCCGCCGCGACGCTCGACGCGCTCGCGCCGGAGATCCGCAGCGCCGACAGGCCCGGCTGGCGTTGGCGCATCGCCCAGGTGAAAGAAGAGGTGCAGGCGCTCTATCGCCGCGAGCTCGCGCCGCAACTCGCGTTCCTGGATGCGATCCGCGCCGCGCTGCCCGAGGGCGGGATTCTGGTCGAGGACCTGACCCAGGTCGGCTACGTCGCCCGGCTGGCCTTTCCCGTGCACGGGCCGCGCCAGTACATCAGCAGCGGCTACCAGGGCACGCTCGGGCATGCCTATCCGAGCGCGCTCGGCGCCAAGGTCGCGCGGCCCGAGAGCGCCGTGGTCGCGCTGGCCGGCGACGGCGGCTTCATGTACAACGTCCAGGAGCTCGCGACCGCCGTTCTCCATGGCATCAACGTCGTGGCCGTCGTGTTCAACGACCACGCGTATGGCAACGTCAGGCGCATGCAGCGGGTATTTTACGGCAACCGGGTGATCGCGAGCGATCTGGCCAATCCGGACTTCGTCAGGCTGGCTGACAGCTTCGGCGTGTTCGCGTGCTCGGCCGACGATCCAGACGGCCTGCGCGCCGCGCTCGAGCAGGCGCTCGCCCGAGACGTCCCCGCCCTGATCGAGGTCAAGGTCGGCGAGTTCCCGGACCCCTGGCGGCAGATCATGCTGCCCCGTGTCCGCGGCTGAGGACGCAGACGCGCTGGGCGAACGGGCGCCGCCAGCGAGGCGCAGATCAACGGTAAGTGGCCGCGCGCCGCACCTGCTCCCACGTCTCGCGGCCAATCTCCACGAGATCCTAGCAGCTTTGTAGCGGATTGTAGTCGTTGCGTGAATTTCATTGAGAAGCGAAGCTACCTAGGGTTGAAAGAAGTCACGGCTCTCGGTCTGGAGAGCTGAACGAACAACTATACGGGGAGTACTCTTTATGCGCTTTGTCGTTCGGACCAAAATCCCGGTATCCCTGGTGCTCGGGAGCACTCTGTTGCTGAGCGCCGTGCACCCAGGTCCCGCGCGCGCGGATTGCAAGAACCTGCCCAGCCATGCCCAGCTCCAGGCGCAGCTCTTCGCGGTCCTTGCTGGGGGCGACAATGGCGGGCTGGGCAACGACATGTGGGCCACGATCGTGGATCGCGACGGCATCGTCTGCCAGGTCGCTTTCACGGGAGCGCAACGCAGCGATCAGTGGCCCGGCAGTCGCGTGATCTCGGCTCAAAAGGCCAATACTGCGAATGCCTTCAGCCTGCCCGGGGATGCCGGATTTGGCAAAGCCCTGTCCAGCGGAAATCTCTACGGCGTGGTGCTGGAGCAGGGCAGCTTGTTCGGCCTCCAGTTCTCGAATCCGGTAGACCCGGCCGTGGCGTACAAGGGCCCGCCGCAGAAATTCGGCAAGTCGAATGATCCGATGACCGGACAACCGATCGGCGGCGTCAATGTCTTCGGCGGCGGGCTGGCGCTCTACGACGACGGAGGCACTCTTCTCGGCGGGCTTGGGGTGAGCGGCGACACATCGTGCACCGATCACATCATCGCCTGGAAGGTCCGTGACGGACTCGGTCTGGACAATATTCCCGGCGGTGTGGCCCCTCCAGCCCCGAACGCGCCGAATGGTACCGACAATCTGATACTCGCGACACCACCCAACGTCACCCCCAACACCTTCCAGCATCCCACGTGCGGGTTCGGCGAGGATCTGATCATCCCCGATCTGCCCAGCGAGGAGGAGTTCCCAATCGGCGACTGAGCTATCCACTCGGCACTCACGTGGTGTCGACCTTGGGGCGGCCGACCTGGCCGCCTCTTCTTTTAGATCCGCGAGAGGCAAGGCGGAGCACCCGCCACGTCGACGGCGCACGGCGCTCCCCTACCGTGGTGCGCGGGCGTGCGCTTGCGGACCGCCGGCAAGCGCGCTAAGCCCTTAGCCAATCAGCCACGAGGAGGCCGGCGGGAGGCTCATGGCGCTCTTGGAGTTACGCAGCATCGCCAAGCACTTCGGCGCGATCGAGGCGTTGAAGGGGGTCGACCTCGATCTCGAGCCAGGCGAGGTGCTGGGCCTGATGGGCGACAACGGCGCCGGCAAGTCGACCCTGGTCAAGATCATCGCCGGCAACTTTCCACCGAGCGAAGGCGAGATCCGCCTCGACGGCCGGGCGTGCCACTTCCACAAGCCGGTCGACGCCCGCGGCGAAGGCATCGAGGTCGTCTATCAGGACCTCGCGCTGTGCGACAATCTCACCGCGGCCGCCAACGTGTTTCTCGGGCGCGAGACCAGAAAGAAGGTGGGGCCGGTCAAGGTCCTCGATTACCGGGCCATGTACGATCGCGCCGCCCTGCTGTTCGCCGAGCTCAAGTCGGAGACCCGGCCGCGCGATCTGGTCAAGCAGATGTCTGGTGGGCAGCGCCAGGCTGTGGCGATCGCCCGCACGCGTCTCTCAGAGGCCAAGATCGTGCTGATGGACGAGCCGACCGCGGCGATCAGCGTACGCCAGGTGGCCGAGGTGCTGGACCTGATCCGCCGACTGCGCGATCAAGCGATCGCCGTGATCCTGATCAGCCATCGCATGCCCGACGTGTTCGCCGTGTGCGACCGGATCGCGGTGCTGCGCCGCGGCCGCAAGGTCGCCGAGAAGGCGATCGCCGACAGCTCGCCCGAGGAAGTGACCGGACTGATCACCGGGGCGATCCAGGCCGCGTGAGGAAGCGTTCATGTCCCAGAGCAGCGTCGCGATCGAGGACGTCACGGGCATTTCGGAGCGCACGCTCTTTCAGAAGACGCTGGCGAACCAGGCGTTCTGGGTCACCGTCGCGGTCGCGCTGATCTGTCTGGCCACGGCGTACGAAGAGCCGAAGACCTTCCCCACGCTCGGCAACTTCTTCAACATCACGCGCAACTTCGCCGGCATCGGCATCATGGCGCTCGGCATGACCGCGGTGATCATCACCGGCGGCATCGACCTCTCGGTCGGCTCGGTGATGGCGCTGGTCGCGATCGGCGCGGCGCGCGTGCTCGAGGCGGGCTATCCCTGGTGGGCCGGCTGCCTGGCCGGCCTCGTGCTCGGGCTGCTGGCCGGCGGCGTCAACGGCGCGCTGATCGCCTACGTCCGCCTGCCGCCGTTCGTGGTCACGCTCGGCATGCTGTCGATTGCGCGCTCGCTCGCGATCGTGCTGTCGCAGAACCGGGTGATCTATCAGCTCGGCCCGGGCGGCGACGTGTTCAAGGCGATTGGCGGCGGCCAGATCGGGATCCCGTGGTTCGGCGGCCAGACGCTGTTTTTGTCCAATCTATTCGTCACGCTCCTGGTGCTGGCCGTGATCGTCAGCTTCACGCTCAAATGGACCGCCTGGGGCCGGCACCTGTTCGCGATCGGCGGCAACGAAAACGCGGCGCGCCTGACCGGTATTCCGGTCGACCGCATCAAGCTGCAGACCTACATGTTCTCGGGCCTGACCACCGCGATTGCGGCGATCATGCTGGCCGGCTGGCAGGGCTCGGCCTCGAACGGCATGGGCAAGGGCTACGAGCTGTACGTGATCGCCGCGACCGTGATCGGCGGCGCCAATCTGATGGGCGGCGAGGGCAGCGTCTATGGCGCCGTGATCGGGGCGGCGCTGATCTTCCTGATCCGCAACAGCCTGATCATGTTCGGGGTCGACGCCAACTGGTACGACCTGTTCGTCGGCCTGTTCATCATCTTCGCGGTCCTGCTCGAGCGGATCCGCGCGAGGACTTCGGGCTAGTCAGCCGTATCGCGGTTGCCGTGAGCCCCGCCCGGACGGCGGGTCAGCCGTCGTCGATCGCAGGTCCGCGCCCAAAACCAGCAGTTGCGCCATGCGCCTGTAGTCGGGGAAAAGGCTCGGCTACGGGAGCTGCACCCGGCGCCAACCGATCAGCTGGAACGCGCCAGCCGCGATGGCGGCACCCCCGTATCCACGGGCTGCCGGCTCGGGACTCGACAAGAACCGGGCGCTTGGGCAAGCTGGTCGCTTGGAACGAACTCAGGGAGGCTTTCCAGATGCGCAAGCTTTGCCTATGGGCCGCAGGCGCTGCTCTGCTCGCAGCGCCCGGCGCGGCCGGTGCCGCGGACTACACCTTCGCGCTGGTGCCCAAGAACGTGAACAACCCGTTCTTCGATCAGGCGCGCGACGGTTGCAAGAAGGCCGAGCAGGAGCTCGGCGGCGCGATCGAATGCCGCTACATCGGCCCCGGCGAGCACGGCGGCGGCGAGGAGCAACTGCAGATGGTCAACGACCTGATCCAGTCCGGCGTCGATGGCATCGCGGTCTCGCCCTCGAACGCCGCCTCCATGGCCAGCGCGCTCGCCCAGGCCAAGGCGGCCGGCATTCCGGTGCTGACCTGGGACAGCGATCTGTTGCCCGAGAACAAGGACCTGCGCATCGCCTATGTCGGCACCAAGAATTACGACATCGGCGTCAACCTCGCGAAGATCGCGCAGAAGATCAAACCGGACGGCGGCACCATCTGCATCCAGTCGGGCGGCGCGGCGGCGGCCAACCACAACGAGCGGATGCAGGGCATCCGCGATACGCTCGGCGGCTTCACCAACACCACCTCGCCCGGCGAGCGGCTGACCGGCCAGAACGGCTGGACCGAGGTCGACGGCTGTCCGCTGTACACCGACGACGACTTCCCGCGCTCGGTGCAGCAGATGGAAGACACCCTGGCCAAGTACCCGGACCTCGATGCGTTCATACCGACCGGCGGCTTTCCGCAGTTCGTGCCCGATGCCTATCGCAACGTCGCGATGAAGGTGAAGGACCGGATTGACAGTGGCGACCTCGCGCTCGTGGTCGCCGATACCCTGCCGGTGCAGATGGACCTGATGAAGGAGGGCCTCTCGCTCGGCCAGGTGGGTCAGCGCCCATTCGAGATGGGCTACAAGACCATGTATTTCCTGCTCGACATCAAGAAGGACGGCAAGAACCCCGAGGATCCGACCTACACGGGCCTCGATGTGTGCACGCCCGAGACCGCCGACACCTGCATCGGCGGCTGATCAGGCGCGCGATCACGGCACGGAGCGGTCCCCGACGGCCTCGGGGCCGCTCCGATGCGGTTAACCCGAGGGTCGCCGCCCGCGCCCAGGCGATCGTGCGCTGGAATACGAAATGCTTGATCTCGGTCTGCAGGGCAAAGTCGCGCTGATCACCGGCGGCAGCGACGGGCTCGGCCGCGCCGCCGCGGCCAGGCTCGCCGCCGAGGGTGCCCGGGTCGCCATCTGCGCGCGCCGGGCGCCGCATCTCGAGGCCGCGGCCGCGGAACTGCGGGCCCAGACCGGCGGCGAGGTGCTCGCGGTGACCGCGGACGTGACTCGGGCGGACGACTGCCGACGCTTCGTCGACGAGGCGGCGCGCGCGTTCGGCGGCGTCGACATCCTGCTCAACAACGCCGGGACCTCGGCCGCGCACGGGCTGGAGGAGGTGGATGATGCCGCCTGGCAGGCCGACATCGATCTCAAGCTGATGGCGGCGGTGCGCCTGGGCCGCGCCGTCATCCCACTCATGCGGGGGCGCGGCGGCGGCGCCATCGTCAACACCACGATCGTCGGCGGCAAAGCGCCGGCGGCACGCGGACTGCCGACCTCGGTCACGCGCGCCGCAGGGATCAATCTCACCAAGTCGCTCGCGAACGAGTACGCGCGCGCCAACATCCGCGTGAACACCATCTGCCTCGGCCTAGTCAAGAGTGCTCAGTGGGAGCGTCGCGCCGGCGACCGTCCCCTGGCGGAGCTCTATGCGGAGGTGGGCAAACGGGTGCCGCTCGGGCGCATGGGCGAGGCCGAGGAATACGCCGACCTGGTGGCCTTCCTGGTATCCCCGCGGGCGGCCTTCATCACCGGCACCGCGATCAATCTGGATGGCGGCATGGGTGCCACGGTCTGAACAATCGTCGCGCCCGTCAGCCCTGGCCCGAGTAGTCGCCGTCCACCGGCATCGCCGTGCCGGCCACCAAATCGGAAGCGTGGCTCGCCGAGAACCAGCATGAGCATGGCCGATCAGGCAACGGTGCGGTTGCGCCGAAGCGGCGTCGAGCTGGATCTCTGCCCTCAGGTCGGCGGCGCCATCGCGGGATTCCGTTGGCGCGGGCGTGATGTGCTGCGGCCGGCGGGTCCGGCGTTCCTTGGCGACAGCGACCCCTTGTTCGCAAGCTCGTTTCCGCTGGTGCCGTTCTCCAACCGCATCGCCGACGCGCGCTTCGCATTCCAGGGCAGGGCCTACCAGCTCGAGCCGAACCTGCCGCCGGAGCCGCATGCAATCCATGGCTTCGGCTGGCAGAATCCCTGGATGGTCGAACAGGCGAGCGCCGGCCGGTCCGAGCTGACCTTCCGGCACGCGATGCCCGGCACGCCGTTCGATTACCGGGCGCGTCAGACGTTCGCCCTGCGCGAAGACGGCTTCGAGATAGCGCTCGAGCTCACCAATACCGGCGCCGGGCCGATGCCCGCCGGCATCGGTCAGCATCCCTACTTCATCCGAACCGACGGCGTGATCCTGCGCGCCCGGCTCGACCATGTCTGGCTGCCGGACGAGCGCAAGATCCCGGAGCGGCGGGTGCCGCTGCCCGCGGCGTGGGACTTTGCCGACGGGCTACGGCTCGCCCCGCTCGATCTCGACCATTGCTTTGGCGGCTGGGATGGCCGCGCCGAGCTGCACTGGCCCGAGCTGGACCTCAGGCTCGCGATCGAGGCGGGTCCCGCGTTGCGGCATCTCGTGATCTACGTTCCGCCCGGCCTGGACTTTTTCTGCCTCGAGCCGGTCTCGCATGTGAACGACGGCTTCAATCTGCTCGATCGCGGGATCGAGGGCACCGGCGTGCATGTCCTGGCGCCGGGGCAGACGCTCGCCGGCGCCGTCCGGCTGCGCCTCACGCAATGACATCTGCCGGACGGGAGCTGCCGGTGCTCGTGATCGGCGCCGGGCCGACCGGCCTCGCGGCCGCGCTCGAGCTCGCCCGGCAGGGCCAGGACGTGCGCATCGTCGACCGCAACGCGACCCGCTCCGAGAACTCCAAGGCGATCGGGGTCAACGCGCGCACGCTCGAGCTGATGGAGCCGTCGGGTGTGACCGAGCGCCTGCTCGCGGCGGGGCTGCGTCTGCGGCGATTCAACTTCCGCAACGGCGAGCGCCTCCTCGCCACGATCGACCTCGGTCGTGTGCACCACCGCTACAATTTCATGCTGGGGCTGCTCCAGGCCGAGACCGAGCGCGCCCTCGAGCAGCGCCTGGCCGAGCACGGCATCCGGATCGAGTGGTCGACCGAGTTCACCGACCTGGAGGCGGCTTTTGATCGGGTGCGCGCGAGGCTGGTCGCAGACGGCGCGGAGCGGACCATCGAAGCGCGTTATCTGATCGGCGCCGATGGAGCGCACAGCACGGTCCGCCACGCCCTCGGCCTGGAGTTCCGCGGCACCACCGATCCCTCGTCGTGGTGGCTGGTCGACGTACGCATGGACTGGGACCTCGGTAGCGACGAGGTCAACTTGTTCGCCCGGCCGGCCGCGGTGCTCGGCGTGATCCCGATCCAGCCCGGCCTGTACCGCCTGGTCAGCAATGGACCGGAGCCCCTGGAGCTGCTGCCGAAGGGTTCGACCATCCAGGAGGAAGTCTGGCGCTCGGCCTTTCGCATCAGCTACCGCCAGGTCAAGAGCTACCAGGCCGGCAGGGTGTTCCTCGCGGGCGATGCCGCGCACGTGCATTCGCCCGTCGGCGCGCGCGGCATGAACCTCGGCATTGAGGACGGCACCGCGCTCGCGCGCAAGATGGCGCAAGGCGGGCTCGAGACCTACTCCGCCGAGCGCCATCCGGTCGGCGCGCGCGTGCTCCGCCAGACCCGCGCCCTGACCCGGCTGGTCACGGCGCGCGGTCCGCTCGCGCGCTTTGCGCGCGACCAGCTATTCACGTATCTCGTTGGCCCCTCTCCGCAGCTGCAGCGCGCGCTGGCGCGTCGGGTCATGGGCCTCGCCTGAGGCGCCCGCCCACCCGGATGGCCGCGCCGCGGCAAACGAACTTATGCTCGGGCATCACGAAATCGCTTGGCTGATCCCAGGGCTGCTATGCTAGGGCGCTGACAATCGGCGTGGCCGATCTGACCGCCGCGACGCGCCGCGCCGCCGAACGGATTGGGGGGAAACATGATGAGCACTCTGAAGCCCGCCCGCCTGCTGCTGTTCGCCGCGCTTTGCCTCATCGCGCCGAGCATGCTCGCGCCGGCGGCCGCGCAGCCGGTCGCAGCCGGGACCGTCGAGGCGTTGATCGGCACCGCCGTGGTGACCCGCTACGGGACGGGCGCGGCCGGGCCGCTCACGGTCGGCGCCGAGCTGTTCGAGGGCGATCGCATTCGCACCGACGCGGGCGCACGGCTCCGGCTCACGCTGCGCGACGGCTCGGTCCTGATCTGCGGCGAGGCGACCGGCCTGACCCTCAATCGGGCCCTGTATGCGCCCGAGCAGGACAGCCGGAACTTCCTGGTGCGCGCGTCGTTCGGCATCGTCCGGGCGGTCGTCGGGCTGCTCGCGTCACCGTCGGCATTCGAGATGCACACCAACACCGCTGTGATCTCGGTGCGCGGCACGGAATGGATTGCGGAGGCCAAGCCGGACGCCACCGCGGTCGTGTCGCTCGAAGGCCAGGTCGGCGTGCGCAACGTCGACCCCTCGGTGCCGGGCGCGGTCACGCTCGGGCCCGGCGAAGGCGTCACGGTCACGCCCGGCACGCCGCCGCCTGCGCCGACAGTGTGGGGCGACGCGCGCCGCAATTCGTTCATCGAACGGACGACGGTGCCCTGATCCGCACGCTGCTGGCCGGCGCTTGGCGCCGGGCGGCGCGGCTATCGCCATGGCGCGTCGCCCTGCTCGCGACGGCGGTGCTCTGCCTCAGCTACCTGCCGGCCGCCCGAACCCCGGCGGTGGAGCAGGTCGAGGCGCAGCTATTGGATCTGCGCTTCCGGCTGCGCCCGCCAGCGCCGCCATCTGATGACATCGTGCTGGTCCTGATCGACGAGCCGAGCATCCGGGAGATTGGTCGTTGGCCCTGGAGCCGAGGCGTGCTGGCCGACGGCCTGATGCGGCTCGCTGCGTCTGGCGCCCGGACAATCGGCCTCGATCTGCTGCTGGCCGAGGCCGAGCCGAGCGCGGTCCCGACGGCTTGGCGCGACCGCCTGCGTCAGGCGCTTGGCGCGATCAGGCAACAGGCTCCGTCCAACGCCGACCTCGAGCAGACCCTCGCTCGCCTGGTCGACCCCCGCTCCGGCGATCGTGATCTCGCCGCGGCGATCGCGGAGGCCGGCAACGTCGTGCTGCCGTTCTCGTTCAGGTTCGGCGAGCCCGGGTCCGCCGACCCCCCGGAGCCGCCGGTCGCAACCACGGTCTTTCGGATCGTGCGCGGTCCGAGCGCAGCCCGCTCGAACCTGCCTTTGGATGCGACCGGTCTGCTCGCGCCGATCCTGGAATTCGCGAGTGCGGCGGCCAGCCTCGGTCACACCAACACAGCGCTCGACCAGGACGGTGCAGCACGTTTCGAATTCCCGGCCGTCGCTTACGAGGACCAGTACTATCCATCGTTCGCGCTGGAAGTAGCGCGCCAGCATCTTAGGGTGACCCGCGAGGACGTGCGGCTCGAGCTCGGCCGCGGCATTTGGCTGGGCACTCGCTGGATCCCGACCGACGATCGGACGCGTTTCGTGGTCAACTACCGCGGGCCGGATCGATTCCCGACGGTCAGCTTTGCCCAGCTGCTGGCCGGCGCGGTGCCGGCAGCACGATTCACAGACAAGGCCGTGCTGATCGGCGGCAGCGCGGCCGGCGTGGGCGGAACCTTCGTCACGCCATTCACCGGGATTATGCCGGGGATCGAATGGCGCGCCACGGTGATCGACGACATCCTGCGCGGCGATTTCATGGTTCGCCGCCATGACACCGTTGCGCTCGACCTCGGGTTTCTGCTTTTGGGCGGCCTCGTCATCGGCTGCCTCGCCCAGCGGGGACGCCTGCTTGCCCCAAGCGTCGGCCTCGGCATGCTCATGGCGGGCGTGCTCGCGATCAACCTTTGGGCCTTCGCGCAGGGCTTCTGGCTCAATCTGTTCGCGCCGCTGCTCGCGCTCGTGGCGCTGTACGCGACGGTCATGCTGTACAAATACTTCATCGGCGAGCGTCAGGAGCGCCGATTGCGCGCGGCGTTCAAGCACTATCTCAGCCCCGCTCTGGTCGAGCAGGTGGCGCGCGACCCGAGGCTACTCCAGCTCGGCGGCGAGCAGAGGGAGCTGACGGTGCTGTTCGCCGATCTGCGCAACTCGACCGGCATTGGGGCCAAGCTGCCGCCGGCGGAATTCGTCCTGATGCTCAACGAGGTGATGGAGACCATCACGCACGTGCTGTTCGCGCATGACGGCATGCTTGACAAGTTCACCGGCGACGGCCTGGTCGCCGTGTTCGGGGCGCCCTTGCCCCAGCCGGATCACGCACTCCGCGCCTGCCGCGCCGCGCTCGCAATGGTCGGCGAGCTCGCGCCGGTGCAGGCGAGATGGGCGCGCCCCGATCTGCCGCCGGTCGACATCGGCATCGGGATCAACACCGGCCGAATGATGATCGGCAACATGGGCTCGAAGGAGCGCTTCGCCTACACCGTGATCGGCGACGAGGCGAACCTCGGCGCGCGCCTCGAAGCGGCGAACAAGGACTTCGCCACGCGCATCCTGATCAGCGAGGCGACCTGGCGGCTGGTCCAGGACGAGATCGCGGCGCGCGAGCTGGACACGGTGACCTTCCGCGGCATGGCCCGGCCGGTGCGCGTGTTCGAGGTCCTGGGCCCCCGGCCTCTGCCGGTCGAGCAAGCGCGCCGCCTCGAACGATTCGCAGCCGGCCTCGCCGCCTACCGCCGCGCCCAGTGGCTCGCCGCCGAGGCAGCCTTCGAGCAGGTCCTGGCGGTGACCCCAGACGACCGGCCGAGCCAGATCTACATCGAGCGCTGCCGCGCCCGGCTTGCCGGACAGTCGGAAGCTGTGGTCCTCGGCTGATCGTGGGGGGCGACCCGAAGCCGCCGGCCGCGGCGCAAGGCTGGAGAAAGCCGGATCTGCCCCGCGAAGCATTCCGGCTCCTCACTCTCGCCCGGTGCCGCGCTCCCGCTTCATCGACCGATCGGGACGCCGGCAGTGGGCGTTCTCGCCTGGAGTTCATATGCGCGGATTGCGGTCAATCCACAGGCGGGCTAGCGTGGCCGCCTTCCTTTGTGAAGGTGATTGCGATGGCCCGATCCTGTTCAGATCCAGCGCCTACGCGATTTCTCCGGACAAAGTCGTGGCCGTTCGGCGTGGCCATCCTCGCGACAGGACTGTTCGCCTGCGCCAGGCCCGAACCCGGCCCGGTGACCTTCGAGGTCACCCCGCAGCGGGTGGTGCGCGCGAGCTGCGAGCTGCCGTACGATCACTGCGCGCCGGTGCCCGAGGATCGAGCCGAATTCTGTGGGCGCGCTCGCAGCCTCGCCGAGAGCGCGAGCGCCTCGGTGATCGCGATCAATGAGCGGGGCAGCTACAGCCCGGTGGTCTTCACCTTTCCGGAGGAATGCGCACTGAAGCCGATCCAGCAGCGGACGCCGGATGTGAACTGCGAACCGAAGCCCGAGGGGCCGATCGCGGAAAAGTTCACCGACTGCTTCGTCCAGCACGCCAAGGACATCCGGAGCAGGGTCAAGAACCCGCCGCCAGGCAAGACCTACCATCTGCTGGTGTTCATCCACGGCGGGCTCAACGCCGAGCAGGACCGGCTCGAGCGCGCTTTCGTCGACGCCAATCGGATGATGCGCGATGCAGGCGTCGCGAGCGATGCGCCGGGCGGCCTCGAGGCGGGCGAGCTCTGGTATCCGCTGTTCGTCACCTGGCCGTCCGGCGGCATCCAGAGCTACGTCGACCAGCGGGTCAACTACAACCAGGGGGACTACGACAGCGCGTTCAAGCGCTGGTCCAGTCCTCTGTACTTTCTGACCGACGGGGTCGAGAGCGTGGTCCGCGCCCCGGTGGCCTGGGCGGAGTCCATCTCCTGGTTTCGCGTCGGCCTGGAGCCCGAGGTGACGAAGATCGGCGACCGGATCGGCTGCGCGGAGAGCGGCCCCAACTATCGCTGCGCGCCGGTTCGGGGCGATAACCGCGCTGGCTCCGACGAGTTCTGGTACTGGAGCCCGGTCGGCATGGTCGGCCGGGTGGTCACCGTGCCGGTGATCGACGCCGTCGGCCAGCCCGCGTGGGACGCCATGCTCAGTCGCACCCACATGCTGATGCGCAAGCCGTTCAATGTCGACGCGTTCGCCGAGGCCGAAGGCAAGCTCGATGGCAAAGGCGACCTCTGGTACCTGTTCAACGTGATCAGCGAGCTGCCCCCGCACGAGCGACCCGCGATCACCCTGATCGGCCACAGCATGGGCGCGATCGTCGTCAATCAGATCCTGCGCAACTTTTCCGACCTGCCCTATCGGAACATCGTGTTCATGGGCGCCGCGGCGAGCGTCCGCGATACGTTGATCGCCCTCGGCCAAGTGACGCGGGACGAACCGCACCCCGTTCCGCGCTTCTACAATCTCTGCCTGCACCAGCTCGCCGAAGCGAACGAGGTCGGCTATTTCGGCACTGTCTCCAAGGGCAGCCTGCTCGAATGGGTCGATCGGATGTACACGACGCCTGCCACCTTCGCCGATCGCACGGTCGGCAAGTGGATCAACGCGGTGATGGCGCGCGGGGATTTCCTGCCGCTCATGGAATCAGGCCGGCTGCAGATGGCGTTCAAGCGCTTCGGGCTGTCCTGCACCGAGCCGCTGAAGCACGGCGAGTTCGACGAGTACGAGCCGCGCCCCGGTTGCCCCGAGCCGCGCACCCCCTACTGGCATCCTGCCTTTTGGGCGGTCTCCGAAACCGGCCCCTGACCGAGCCGCGTGCTTACACCCAGCCGCCATCCGCGATGTAGGTCTGGTTGGTCATCGCGCCGCTGTCGTCCGCGGCGAGGAACAGCACGATGCGCGCCATGTCGTCCGGGTGCAGCTTGCGCTTCAGGCACTGGCGGGCCATCAGCTCGCGCTCGCCTGCCTCGTCCAGCCACAGGCTGAGCTGGCGTTCGGTCATGATCCAGCCGGGCGCGATCGAGTTGACCCGGATGTTGTCCTTGCCAAAATCGCGGGCGAGGCCGCGGGTCAGACCCATGATCGCGGCCTTGGCCGCGGTGTAGCCGGGCATGCCGCCCTGGCCGATCATCCAGCTGGTCGAGCCGAAGTTGATGATCGAGCCGCCGGCCGCCGCCTTCATCATGGGGTACACTGCCTGGGCGGCGAAGAACTGGTGCCGGAGGTTCACCGCCATGCGGTCGTCCCAGTACTCGGGCGTGACCGCGTCGAACTTGTGCCGCTCGTCGTGCGCGGCGTTGTTGACCAGCACGGTGATTGGCCCGTGCTCGTCCGCCGCCGCGCGGATGGCGCGGCGCAGCGCCTCGATGTCGCGCAGGTCGCACTCGATGAACAGCGGCGAGGGATCGCCGGCCGCGGCGACGTCCGCGACCAGCCGCTCGCTCGGCTCGAGCGCGATGTCGACGAAGGCGACCTTCGACCCTTGTGCCGCGAAATGGCGGACCAGCGCGGCGCCGATGCCGCTGCCGCCTCCGGTGATGAACACCGAGCGGTCCTTCAGGCTCGGATAGCGGGCATAGGTCCCCGTATCGCTCATCGCCCTCTCCCTTTGCTGCGGCTGCTGCAGGGCCGACGCATGGCGGCCGGTCCGCCGATCAGTCGGCCGGCTCGGCGTTAAGCGGCGCCCGGCGGCTGTGCATGACGCTGCGGACCCAGCCGACGATCACCCACGACCAGATGCCGAGTGTGATCACGCCGAGCACCGCCGCGATCGGGCGCTCGAAGAAGCCCATGAGATTGCCATCGGCCTTCATCATCGAGGTCATGAAGTTCTCCTCGACCAGCGGGCCGAGCACGATGCCGAGCACCGTGGGCGCGATCGGAAAGCCGTTCTCCTCCATGACGAAGGCGAGCAGACCGAGCGCCAGGATGATGCCGACCCCGAACACGGTGTTATTAATCGCGAACGCGCCGACGATGCAGAAGATCAGAATGACCGGCATCAGAATGTTGGGCGGCACGTGCAGGATCTGCCGCGACAGGCGGATCGCGGCGTAGCCGAGCGGCATCATCAGAACGTTGGCGAGGAAGAACGTGATGAACACGGCGTACAGCAGCTCGGGCGCGTGCAGCATGATCGTCGGCCCGGGATTCATGTTC
>JBKPNX010000280.1:0-14958 GCA_046732855.1 Pseudomonadota bacterium
TCGCGTTGGGCAGAATCAACACCTGCAATTTGGCAATAGCGCTGACTGCACCGGCGATGTGGTCACCGCTGTCGCCATCCCGACGCCCGCCCGTCGTTCGGCCGCTGCGGTTGTGAAGCTACCTGACGTGAAACTGCTCCAGGCGGCGCGGCTGGCTACGGCCTGGTGCTCCGCCCCGACGCCGGGCTGTCATCTGCCTGCGACGGCGCCGTCAGCCCAGACTGCGAATTCTTTGGCCGCGGTCGCCGCGCGACCTGCTATCTCAGACCGCGCTCGCTCAGGTGTGCCTCGATTCGGGACAGCACGAGCCCGTAGACCTGCTCGCGCTCGAGCGTCACCACCTCCCGAACGGCGGGGCCGAGGCCGGGGTGCTCGGTCTCGATGTCGCGCAGCAGGGCCGTACCGATGAACGCTTCGACGTACCTGGCGAATTCGCTCGCGGCCCGATCGCTGCTGCCACCCGGTGTCCGTGCCTCCAGATACCGCAGCGCGAGAGCCTCGAGATGTTCGTCGACCTTCGATCCGATCAACTGCCTGGCCTCGGCGATCTCCGGGTCGGGCGCGAACTCTGCCCGGGGTGCCGGACCGAGCCGTTGCAGCATCAGGAAGACGAACAGAAAAGTTGCTAGTGGGATGGCGATTTCCGGTGTCATGGCGACCGATCCCCGGCAGCCCAACGGGACAGTTTGGCAGCGAGGCCGTTGAAAATTCGTTAGCACGGCGGAATTGCCGCTCAGAACGCCACGCCGCAGCGCCGGCTCTGGCGTTAGGTGACGCGCCGCTCCGAGCGCGGCCTCAGGCTGAACTGTCGACCGTCGTTATCGGCGGCTGGTCTGGACGGTGTGGTGCAATCCCTCCTCTGCGACCACGACTATCGCTGGCTGAGTGGCCCACAAGCGGCGGGCGCCCGCACCCCGGCGGGATGCCCGAGCAGCTATCGATGCGTCGTCCGACCACGGGAGCGCCGCGACGTGGTGATGGCAGCGACAGTCGTGCCCCGCATCGCCTCCGAAGGAGGCTACTACGTCTGACCGCCTGCTTCTGGAATGTCAGAGCTCGTCGCGTTCGCGCCGCTTGCGCAGCAGCTTGCGATAGCGCCGCACCGCCTCCGCCTTCTCGCGCGCCCTCTTCTCCGAGGGTTTTTCGTAGTGACGGCGCATCCTCATCTCGCGATACAGGCCCTCGCGCTGCATCTTCTTCTTCAGCGCGCGCAGCGCCTGATCGACATTGTTGTCGCGAACCTGAACTTCCACCGGCGGTCATCTCCTTGCTCACGGCCCAACACAAAATCGGCCGAACTCCGTCCGGAGCTGACCGACATGACACGTTAGCATAGTCGCCGGTCGTTTGGGAAGATTCGTTGCGCGATTGGCCAGGCTTCCCCGACACGCCGCTTCGGCGTACATGGTGAGACATGGCGATTCTCAAGATTGCGCGCATGGGCCATCCTGTGCTGGTCCAGCGCGCGCAGCGGGTCGACGATCCGAGCGACGAGGCGATCCGTCGCCTGGTCACCGACATGGCGGAGACCTTGATCGATGCTCAAGGGATCGGGCTGGCCGCGCCGCAGGTCCACCGTGCGCTGCGCCTGATCCTGTTCATGGATGGCGAAAACCGGGCCGAGGCGCGAGGTCGGCAGCCGCTTGCCGTGATCAACCCGGAAATCGAGCCGCTCGATGACGCACTCGAACTCGGCTGGGAAGGCTGCCTCTCGATCCCGGGCCTGCGCGGCATGGTACCCCGCCATACCCGGATCGGCTACCGCGGCCTGACCCTGGACGGCCGCGCCATCGAGCGCGAGGCACAGGGCCTGCATGCCCGCGTGGTACAGCACGAAGTCGATCATCTCGACGGCGTGCTCTATCCGATGCGGATGCCCGATCTGCGTCAGTTGACGTTCGAGACCGAGCTGAGGCATTTCGCTGGCCAATCCGGCGAGGACGAGGAGGAGCCGCATGAGCCAGCCGACCAGCCGTGAGGAGCAGCGGGACCGCCTGCTCGAGGCCGCCCTGGTGCACGTCCCCTTCGACGGCTGGAGCCGGCGCGCCTTGTTCGCCGGCGCGGCCGATCTGGGACTCGAGCCGGGCTTGGCCCGCCGGCTGTTCCCGCGCGCGGGCGACGACATGCTGGTCCACATCGAGCGCTGGGCGGACCGGCAGATGCTGGCGCGGGCGGGCGCGCTCGATCAGCTGCGCGTGCGCGAGCGCATCGCCAGGCTGGTGCGCGCCCGCCTCGAGGTACTAGGGCCCCATCGCGAGGCGATGCGCCGGGCGACTGCCGCGCGCCTGCTGCCGAGCAACGGTCTCGCGGCATGCGGCAGCCTGTGGCGCACGGTCGACCTGATGTGGTCGGCGGCGGGCGACGACGCGCGCGACGCCAGCTATTACACCAAGCGCTCGCTGCTCGCCGCGGTCTGGACCGGCACCTTCCTGTTCTGGCTGGAGGACCGCTCGGAAGGTTCTCTGGACACCTGGGCGTTTCTCGAGCGCCGGATCGACAATGTCATGCAGATCGGCCGGCTGCGCGGCCGCATCGACGAGTTCTTCCATGGATTCGGCCGGCTCAACCCCATGGCGCTACGGCGCTGACCTGGCACACGGATCGAGGAGACGTCAAGCCGGCGCGACCGATCTGATCCTGCCCGTCTGGTCTGGGCTGTGCGCTGATGATCGGCCGCGCCGCCGCTCAATCCAATTCGCGTTCTCAGCGCCGGCCGTAGACATCCTCGTAGCGGATGATGTCGTCCTCGCCGAGGTAGTCGCCGCACTGCACTTCGATCAGATGCATCGGCACCGCCCCCGGATTCTCCATGCGATGGCGCGCGCCGAGCGGGACGTGCACGCTTTGGTTCGGCTCCAGGGTGATGACCTCGTCGCCCACGGTGACGCGCGCGGTCCCGGCGACCACGACCCAGTGCTCGGCGCGGTGCTCGTGGCTTTGCAGGCTCAGGCGGCCGCCGGGCGCGACCACGATCTCCTTGACCTTGAAGCCCGGACCCTCGTGCAGCACGCGGAAGCTGCCCCAGGGGCGCTGCTCCTCGGCGTGCGCCGACGCCTCCGCCCGGCCGGCCTGTTGCAACAGCGCTACGAGCCGCCTGCCGGCGTCGGTGTCGCGACGGTCGCTCACCAGCACCGCATCCGGCGTCTCGATCACCGCGAGGTCGCGCACGCCGGCGCAGACGACCGTCCGGCTCTCGGCGTGGACCAGGCAATCCGTGCTCGCGTCGACGAACGCCTGCCCGCGCACCGCGTTGCCCGACGCATCTTGCGGCAGCTGCTCCCATAGCGCCTGCCACGAGCCGAGATCGGACCATCCGGGGTCGCACGGCAGCACGGCGATGCGCTCGGCGCGCTCCATCACCGCCTTGTCGATCGGCGCCGCGGGCACGGCGGCGTAGGCATCGTCGGGCACCTCGAACCCGCCGCCGGGTACCTCGCTCAGATCCGCATAGGCTCGCTCCATCGCCTCGAGAATGGCCGGGGCATGAGTGGCCAGTTCGGCAAGAATGCGGTCGGCCCGGAACAGGAAAATACCGCTGTTCCAGTACCAGCCGCCCTCTGCGAGCAGCTTCTCGGCGACTGCGCGTTCCGGCTTTTCGACGAAGCGCGCAGCGCGCCGGACCGCAGCCGCTCCGGGCAGCGGCGAGCCGCCACGAATGTAGCCGTAGCCGGTTTCCGGCCGGGTGGGCGTGATGCCGAACGTCACGAGCTCGCCGGCCCGGGCGACCGGCAACGCCTGCTCGACCGCGCGGTGCAGCGCCGTGGGCTCGCTCACCAGGTGATCCGACGGACACACCCAGAGCACGCTGTCCGGGCCGAAGCGGTGACTGGTATAGAGGGCCGCAAAAGCGATCGCCGCCGCGGTGTTGCGGCCGCAGGGCTCGAGCAGCCGGTGTGCGCCG
This sequence comes from Pseudomonadota bacterium, assembly GCA_046732855.1. Lineage (GTDB taxonomy): Bacteria > Pseudomonadota > Alphaproteobacteria > Geminicoccales > Geminicoccaceae > JBKPNX01. The sequence continues at coordinate 3,902 of JBKPNX010000280.1, forward strand.
AGCCCCTGAGCGACCTCGGCCAGCTGACGACGGATCAGGAAATCGTGCGGGCGAGAACCGACCGTGATGATGTGCTCGGGTGCGGCGCAGGCGAGCACGCGCCGAACGGTCTGACGCAGCAGGCTCTCGCTGCCGATCAGCGGCGCGAGCGGCTTCGGCAAGGTGGCACGGCTGATCGGCCACAGGCGGGTCCCTGCGCCGCCCAAGAGAATCACCGGTAGAAGTGGTGTCGCGCTCGTCACAGTCACAGGTCCGCCGCGAAGCGGCACAAGCTACTCAGGCCTGGCGGTCCGGTCCAGTCCGCCTTTCGGCTGCAGATGGTAAGCAACCGGGCGGCGCTCACCGAAACCGGATCGACACCAAGCTGCCGTAGTCCTGGAAATCGAATGGCAGGTCGGGCCGTACCAGCACCTCGGCGAGGCGCGGCGCAGTCGGTTCGGCGCGGGTGCGCAGCGCCCGCAGGGCGGGTGTGAAGTCGATCTGCACGATCTGGCCGAGCATGGGCTCGCGCCGCCCCGGCACGTGGATTTCGGCGCGGTCGCCCACGCCGAGGCGCTCCGCCTGATCGAGCGCGAGCTGCGCCCGGACCGTAAGCGGCTCCTGCGCCGGTATCAGGGCGATCAGCGGGTCGCCAACCTGATAGTAGAGCCCGCTGACACCGAGCTGGTCGAGCACCAGGCAGTCGCACGGGCTCTCGAGCGTGAGCGGCGCGCCGTCGATCGTCTGAACCCTGCCGAGCGAAGCGCCTTCGCGGATCCGCTCGCCGGGCTCCAGGGCGGCGACGAACCGGCCACCGATCGGCGCGCGCACCTCGATCACGGGCGCATCGATGGTCGCGCTCAGCGCATCGATGGCGACATAGCGCTCCCAGACTCCAAATGAGATCACGGCGAGCAGGGCCAGGCCGACGAGCGCGAAGCCGGCATAGGCGCGATAGCGCCTGCTGGCCGGCCAGGGCGCCTCGTCGGTAGAACCGTCCGGCGCCGCCTCTATCCGGACCTGGGCAGCGTTACCCGGCCCGCGCGCCTGGAGGAGGTCGCCGGCGCTGACCAGTTCGCCGGCCAGGTACGCGTCGACCAGATAGCGGAGTACTTCGGCATGGCGTTCGCTGACCGTGAGGAAATCGCAGCCGAAACGACCGTGCCCCTGGTCGACGTAAACCATGCGCGCCTCCCGGCGCATGCTCAGCTCGAATTCCTCGAACGGGAAGATCAGCCTGACCCAGAAGCGCTCGTCGGGCTTGCGCGAGGTCAGCACGCTCTCGACAGCGAATCCTCCGACCGACCAGTCGTCGACCTGATGGCGAATGCCGTCGATCTCGACCTGGATCGGGATCTTGAGGCGGACGTGCTGGCGGTGGACTTCAGACTCGTGGACGATCTGGGGCCTCATGCGGGCTCCTCACAACGGCGGGAACGGGCCCAGCGGCGAAGCGCTGGAGATCGCGGCACCTATCAGGATGGCACGCGCCAAAGAGTGGAGGCGTGAAGAGCCGAGGGCCTGCGGGCGCGGTTGCCACGGCGGCAACTCGCCGCCCGCGGTGAGGGGACGCGCGATCCGGCGCTGCCGATCTGGTCGCAACACGCGGTGGGCCTCAATCAGAGCGTCGCAGATTTGGCCGGCGTAAAGCAGCGGTGCATACAGCCCGCTGATCGCCGGGCGGGCGGTGAGCAGGAGCAGCGCGTGGATCAGCCGGGTCGTGCCGACCCAGAGCAGGTAGGCGTACAGGAACAGGACCGATTTGCCGAAGGCGCACAGCAGCGCGATCCCCAGGCCAATCAAGGGCGTCCACAGGGATACCCGCTGTTCGATTAGAGACCACCACGTGAACAGCCCGATCCGCCCGGGGCCGCGCGCGATCGCCGTGCTGCTCGCCCTGGCCATGTCTGAGGCGCGCAGCGCCACCCTGGCGGCGGCCGACAGCAGCCGCTTGGCCGGCGGGTGCTCGATCGCCAGCGTCTTGACGTCGGGCAGGTAGAGCATGCGCCGACCTCGGCGCGGCAGCCAGGGCCGGGTCGACTGGTCGTCGCCGGTCCGCAGAGGAGCCTGGCCCCGATGGGCGTGTCCGAGATGGTCGTGTGAGAGGGACGTGATGAAGCTCGGGTCGGTGGCGACCCGGGCCGGATAAATCGACATCCGGCCGGTGATCCCCGGCAGGCGACGCGAGAGGCCGAGCGACGACATGGTCTGATGACGCTGCGCCGCGCGGAGACCGTGCCACGCCTGGACGACCGGACCACCCGCGACGATGCTCTCCTCGTCAGTGACGATGACATCGACTTCAGGCATCAGCTTGAGGAAAGGCAGACTTCGCGTCAGGCTCCCGGCGGTCAGCAGGACGTCGCCGTCCATCAATACCACCGCAGCATCGCGGGACGGACGCATGCGCGACACGGCGCGCAGCGAACAGGCCATCTGATTGCCCTTGCCGATGCCTGGCCGGCGCACGAATGCCAGCCGGATCTCGGGCGGCGGCTTCATTTGCTGAAACACCCGCTTGACCCATCGCTGGTCAGCGAGTTCGCCGACGCCGGCGACGATGGTCGCAGGGCAGGCGTAACGGATCGCCTCGGCGATCGCGGCCCGATAGACGCGCGCGGTGGTTTCGCCGCGCACCCGCGATGTCGCGATCACGATGTAGACATGCGACGCGGCACCCGCAGCACTCAATTGGTCCGCGGCGCGCCGCCAGCGCGGGAACACAACGTGGCGGTACCACAAGCCGCGACTCAGATGGACCGCGCCCCAGCCGTAGCGCCAGGCGCCGAGCAGCGCGAGAACGGCCACGAAGTCGCGCATTTCCAGTTGCCAGAGCGCGTCCGGCGCGTGCAGCGCGAGCGCGGCGAGCGCCAATACGTAGAGGCTCAGCCACATGGCGGTCTAGCCGGGGTCTCACGAGTTCGGGGGGCGGGTTGGCGCTCAACTCGTCGGCCCAGCCAGGCAATCGCCAGCCCGTTGTGAGCCCGTAATGCCAACATTGCTGCGGTTGATTTCCAGATATTAAAGGAATACAGAAGGTTAGCCATGACTTAGCGTATCAGAGCAAAAGCTGGCCCATGCTCGAGCAGTACGCATGAAGTATCTGGTACGGAGGACGCGAGCCTGCCCATGTCGCTATCCGAGGCCGAGCGCGCCGCTCTCGATGCCCAATACAACCTGCGCGCCGCCGTGCCGGAACATCTCGCCTACTTTGCCAGCTACGAGCGCGACAGCGCGGCGCTGCGCGCGCGCTGGCCCGGAAAGCTCGATCTGCCCTACGGTCCAACGCCACGCCAGGCGATCGACCTGTTCGTGCCACGGGGCGCCACCGCCGCGCCGATCCTGGCGTTCATCCACGGCGGCTACTGGCAGAGCCGCGATCGCAAGGACTTCTCCTTTGTCGCCGGCCCGTGGCTCGAGCGCGGAGTCGCGGTCGCGCTGCTCGGCTACGACCTCGCGCCGACCGTGCGCATGGATGCGATCGTCGCGCAGATACGCGCAGGTCTTGCCTGGCTCTACCGCCACGCATCAAATCACGGCTGCGACCCCACGCGGCTGCATGTCGCCGGTCATTCCGCAGGCGGCCATCTGGCCGCTATCACCCTGACGACCGACTGGGCAGGCTTCGGTCTGCCCGAAAACATGATCAAAGGCGTCTGCGCGATCAGCGGGGTATTCGACCTCGAGCCGATCCGCTTGTGCTATCTCAACGAGGTCGTCGGTCTCGATGCGGACGAGGCGCACCGCAACAGCCCGCTCCATCAACCGCTGCATGGCCGCTGCCCGGTGATCGTGGCCGTGGGCGAGCTGGAGACCAGGGCGTTCCACGAGCAGAGCAGGGCCTTTGCCGCGCGCCTCGAACGCCACGGCTGGCAATCTCGGCTGCTTGTGCAGCCGAGGGTCGACCATTTCGGCATCATCTTGAGCATGGGCGACGCGCGCTCTCCCGTCGTGCAGGCGATGGCGCGTCAGATGGGACTGGACGGCGCGCCGACTTGACCTGAGCGGCTCTTGATGGAAGTCATGCGCGACGAGACAGGGTCCCCGGCAAGTCCGGTCCCGGCAGCGGCGCGCGACGAGGAACCGCTATGACCAACAACAAGCAAGTCCTGATCGTGGATGACGACGACGCCCTGCGCGCCACGCTCGCGGAACAGCTGGAGCTGCACGAGGGCTTCGTGGCCTACCAGGCGGAGGACGGCGCTCGCGCTCTGGAGCTGGTCAAGCAGCACCATTTCGAATTCATTCTGATGGACGTGGGCCTGCCCGATACCGACGGCCGGGATCTGTGCCGCCTGATGCGCCGCCAGGGCATCAAGACGCCGATCATCATGTTGACCGCGCATGACTCGGACGCGGATACCATCCTGGGTCTGGACAGCGGCGCCAACGACTACATACCCAAGCCGTTTCGTCTTGGCGTGCTGCTCGCGCGGCTGCGCGCCCAGCTGCGCCAGTTCGAATTGTCCGACGATGCGACCTTCCCGATCGGTCCTTACGCCTTCCGGCCGAGCGCCAAGATGCTGGTCAACCCGGGCACCAGCCGCAAGATCCACCTGACCGAGAAGGAGACCGCGATTCTCAAGTACCTCTACCGGATGGGCGACCGGCCGGTGTCGCGCGAGGTGCTCCTCGACGAGGTATGGGGATACAATGCCGGCGTGACCACGCACACGCTGGAGACGCACATCTATCGGCTGCGCCAGAAGATCGAGCCCGAGCCGACCAACGCGCAAATCCTGATCACCGAGCCGGGCGGCTATCGGCTGGCGCGCTGAGCGGTCGGTCCTCATGCCGCGTCGAGGTCGATCGTCACCGGCACGTGGTCCGATGGCTGTGGCCAGCCGCGCGCCGCGCGTGACACCTCCGCGCTGCGGAGGCGATCGGCCAGGCTCGGCGTGACCCAGATATGGTCCAGCCGGCGACCCTTGTCGGTCGCCTGCCAGTCGCGGCCAAGATAGCTCCACCAGGTGAACAGGCGCTGCGCAGGCGGGATGAAGCGGCGCACCGCATCGACCCAGCGATGTGCCGCCTGCAGGGCGGCCAAGGCGGCGACTTCGCCCGGCGTGTGCGTGACCACCTTGAGCAGCGCCCGGTGGTTCCAGACGTCCGTCGCAAGCGGCGCAATGTTCAGATCGCCGACGAGCACGGCGCGGCGCGCGGGATCGAAGGCGAACCCGGTGCGGAACCACTCGGTCAGCGCCGCCAGGAACTCCAGCTTGTGGGCGAACTTGGCGTTGATCTCGGGATCGGGGATGCGCCCGCCCGCCGGGACGTAGATGTTGTGCAGCTCGAGATCGCCGGGCAGCCGCACGCGCAGGTGGCGGCAGTCGTCCTTGCCGCACCAGGCGATCGGCGACGCATCCTCGAAGGGCAGCTTTGCGAACGTCGCCACCCCGTGATAGGCGGCCTGGCCGTGCAGCACGTGATGGCGAAACCCGAGCGCCTCCAGATCCGCTACCGGAAAGGCGTCGTTCCTGACCTTGGTCTCCTGCAGGCACAGCACGTCGGGGTTGAGCGCGCGCACCAGCCGCTCTAGCCCGGCGAGGCGCGGGCGCACCGAGTTGACGTTCCAGCTGGTGATCCGCACGGCTGAGCGCCGCTCAGGACGATCGCGGGCTGGAAACAGCGGCGCGCATGAGGCCCGGCATCCTCCAGCAGCAGTAATACGTCGTCAACGGGCTTGTCGAGACGACCGCGCGCCGGCAGACGACGCGGTCAAACCGGGGCTGGCGGGCGTGGCGGGTCCGTCGCGCGCGCTGATCACGGCCGCCTTGTGGCACATCACTGCAAGGCGATGCTATCGCGCCAGACTGCCCGGCATGCGTCTTGGACCCGCTGACCGTGCGATGATCGCGTGCGCGGATCTGACCAGCGGTCCCGCGAACTGCAGCCGGCTGGCCCTGCGGGGAATCCTCCTGGCGGACGTGTGAAGTAGTTCACACCTGCCGGCGCGCACGGCTCGGTAGACTTGATGCAGAGGCCGGCTTCGCTTTGTGCGAGGAGAGAATGCCACCCGATGAGGGCTGAAGCCCTCGGAGCTGATCGCCCGTGCGCCCGTTGGTCCGCACCAGCATGACCGGAGTGGTTGCCGCCTTGGTCGGCATCCTGGTCATGCCCTTTGGCCACGGCTTGGAGGAGCGCTTCGGGCTGAGCTGGCTCTTCTTGATGCGAGGGCAGGTGAGTGCGCCGGCCGATGCGGCTGTGGTCAGCCTCGATCGACGCTCGGCGGAGGAGCTGGGCTTGCCCGCGAAGCCGCGGGACTGGCCCCGGCGCGTGTTCGCCCATCTGATCGAGCGCCTGGTCGAGCTCAAGGCTTCGGTCGTGGTCCTTGATCTGGTCCTCGACCGACCGCGCGAGCCGGCGGACGATGCCGCGCTCGCGGCGGCGATCGCCGCTGCGAAGCGGGTCGTGCTCTTCGAATTTCTCGACGGCAACAATCGCCCGGTCGAATCGGGCGCCGCCCCAGCGGCCGTGCTCAACCGCGAACAGCTACGCGGGCCCTTGCCGGCGTTCGCCGAGGGCGCAGTGGGCTCGGCGTGGTTCCCCCTGCCCAAGATGCCGACGCAGTTCTGGACCTTCCGGGCCAATCCCGACGTCCGTCCGACCCTGCCGGTCGTGGCCGTGCAACGTTACTCGCTCGCCGCATATCCGGAGTGGCGCGCTCTTCTGAGCGAAGCCGGAATGCTCGGCGCAGATGCACTGCCCGCGGACCGGAGCGCACTCGAGGGGGCAGAGTCTCTGCAGCAGCTGATCCTGGCGGTGCGCGACGCTTTTCTGGCCGATTCCGGCTTGGCCGAGCGCGCGTCGACACTGCTCGAGGCAAAGCCGCTTCCGGACGTGGAGCGGCGGCGGCTGCGCGCCTTGATCACGCTCTATAGCGGCCCGGACAGTCGCTATCTCAACTTTTACGGGCCGCCCGGCTCGGTGCTGACGGTGCCGGCTTATCAGGTATTCGGTGACACCGCCGCGGCATCCGAGGCGCTCGCCGGCCGGGTCGTGTTCGTCGGCCTGTCCGACCTCCACAATTCGCACGAGGATGATTTCCCGACGGTGTTCTCGCGTTCGGACGGGGTCGACATCGCCGGCGTCGAAATCGCTGCGACCGCGTTCGCCAACCTGCTCGACGACCGTCTTGTTCAGCCCGCCGCGCTCTGGACCGAGCTGGCCTGGCTCGGCTTGTTCGGCTGCGTCATCGGTCTGATCGCCCGGCTGTTGCCGGCGGCGGTTGCCGTTCCCGCCGCGCTGCTGACCGCGATTCTCCTCTACTCCGGCGCCTATATCGCGTTCACGCGGGACCAGCTGTGGCTGCCGGTCAGCATTCCGCTGCTGATCCAGCTGCCGCTGGGCATGTTCATGGGCCTGCTGCTGCAATACCGCGACGCGCGGCGTGCCAGGGCGAATATCAGTCGCGGCATGCAGTACTACCTGCCGGACAAGATCGCGCGCGGTTTCGCCGAAGCTCCGGTCGATCCGAGCACGCTCAAGGAGCACGTTTTTGCCGTGTGCATGGTGACCGACGCGTCGCGCTTCACGACCTTGGCCGAGGTCATGACGCCGAAGGAGCTGAGCGCGGTTCTCGACCAGTACTTCGCCATCCTGTTCGGTTTGGTCGAGCGGCATGGCGGGCTCGTCACCGACGTGGTCGGTGACGGCACCACTTCGGTCTGGACCACGCCCCGGCCCGAACGAACGGCGCGCCTGAACGCGTGTCGCGCCGCGCTCGAGATCAGCCGCGCGATCGATGCCTTCAATCAGCACAACCACCCCCGCACGATGCCGACGCGGATCGGTCTGAATGCCGGTTGGGCGATGGTCGGCAATGTCGGCGGCAGCGGGCGCTACGTCTACAGCGTGGTCGGCGACTGCGTGAACACTGCCTCCCGCCTCGAGAGCCTGAACAAGCAACTGGGCACCCGGATCATCGCCGCCGGCGCCCTGGTCGAAGATCTCGACGAGATCGTCAGCCGTCCGCTCGGCCAGTTCCAGCTGTGCGGCAAAGGCGAGGCGATGCAGCTGGTCGAGCTGGTCGGCATTGCTGGCGAGGCAGAACGCGCCGGGCCGCCGCAGTTCGCAGCGGCGCTCGCCGCGTTCGAGCAAGGTCGCTGGCGCGAGGCGGGCGGGCATTTCGCCAGGGTTCTGGCGAGCGATCCCGGCGACGGGCCCGCGCGCTTCTATCAGACCCGGTGCGAGCGATACCTGACCGGCGTGCCGCCCGCGGTCGCAGGCGTGATCCAGCTGGAGCAGAAATAGAAGCTGAGGCCGCGAAAGAACTGGTGTCAATTACAACCTTTGATGGATTTTCATCGTTGCGAGAAATGCCGTTGTATGACAACTCAATCTATGTTACTCGAACGTCTGCGTAATTTGCGATTCCAAGCGCGAAAGCATCAGGGGCTTTCGACGACCTGGCATGCGCCCGTGGACCGTTTTCGGCCGATTGTCGTTTCACCGTGGTCTTGCCGCGTCCGCCCTCGCATGGCCTTTGCTGGTGCTGCCGGGCGCGGCCCAAGCGCAACTCCTCTGCGAGCCGCCGGACGCGCGTCTGGTCTCGATCCAGGGCACGGTCGAGCTGAAGCGCGCGGGCACTGACGTGTGGACCGCAGCGGTGCTCGAGCAGGCTTTTTGCATCGGCGATACGCTCCGGGTCGGCGCCGCGAGCCGCGCGGCGCTCGCGCTCGCCAACGATTCGACCTTGCGGGTAGATCAGGACACCACGGCCCAGCTGCGCCGCGGCGCCGAGGACGGACGCTCGCTGCTCAATCTGCTGATTGGGGCGATCTATTTCTTCAGCCATCGCCCGCGCGCGCTGGAGGTCGATACGCCGTTCGTCAACGCGGCTGCGGAGGGCACCGAGTTCCTGGTCCGGGTCGGCGCGGATCGCGCCGAGGTGGTGATGCTCGATGGCCAGGTGCTGCTGCAGAATCCGCAGGGCGAGCTGCGCATCGCGAGCGGGCAGGCGGCGGCAGTGCCCGCGGGCGCCGCGCCGGCGCCGATGATCGTGGCGCGCCCGCGCGACGCCGTCGCCTGGGCCCTGTACTATCCGCCGATCCTCGCCGAGCTCGCCGGCGGCGGCGCGCCGCCCCTGCCCTTGCCGCCCGGGCTGCGGGCTGCGACCGAGCGGGTCTCGGCCAACGACTACGCCGGCGCGCTGGCCGCGCTTGAGGGCGTGCCCGAGGCGGCGCGCGACGCGCGCTACTACACCTATCGGGCCGGGGTGCTCTTGAACGTCGGCCGGGTGGACGAGGCGGCGGCGGCGATCCAGCGGGCGCTCGCGCTCGACCCGAACGCCGGCGAGGCGCTCGCCCAGCGCGCGATCATCCAGGTGGTCCAGAACCGCAGGGCCGACGCGCTCGTCGATGCGCGGCGCGCGGTCGAGCTGCGCCCCGACTCCAGTGCCGCGCGGATCGCCCTGTCCTATGCGCTGCAGGCGAACTTCCAGCTCGAGGAAGCGCGCGCGGTGCTGCGCGAGGCGGTCGAGCGCGCACCCGACGACGCGCTCGCCTGGGCGCGGCTTGCCGAGCTCGAGCAGATGTTCGGCGAGCTCGGCGCGTCGCGGGACGCGGCCGAGCGGGCAGTGGCGCTCGCGCCGGAGCTCGCCCGCACGCAGATCGTGCTCGGCTTCGCGGCGCTGACCCGGATCGACATCAGCGAGGCCAAGGCTTCGTTCGAACGCACGATCGCGCTTGACTCCGCCAACCCGCTCCCGCGCCTCGGCCTGGGCCTCGCCATCATCCGCAGCGGCGATCTGGACGCGGGAGGCCGGCAGATCGAGATCGCCGCTGCCCTCGACCCCAACGATTCGCTGATCCGGAGCTACCTGGGCAAGACATACTTCGAGGAGAAGCGCGACTCCCTCGACGCCGAGCAGTACGCCATCGCGAAGGAGCTCGATCCGAACGACCCGACTCCCTGGTTCTACGACGCGATCCGACTGCAGACCGAGAACCGACCGGTCGAGGCCCTGCGCAATATCGAAAGATCGATCCAGCTCAACGACAACCGCGCGGTCTATCGCTCGCGCCTGTTGCTGGATGAGGATAGAGCCGTCCGGGGAACTAGCCTGGCTCGTATCTACGATGACCTCGGCTTTGAACAGCTCGGGGTGGTCCAAGGCACCAAATCTCTGACGCTCGATCCCGCAAGCTCTTCCGCGCATCGCTTCCTGTCCGATATTTACGCCTCGCTCCCTCGCCAACAAGCCTCCCGAGCCAGCGAGTTGCTGCAGGCACAGCTCTTGGAGCCGGTTAACATCGACCCGGTCCAACCCCTACTACCCTTTACCGACCTCAACGTCATAGCTGGCGCTGGTCCAACCAGAGTGACCTACAACGAATTCACCCCTTTATTTCAGAGGAATCGAGCACATCTTCTCGCTACAGGCTTTGCCGGCAACAACAGTACTTTCGGCGATGAAGTCACCGTGTCTGGCCTTTACAATAAGGCTGCGATTTCCGCAGGTCAGTTTCACTCCCAGACAGACGGCTTCCGCGAAAACAACGATGTCAATAACAACGTCTACAATGCTTTCGCTCAGTACGACTTTACACCCGCTTTCAGTATGCAAACGGAGTTTCGGCACAGGAACACTCGCGAAGGTGACCTAGTCTTAAGCTTTGACCCAGACGATTTCTCCACCAAGTTCCAACGGCGGGTAACTCAAGACACCTTTCGCCTAGGGTCGCGCCTAACGCCCTCGCCCGCACTCAACATCATCGGGTCTCTGCTTTACAGCGATAGAGAGGAAAACTTTCGTAACCTGTTCAACAATCTTCCCGCTAGCATCCAACTCGACGAAGCTAAGGATACAAAAAAAGGATTCAAGCCAGAGGTCCGCGCGATTTTTGACTCCGACTTATTCAACTCCACACTGGGCGGTGGCTTTTATGACGTCGATGTAGAACGCGATTTCTTTGGAAGGGAATCGGATTCGGTCAAGCAGGCGAATGTATACAGCTACACAAACTTTCTTTTTCCAGCAGACTTCCTGACCACGCTTGGCCTGAGTTTTGATTCATATGAAGAGGGCACCTACGAGTTCAGCAGGGTGAACCCAAAGCTTGGACTCCAGTGGAATG
>JBKPNX010000281.1:0-10757 GCA_046732855.1 Pseudomonadota bacterium
TCGATCGAGCCGCCGCCGGCGGCCTCCGCGGAGTCGAACGACACCAGGCATGACTTCTGGTCGGCGGAGTCCCGCTGGAACGTGACCACCACGGTGCCCTCGGCGGTCTTGTGCGCCGTGTCGTGGGCCGCCTCGGCGAACTCTCCAGAGCTGGCGGGCCAGGCGATGCACTTGCCGTCTTTCGGCGCGCCCTCGGCCCGAGTATCGAGACGGACGATCGTCGGGACGCCCGTCTCCGGGGTACCGGAGATGGCCGCGTCGTGCCCCCCCGTCTCGTCCGTGCCGTTGCCTTGGAACTTCCAGTAACTGACCACGTTCGCGCCGAAATCGGCGAGCTGCTCATCGTAGGTTGCCATCGTTTCCTCCCAATTGCCTGCACTTGAATCAGAATCGACCGCAGGTCCCTAAACGTATCGCCTGACGGCGCGCAAGCATGTGAGGCACTTCACACCGGCTCGAAAATAGATGGTTGGTGAAATGTCGCCTCCTGGCTATCTGCCGCCGTGGTCAGCCTTTCTCGCCGAAGGCCGCTTGGAGGCCGAAAGCGGAAGATGCCCACTGGAAGGCCTCGCGGCCGTGTCCCCTGATGCTGTGAAGGATCGGCCGGGCGAGCATGGTATGGCGGAGACCCGCTCAGAGCCGGCGTTCTCGGCGATCATAGGGATCCTATCGAGACAGCGCGGACCAGCAGCCGCCGGGCGCGACCCCCGGTGCCGCATTAACCTCTCGTTAACTCAGCCCGGACTTGAGCGCGCCCCGGCTCTGAGGTCTGCGAACTCAAATTGCGACGCCGGTCTCGACCCACCGGCCGGTTTTGGCCGACTGGAGAATCGCGTCGCACACCTTCTGGGTCTGGAGCGCGGTGCGGAAGGTCGGCTCGGCGGGCGCGCCGGTCTCGATGCCCTGCACGAAGTCGGCGATCGCATGCACGAAGGTGTGCTCGTAGCCGATGGTCAGGCCGGGCACCCACCAGTGGTCCATGTACGGGTGCTCGAAGTTGGTGACGTGGATCTTGCGCCAGCCGGTGGTGTGGCCGTCGATCTTGCCGCCGTCGGGCGTGCGGTACTCGAAGAACGAGAGCCACTGCGGGTCGTGCAGATCGAAGGCCAGCGAACCCGCCTCGCCGTTCAATTCCAGCGTCTTCAGCGCCTTGTGGCCGCGGGCGTAGCGCGTGCTTTCGAACAGCCCCATGGAACCGTTCTCGAAGCGCGCCATGACCATGCAGGCGTCATCGATGCCCACCGGCTCGATCTTGCCGGTCTCCTGGTGCAACCGCTCCTTCACGAAGGTCTCGGTCTCGGCCATGACGCGCGTGATCGGGCCGTTCAGCCACGTCGCCGTGTCGATGTTGTGGGCGAGCAGATCGCCGGTGACGCCGGAGCCCGCGGCGTGCACGTCGAGGCGCCAGAGCGCCGTCCCGCCCTGGGGCACCTCGGGCGCGATGGTCCAGTCCTGGAGGAACTGGGCGCGGTAATGGTACGGCCGGCCGATGCGACCCTCGTCGATCAGCTGCCTGGCGAGCGTGATCGCCGGCACGCGCCGGTAGTTGTACCAGACCATGTTGGGGACGCCGGCGCGTTCGACCGCGGCGACCATCGCCTCGCCTTCGGCCGCGTCCATGGCGAGCGGCTTCTCGCACGCGATCCATTTGCCGGCGACGGCGGCGGCGAGCGCGATCTCGCGGTGCAGGCGATTGGGCACGCAGATGTCGACCAGGTCGATGTCGGGGCGCGCGATCAGGCGCTGCCAGTCGGTCTCGACGCTCTCATAGCCCCAGACGTCGGCGAACGCGGAGACCTTGTCGGCGGTGCGCGCGGCCACCGCCTTGAGCACCGGCCGGTGCTCGAGCGCGGGAAAGAAATCGGCGACCCGGCGCCAGGCGTTCGAGTGCGCCTTGGCCATGAAGCCGTAGCCGATCATGCCGACGTTCAGCGCCTTGCCCATTTCTTCGCCTCCCTGCCTAAGCTCTGTCGCGGTCTCATATTTTCCATTTTGACGTCGACGATCTCTGCGCTGGCCGCCGAGCGACCCTCGGTGGTCAGCACGGTCGCTCGTCGGGAGCGAGCCAGCGCGAGACAGCACCGATCACCGAGCGACAGGCCGGCGTTGCGAGGGAGAGGCCGAAGGGCGGCCGCGTCCCACGCGAGGGCGCTCTCGAACGCCACCACGTCGATCCCGAGCGCCAACGCGTCGGCGTGTGCTTGCGCCGCGGCCATGCCGCGCTCGCAAGCCTGGATACCACTTCGGCCAAATTGACGGAACTCAGTAGCGCCCCGGGCAGCACGGCCGCCACGGCTTCCTCCCCCGGTTCGGCATCCATCAGCGCGAGTACGGCCGATGCCTCCAAGACAACGCTCATTCAAGCCTTGCGCCGGCGCTCCGCGCTCAGCTCGCCCGCTAGGTCGCTGCCTTCAGGCACGTAGCGCCGCACGTTCGCTTGCACGCGCTGAACGACCCTGTCGAAAGGCTCAAGCTTTATGACACCGTCTTCCAGGCTAGCTACGAATGCTCCGCCTCGCCCCATCTTGAGGGCGGCGGGGAGACGGGCAGGGATCACCAGACGGCCATTGGCAGCCATGGTGACATGAATTGTTCCCATGACAACACCCCCGTAGGTGGCAGACTTGGCAAGAAGGCATAATGAGTGGCTTGCCACACGGCGGTCGGGCCGCTCCAAGGGACTTGCGTACCTTACCGTGCGGACGCGACCAAAGGGTTTTTGAACCTGAGCCCGGCAAAGCGCCCGAAGTCGCGATCGGCGGTCCAAAGCTCGCTCACGCCGTGCTGCCGGCACAGCGCGGCAACCCGCGCGTCGTGAACGCGCGGCCCGGTCACGCGGCTTACCTCCAGCGTCTGCTGGAGTGCTGGCCAGTAGCCGGTCGCCTCGGCAAGAAGAACGAGGGTCGGCACCTCCATCCAGCAGGCGGCCTGCTCCAGCGCATCGGCGAGCGGCGTGGGCGGATCGTAGATGCGCGGATGCGTCACGATCGCGAGGAACTCGTGAATACAGGGCCATGGGATCGCCCACGGCACACCCGATTCGACGACAGCCCCGAGGCAACCATCAGCCGCCTCGTGCCACGTCGCGTCCGCGCGATGCGCGTAGACGAGGATATTGGTGTCGATCGCGATCACCCGCCGCGACTCTCATACGCGCGCTCGCGGATCGTGGCCCAGTCGCTCTCACTCAGGCCGGGCTGCAGGCCACGCCCGCGAAAGCTGTGCCGGCGCAACCGGGGCGGAGCGTGCGGCTGCCCTCTGGTCGCTTCCAGATATCGCCGCAACGCCGCTTCAATGATCATCCTCAAGGTCATGTTGCACTTTGCCGCCTCGCTCTTGGCGGCCTCCAGCAGGGCGTCGCTGATCTCAACCGTAGTCTTCATATGGGAACCCGTAACATTCGACCCATATATATGGGAATCGGCACGCCGAAGCAACTACGTCGCGTTGAGGGGGTGCTGCCAGCAGCGGCTATCCGTATTTGCGGTTCAGCTCATCCAGCGATTTCTTGCAGCGCTCGGTAACGTCCCAGGCATTGGACCAGAAGCACAGGTCGATCGTCCACCAGTCGTGCGGCAGGCGCTCCTGGGCGAGGCGCGGCAGCAGCGCGTCGAAATCGATCACGCCATCGCCGAACGGCGCGTGCGCGCTGGTCTCGTCATTGCCCGCGGCATCCTTGTGGCAGGCGTTGTCGCTGTCGATCAGATGGATGTGGTTGATCCGCCCGGACAGCTGGTCGATGAACTCGAGCTGGCCGCCCGGCAGCGTCTCCTTCCGGCCATGCTGACGGGCGCCGACCACGGCGACCATCTGGCCGTGGCAGGTGTCGTACATCACGCCGAAATTGTCGTCGGGAATCGCATCCAGAATACGCAGCACGTCGGACGGCTTGTTGAACGCGAACCCGGGTTCGACCTCCCAGGTCACGTAGAGGCCCCGCTCCGCCGCCTTCCGCGCGCACACCTTCCAGGTGTCGACCACCCGCTTGAACGCGACATCGTAGTCGATCTGGCCGTGGATGCTCGGCGGCTGCACGGTGTCGACGCGCACGCCGGCGATACCAAGATCGCGCGCGAAGTCGGCGTTCTTCTCGAACTCGGCCAGGTACGCCCGCTGGTCGTCGGTATCGATCAGGTGCTGCGACCAGAGGTCCGCGGCGAGGCCGGAGATGCCGAGGCCCCAGCCCCGCACCTTCTCCTTCAGCGCCGCGCGCTGCTCCTGGTGAGGCAGCGCATTGGGGTTCGGATAGCCGTTGAACCCGCCGAGCTCGAGGCCGTCGAAGCCCAGCTCGGCGAGACGCGGACCGACCTCGTCGAACGGGACCGGGTGCTCGGCGTAAGGCCCGATGTTGTAGGCCCAGGTGCCGATCGAGGTGCGGTGCATGAGATCCTCCGTGTTTTGTGCCTCATCGCTCACGCGGCGGCCCAGTTCTCGCGCATGGTCTTGAGCCCGTGTTCGTAGACTTCCTCGGGCGTGGGGAAGAAGTCCCGCCACACCTTGGTCGCGGCGGCGAGCGCCGGCAGCGCCGTGCCGAACGCCTCGATGGTCAGCCAGCCGTCGTAGCCGGCCGCACGCAGCGCGCGAAACGTGGCGCGCCAGGGCACATGCCCCTTGCCGGGCGTGCCGCGGTCGTTCTCCGACACGTGCACGTGGCGGATGACCGTGCCCGCGTCCGCGATGCAGCCGACCGGATCCTTTTCCTCAATATTGGCGTGGAAAGTATCATAGAGCACGCCGAAATTCGGATGGCCGACCCGCTGCACGTGGGCCTTGGCATCGGCCATGGTGTTGAGAAAGTAGCATTCGAAGCGGTTCAGCGGCTCGATCGCCAGCGCCATCCCCGCCTCGGCCGCCAAGCCGGCCGCCTCGCGGTGCACGTCAGCGGCCCAGGACCTTTCGTTCTCGGTCGGCCCGGCGCCGGAGAACAGGCCGAGCGGCTGGTGGAACGGCCCGCACAGCACCTCGCTGCCGAGCGCCGATGAGCAGGCGATCGCCCACCTGAAGTGGTCCAGTGCGCCGCGACGGCTCGCCGGATCGGGGCTGATCGCGCTGTGCGCCTGGTCGGGCAGGACGGTGACGGTGGTGCAGCCGAGGTCGTTGCCGCGGATCGCGCGGCCGACCTGCTCGAAATGGCCGACCGTCCCCTCGAACAATGGGATCTCCACGCCGTCGTAGCCGGTGGCTCTCAGCTTCTCGAACAGCGGGAAGTGCGCCTCGGTGACGTGAGTCGTCCACAAGAGCAGATTGAACCCCGTCTTCATTGCCCCCGATCCCTGACGCCGGCCACCGCTTCGGGCAGCGGCCACCTGGCCCGATCACCCTTCTTCTTCGGGAGCTTAGCGGCCTGCCGGCGCGGGCTCAATCCCGGCGGGCCAGCCGTGCTCCGAGGTCCCGGATCTCCGGCCAGCTGCGGTACATGGCCTCGGAAGGCGCCCGCCCAACGCAGGAACAATCCGACGGCCAGCCTGTTCCAGCCTGTTAGCGACCCCTGTAAGCCGGGCCGAGGGAGCTTGGAAGGCGGCCTTTTGTGAACCCGGACCGTGCGTTGCCCTTGCGCGTTGTCCCCGCAGCAGGACCCAAATCGGATGCGAGACGCGCCCCTAGTGTTGATCGGGCTCGACGCCGTAGATGGGGTCGAGCTCAGAAGATTATTGAGCCGCGGCGACCTGCCGCATCTGCAACGGCTGATGCGCCAAGGCCAGTTCCGACACCTCCACAACGAGGTGCCCGGTATGCTCGGTTCGGTCTGGCGCAGTTTCGTGAGCGGTCTGCCGCTCGGCGAGCATGGCTGGTACTTCCGCAAGATCTGGCGGCCCGATCTCGGCCGGGTCGAAATGGCCGACCCCTCCTGGCTTCGCCTCAAGCCCTTCTGGCAGCATCTATGCGGCGGCTCCCGGCGGCTGGCCATTATCGATGTGCCAAACGCCCCGCCGGCGCCGCCTGCAGGCTTTCGCGGCGTCTATCTCAACGGGTGGCAGTGCCACGATCAGGTCGAGCCCGGGGCGGCGCCTCAAGAGCTTTGGCGCGAGCTCGAGGGACGCTTCGGCGGGCCGAAGCTTGCCGCCGAGCGCTATGGACCGCAGACCGAGGCAAGCCTTCTTGAGCTAAGGGCGGAGGCGATCGAAGCCGCCGGACAGATCGGGGATATTGCCGCCTGGGTGCTCGGCCAGGAGCGCTGCGATCTTGCCCTGATCGTGCTGGGCGCAGGCCATCGCGCCGGACATTATCTCTGGGACACATCCCAGATCGACGACACGGCTCTCGCGCCGCGCCGCCAGGACCTGCTCGTCGGTGCGCTCGGCGAGGTCTACGCCGCGTGTGATGGGGCCATCGGCCGGATTGCCAGTGCGGCGCCGAGCGGCAGTCGCATTGCGGTCTTCGCGCTGCATGGCATGGGACCCAATCCGGGCTGGAATGACCGGTTCTCCGACATCCTCGCCCTGCTGCACGGCAACCGGGCCAAGTCGAGGCCGGACGGGCGCCTGCGCGGACACCTGCGGCGCGCCATTCGATCGCCGGTCGCGACGCGCGCCACGCGCCTTCTGCCGCGCATGGTGCACCGTCAGCTCGGCAGGTTCTGGTCGGCGCGGATGTTCGACTGGAAGCGAACGCGCTTCTTCGATCTGCCGACCGATCTCGCCGGACATGTGCGCATCAACCTGCGTGGCCGCGAGCCCGAAGGCATCGTGCATGAAGGCGCCGAATTCGAATCCGTGTGCGACGAGCTGACGGAGCGGCTGCTCTCGCTGGAGGACCTCGAGACCGGCGAGCCCATCGTCGCCGGAGTGGACCGGATCGACCAAGTGGTGGCGCCCGACGCGCCGTTCCGCGACGTCCTGCCCGATCTCGCCGTCCGCTGGGCCGCACGTCCGCTTGGCGCCTCGATCGGAGTGCGATCGCGTCACTGCGGCGAGCTCGCCTGGAATCGGGCCCGGAAACTCGCGTCCGGTCGTAGCGGCAATCATCGACCAGGCGGGTGGCTGGTGACCGCCGGGGCGGGAATTCCGCCCGGCGCGGCGCCCGCCGCCAGCACGCTCGATCTCGTGCCCGCGATCTTCCACGCCCTCGGGGCCTCGCCCCCACCCGAAATCGCAGCCCGGCCGTTCCAGCCGTTGCTCGGTCGACCCTTGGGGCGCCGCGGACTTCAGCCGGAGCGCCGCAGCCGGGCCGGCAGCAGTGGCATGAGGTCCGCGCGGCTGACCAGTTGAAGCAGGGCGAGGAACACGAGGTAGCTCAAGCCGGCAGCGAGCAGCTCGGCCACGAGCAGCCAGCCATCGGTCTCGATCAGCCAGGAGGGGGCCGCGACGACCGTCGTGGCGACCACGAGGCGGGCGCACACCGACGGTTCCAGCCAGGGGCCGGCGGCGCGCCACACGAGAACTCCGGCCGCAACCGTGGCGCCGGCGGTCGCGACCAGGGTAGCGAGCGCCGCGCCCATCGCCCCGAGCTCCGGCACGAGCAGCCAGCACAGCAACCCAGCCGCGGCCGTCGCCCACAAGGTCACCCGCGCGGCGTGGCCCGCCCTGGACGCCGCGATCAGCACCCCGGTCAGCACAAGTAGAATCGAGTAGAAGAAGCCCAGCCCCGGGACCAGCACGGCCATCACGCCCGCTCCCCCGGCGTATGCGGCGGAGAACAGAAGCGTGATCACCTCCCTGGCATTGACCATGAGGAGGGCGCAGGCGGGCCCCAGCGCGATCAAGAGAAACCGGCTCGAGCCCTGGAGGAGACGCGTGGCGGTCGCGCGGTCGCCCACGAACAGCGCGCTCGAGAGCGTGGCGATCAGGACGCTCGTGATCCCGAAAACGGTGATATTGGGCACCCGCGCGACGCTGAGCGCGGCCACGTACAGGCCCTTGGCCGCCGGGTCGGTCGAGCTGCCGAGCGCACTCAGCGCCCACAGCCCGACATTGCCCAGAAGCTGGATGCCGACGCCGCGGAGCGAGACCGGCAGGGCCAATTGCCACACCGGGCGCCACGCCGCGAGGCTGGGCAGGAACGCGCGCCGGCCGACCGCCACGCTCGCGACGGCAAGCGCGACGGCCGAGCCCAGGACATTGACCACAAGCGCGCCTTCGACGCTCGGGCCGAGCGCGGCGAGCACGACGATACCGGCGAGCTTGATGGTCGCGTATAACGCGGAGACGAGACCGGACGCGACGAACCGCCCGCGCCCGTTCAGGATGGCTACAGCGATGAAGAACATGCCGTAAAAGGGGATGTCGAGCCCGGCGATCCGAAACAGCCGGGCGCCATCATCGATCCGGAGCAGCAGGGCGAGCCCTGGAGCGGCCGCCCAGAACGCAAGGAAAAGCGCCAGGGTGGCGACGCCGGCGACGGTCACGACGGTGGCGGTCACGCGCGCCTCGCCGACGGCCGCTTCGGCGGTAAGCTTGGTGACCGCCTGAGGTAGGCCCAGGCGCCCGATCAGCTCGACCGAGAGAAGAACGGAGTAGACGACGCCGTAAACGCCGTATTGGGCAGGAGCGAGCCCGCGCGCCAGCAACACCGCGACCGCATAGCTGCAAACCGTGAGCCACAGCTGCGCCACGAAAAGCACAGCGCTGCCCCGGACCGCCCTGCCAGCGAGGTTGGAGGTTGGTTCGATCGGTCGCCTCCGCCGGCGACGGCCGCCCGGGCCGTTCCGACCTCAAATGGCGCCACAGACGGCGGCCGCCGGTTCAATCCCGGCGCGGCGCCTGCGCCTCTTTAGCTGCCGTTGGAAGAAATGGCGACCGGCTGCGAGTGGAGCTCAGTGCATGCGATCGATCTTGCGACCGACGTAAATGCCGTCCTTCAGTTCCGCGAACACCTCGCCGATCTGCGGGTGCTCGACCGGATCGCCCGAATCATCGACCACCAGGTTCTGCTCGGAGACGTAGGCGACGTAGTACGCCTCCTCGTTCTCGGCGAGCAGATGATAGAACGGCTGATTTTTGGCCGGCCGGATCTCCTCCGGAATGGCCTGATACCATTCCTCGGTGTTGCTGAACTCGGGATCGACGTCGAAGATCACGCCGCGGAACGGAAACATGCGATGCTTGACCACTTGGCCCAGGCGGAATTTGGCAACCCGATCGCTCGTACCCATAGCTCGCACCTTCAAAGGTCCCAGAATCATGTGGTGATGCCCGGACTGGCGCGCCACCCTGGGGGCCAGCTGTGCGCCGCCCTGCCGCCACCTTGTGGGCAAAAGCACGCGTTCGGGGGAGCGTCGGTCGCTGGCGGCGTTGGCGGGACGATCGCCTGGCGCAGGCGGGGATACCCTTCTTGGCCATGAGCGCGCTCGCGCGCTCATTCGGTCCCTGGCGCATCGTCGCCGTCCCGTTTTGGACGCCGATGGCGCAATCCGGTCGCAAGCCCTGCGCGCGGCCGGGAACCCGGGGATGCCGGCACTGGCGGCCCAGTATATCGTGTTGGTGTGGATCGCATTCGATCCAAATGTCGGCAAAATTGACAAATGACCGAATTGGCGCGAGATTCCTGCTCTTACAGATCTGAAAAGCGACTTCGGACGTGAGGGCGAAGGCTCAGCCCGCCGGCTCTTGCTCAAGGGAGGCACGCATGACCAGCGAATTCCGCCGGCACTGGCAGATGGTCCTTGCCACCCTGCTGATCTGGTGCTCCGCCGGCCTGCTCGGGTCGGTGGTGCAAGCCGCCGACGAGACTACCCCGAAAGAGGGCGAGGCCGGATCGAAGGCGATCGCCGATCGACTCGATGCCTTGGTCGAGCAGGCGACGACACAGGCCGGCAAACCTGGCTTCCAAGCTGACCAGCCGGGCACCGATGTGACGGCACTGCGCCAACAGCTCGAGGCGGCGCAATCCCAGATCGCGCTGCTCAAGAACGTGGTCATCCAGGCTCTGCGCGCCCAGTCCGCGGCCGAGGAGGCGCTCCGCCGCGAGCAGGCGACGCCGCCAACGGCTCCTGCTGCGCGAGGTGCGCCCGGCGCACCGGAGCCGACGGTCGCCGAGCAACTCGCGGCTCTCACCGACACCGTCGCGCGCCTGCAAACGGAGGTGGACGCGCTGCGCAGCCGCGCGCCGAACCGGCATGCCGCGCAACGCGGAGCCGCGCCGCAGGAATCCGAGCTCGCCGAGGAGAGCCTGGGCGCCGCCGCCGAGGAGGAGGACGCGATGCTGCCGGGATCGGGCATGGGCGGCAAGTACGAGGCCTTGACCGAGGGCGAACCGCCCGGATCCGGCCCGCTCGAGCCCAGCGCGGGTGCCGGGGACTATCCCATCAAAGTCGGCGAAGTGCACTTCAACTCGGGCAGCGCCGAGCTCACGCCCGGCGGAGCGCGGGTGGCGCTGGAGGCGGTCGAGCGGATCCGGTCGATGGACGTTGCCAAGGTGCAGGTGGTCGCCTTCACGGATCGGGTCGGCGACGCAGCTTACAATCTCGTGCTCTCAAAGCAGCGCGCGCTGTCGCTCGCCACGATGCTCGAGGGCGCCGGCATGCCGCGCGACATGGTCGAGGTCATCGGCAAGGGCGAAGACGATATTCCGCAGCCGACCGCCGATGGGGTTGCCGAGCCGCTCAATCGGAGCGCCGGGATTTTCGTGATCGCCGATAACTCGTCCGGATGAAGCCGCCCTGCCCCGCCGTCGCCAGGCTTTTTCCAGCCCTACGCACCTGCGTTCGGCACCCTCGCCCGATCAGGGCGCGTCGTAGACACTGTCGAGACGCTGGCCCATCGCGGCGCCGCTGAGCGCGCCCAGGCCGCAGCCGAGCGCGGCCGCGGGCGCGGTGGTGG